>NZ_JANINM010000385.1:55951-181496 GCF_024509055.1 Mesorhizobium sp. | reverse complement strand
CTCAGGAGTTAGAGCCTCCGACAAACCCGGCGCGGTTCAAGCCCTTACCAAGCCAAGTTCGTCGTTGCTCACAGATCGCGGGCGATCGATCGGCACGATGAGCGGCCTCGCGTAAAGGCTATCTTCGTCGCAAGCCATGCGCGGCATCCCGGACGATCGACGTCGGTCCATGTCCACCGCACGCGATTCAAAAACTAGAAATGAGGGTTACACGACGCCAATTCGAATAGCAGTCATTGTTCGCGTTGTTTCACGTCTTGAGGTGGAGGCGACGCCGGGCAGCTTCAGGCGGGCGCGTTGACTGGGACGAGGATGCGGCATGTGCGGTTGCGAATCTCTGAGCGCGTTCACGAAGGAGATTGTGGATCGCTGTTGCTGCCTTCGCCGCCTGCCCTGTCGCAACGCTGATCTGATCGAGGCCCTCGACGACATCACCGACAGCGTAAAGGCCTGGAACGGAGGTTTGTTGGTGCGCATCGGTCAAAATGCAACCGAGATCGTTCACATCCGCACCGATGCCAGTGGCAAGCTGGGCTTGTGGTGTCGAGCCAAGCGCGGGATACAGGGTATCGAAGGATAGCTCGCGACCCCCGCGCAATCTTACGACGATCTGATTTCCATCGACGCAAATGTCATTTACTGCATCTTTGATGGTTTCGATCCCAGACTGGTTCAGCCTCACTTCGTCGGGCCATTCCAAATCGGGCGAGCGCTGCGCTAACAATGTGATCTGCGCACTATATGGGCGCAAAAACTCTGCCTCTGCTGCACCATGACGATCACATCCCAAAACAGCGATTTTCATGCCCTTCGCCTCGAAACCGTCGCAGATCGGGCAATAGCGCAGCAGAGCGCGCGCCAGCGCGTCATCATGCATCTTGTCGGGCATGATGGGCCGGTGATTGAAAACGCCGGTTGCCATTACCACAGTCCGAGCCGCTAGCATCGACGCGCCAAGACCAACTGAAAATCCATCTTCCGTTAGGGCCAATCGATCCACCGTACCGTGGCGGACGATTGCACCATAAGTTTCAGCCTGGCGCGTCATTCCGGCCAATAGTTCTGCACCGCCAATACCCTCAGGAAATCCTGGCAAATTATGGGATCGGGGGATCGATCGAGCACGTCCGCCCCCGGCATCAATCACCATACATTTTCGCAAGAACCGCCCGAGATATATGGCGGCAGTCAGGCCGGCGGGACCACCACCGATGACGATACAGTCGGAGATTTCATGGGGTTGGGAGGCTAGCGCAACCGTGTCCATCAACCCATTCTCCTCGTGTGTCACATGTTTGTGCCCTCACCTTGGTTACGCGGCACAGACGGCTACCCCTCACCTACGGCGGTGAATAACCGACCGTTAACCTTGCGCGAGTAGGCCCTGACCTATTCGCCGCGTTCAAGAGGTTGAGATGATTGCCGGTATCGCTGCTCCGATCTTGGGATTAGGTATCGGCCAAACTGTCTTCGGCAGTCTTGGCGTGGCAGCCATTGTTACCTGGCCTCGTTTAAGCACCTATCGCGCCGCAGTGGCTGTACAATGCGCCGGGGCGGCAGCGTTTGCCGCGTATTTTGCCCTTAGCGGCACGTCGACTGCCGCGGCATCCTGCATCATCGCACTTGCTCAGCTTTTGACGTCTTCACTCGTGCGTGATCGTCGTGTCGTGATTTGCGCATGCGCCGGATCTCTTGTGTGTCTGGTATTGATCGCCAGTTTAACGTGGAACGGTATTCCGACCATGTTAGCAAGCGCGGGATGTATCCTAGGTACGTTGGCCAGGGTCCAGAAAACGACGTACCGAATGAAGCTTTGGTTTTTGATTGCTGCACCATTCTGGCTCGCCCATAATGTTGTTACGGCGAGCATGTTTGCTCTTGTTGTGGATGCTGTATCTATAACCAGCAACGGTTCAAGTGTTCTCGCTTCCAAAATAAATACCAGGAATAATACTGTTCTAAATATCCTCCGCTCTGTTGATGAGACGTGCAGAATAGCTAATGAGTTCTGGCAGGCCGCTAGAATGTGTGCGTCGCCGTCCTATTTGCCCCGCTTTGTTGCGGCGTAATGGATTTTGAAGATCCCTCACGGCGGTTGGATCGCAATCGAACACCAGCCATGAACGGTGACGTTCAGAGAGACGGTTAGTCTCAGCGGAGGTTCAGCGGAACTATAGCTTGACCGTTCGTCGAAACCGACCGCGCTCTGTGAGACGCCGTTCGTGTCGGCTGTCGCTTCGCTATTCACAACTTTACTGCGTTCAAGCGCAGCGCGTTCAGCACGACAGTAAAGGACGAGAGCGCCATTGCGGCCCCTGCGAGCATGGGTGAGAGTAAGATACCCGCAACTGGATAAAGCACCCCCGCTGCCACCGGCACACCGATCCCGTTGAACAGGAAAGAAAAAAACAGGTTCTGGCGGATATTCCGCATCGTCGCGCGGGCAAGTTTGCGCGCGCGCACGATCGCCGAGAGATCGCCGCGCGTGAGCGTCATGCCAGCGCTTTCGATAGCAACGTCTGTTCCGGTCCCCATTGCCAGGCCGACATCTGCAGCGGCAAGCGCCGGGGCGTCGTTGATACCGTCGCCCGCCATTGCGACCTTCGCGCCGCTCGCTTTCAGCTCGCCGATGATACGCGCTTTGTCCTCCGGCCGAAGATCGGCGTGTACGCCGTCAAGCCCGCCGACGGCACGAGCGAGTGCATCTGCCGTACCGCGGTTGTCGCCGGTAAGCATGACGACCCGAAGCCCTTCCGCGCGAAGCCCTGCGATAGCACCACGCGCTGAGGCGCGGACAGGATCCGCGACGGCCAGCAGGCCAGCGAGCGCGCCGTCAATGGCGATCAGGATGACACCCGCGCCTTCGGTGCGATACCGGTTGGCTGCGGCGCCGAGCGGCGCTGGATCAACACCGACGCGTACCAGTTGCTCGGCGTTGCCAATCACAATCGTACGGCGATCAACGACGGCACTGACACCAAGCCCCGTCTGCGATGCTAAATTCGTAACGTCTTCGATTGGCAGCCTGCGCTCTTTAGCAGCGTTGATGATGCCGTGCGCCAGGGGATGCTCGGACTGCGCTTCCACGGACGCGGCAAGCGCCAGCATGTCGTTCTCGTCAAACCCGTTCACTGTCTCAATCCCGACCAGCGTTGGCTTGCCTTCGGTAAGCGTACCGGTTTTGTCGATGACGAGCGTATCGACCTGCTCCAAGGCCTGTAGCGCTTCTGCGTTCTTGACCAGCACGCCGGCGTGCGCCCCCCGCCCAGTGCCGACCATGATGGACATGGGCGTTGCAAGCCCAAGCGCACACGGGCAGGCGATGACGAGTACCGCGATGGCATTCAGGATGGCGTGGCCCATGCGCGGCTCTGGACCGATCAGCGACCAGGTGATGAACGTCGCAATCGAGATCAGCACGACGAGCGGCACGAACCAGCCCGACACCCGGTCGGCGACTGCCTGAATCGGTGCGCGGCTGCGCTGCGCTTCGGCGACCATACGGACGATGCGCGCCAGCATCGTATCCGAGCCAACCGCGCGGGCTTCCATGACCAGGCTGCCCGTGCCGTTAACGGTGCCTCCGGTGATGGCTGCCTCGACCTCTTTTAGGACAGGCGCGGGCTCGCCGGTGAGCATGGATTCGTCAACCGACGAGCGGCCTTCAACCACTACGCCGTCAACCGGGATCGCCTCGCCGGGGCGAACTCGCAGTCGATCGCCGGCAGCGACTTCGGCCAAGCCGACTTCTTCCTCAGAGCCATCCGCCCGCAACCGACGTGCGGTTTTCGGGGCAAGATCCATCAGCGCACGGATCGCGCGGCCTGTTGCGGCCCGGGCACGTAATTCGAGAACTTGGCCGAGCAGCACCAGCGTCACCACGACGCCGGCCGCCTCGTAATACACCGGGACCATGCCCCCCTGCATGCGGAACGTCGCAGGAAAGATGGCCGGTGCGATCGTTGCGACCAGGCTGTAGAGGAATGCGGCGCCAACGCCGATCGCGATCAGCGTAAACATATTGAGGTGGCGCGTGCGGATCGAGGTCCACCCCCGCTGGAAAAACGGCCAGCCTGCCCACAGCACAATCGGCGCGGTCAGCGCGAGCTGGACCCAGGGCGAGGCCGTTGGCCCAACAAGGTGCAGCCCGGACATTTCGGCGAACATCGAGACTACGAGCAGTGGGATGGTGAGCGCGCCCGCCACCCACAGCCGGCGCGTGAAATCGACCAGCTCGGGATTTGGCGCATCGTCGAGCGATGGTTCCTCCGGTTCGAGCGCCATGCCGCAGAGCGGGCAAGTCCCCGGCCCTTCCTGCCGGATCTGCGGATGCATGGGGCAGGTCCATATCGCCCCCAGCGTCGGCATCCGCTCGGGTTTCGGCGTGTCGCTCCGATAGTCATCGGGATTGGCAAAGAACTTGGTTCGGCATCCTGCGCTACAGAAATGATAGTCATGGCCGCCGTAGTTGGCATGATGTGCCGTCTTTGCGGGATTGACATTCATGCCGCATACCGGGTCCACCGCCGTCGCGGTGGCCTTGCTGTCGCTAGTGCTTGAGCAGCAGCCTCCAGCCCTCAAATGATATTTGTCGTGTTCGACTATCACGGGCGCGGCTGAGCTATCACCGCAACACGATGATGGCGTAGCCATCGAGGTTCGATCGCATCTGCAGCCAGTACCGGTTTCGAGGCGAGATTTGCGGTCGTTCATGGCGTGGAACTCCTTCGACCCGAGAGCATGCAAGGTCCGACACCATGCCCTGGGTCAGGCCCCGCTCATTCGCGGCATGCAGCGCGCGTGAACCGTATTTTTAGATACGCGCGACCAGCGGATCCCCCTCAAAGGTGCCTAGTCCCTCGCAATCAAAGGCCGTGAGCGAGGTGTGCGGATCGAGCTCCCTTAACAAACGCAAATGCCCCCGGCATTGGCCTATCCGAAGGCGCCCGAGTCCTTGAGTTCCGGGCTAAGGCGGCAAGCTGCTGGAGCGATTTCGCGAGTGGTAAGGGATAGTCGCCAGCGCCGCGTATAAAGACCAGAGAGACACTCCCGTTTGAGAGCCTTGAGGACCGTATGAGCCGCACTATCGACCGCCGCCAGATGCTTCGCGGCGCCGCCCTTGCGGGCGGCGGTATGGCATTGACCGCGTACATGCCCGCTTGGGCGCAGCCTGTGTCGGGCGGGATCGCGAAGCCGTTGCCGACTGTGTCGGGCACCGACATTGCACTGACGATCGACAGTTTCAAACTCCCCGTCGACGGGAAGTCGACGCCAGCAATCGGCGTCAACGGCACGGTGCCGGCTCCTCTTATTCGCTTGAAGGAAGGGCAGAAGGTTCGGCTGTCCGTCACCAACAATCTCGACGAGGACAGCTCGATTCACTGGCATGGGTTGCTCGTGCCGTTTCCCATGGATGGCGTCCCGGGCATCAGCTTTCCCGGCATCAAAGCGCGCTCGACCTTCGTGTACGAGTTCCCGATCATTCAGGCTGGCACCTACTGGTACCACAGTCATTCGGGCGAGCAGGAACAGGGTGGGCTCTATGGCCCCATCGTGATCGACCCGGCCGGCGCCGACCCGATCGCGTTCGACCGCGAGCATGTGATCGTACTGTCGGATCATAGCCAGATGACCGGTGCGCAGATTTTCCGGAAGCTGAAGCAGATGGGGGGCGGCTATTTCAATTATCAGCGCCCGACGCTGGCAGGCTTGCTTGCCGGCCGAGAGATGCCACTGAAAGACCGCATCGAGTGGGGCAAGATGCGGATGGACCCCGCTGACATCGCCGACGTCACCGGATCGACCTATACTTTCCTCGTTAACGGTTACGGGCCGTATGACAACTGGACAGGGCTGTTCAAGGCGGGCGAGCGGGTCCGCCTGCGGATCATCAACGCCGCGGCACAGACCAATTTCAACGTCCGTATTCCCGACCTGCCGATGACCGTCGTGCAGGCCGATGGGCAGAATGTCCGCCCGGTGCAGGTCGACGAGTTCCAGATCGGCGTTGCCGAAACGTTCGACGTGATCGTGACGCCGGAGGACCGCGCCTACAGCTTCGTCTCCGAAGCCATCGATCGCTCCGGCATGGGTCGCGCGACACTCGCCCCGCGAGAGGGCATGATCGCGCCCGTCCCTCCACTGCGTCCGCGCACGCTGCTGACCATGACCGATATGGGCATGGACATGGGGAGCATGGGCGGGATGCAGGGCATGTCCGGCATGAAGGATGAAAGCCCGGTCGCCACGCGCGGACCCGACCCGACGTTGATGCAGAACGCCTCGCGCAACCTATGGAAGCTGACGGGCTGGAAGGGGCCGACCGATCACGGGACGGTCGCGACAGGCGCAGCAATGGCGGGCATGTCCGGCATGGCGGGTATGGACCACAGCCAGATGGGCGGCGCGGCGATGCCTGGCATGGATCATAGCAAGATGGCGGCGGGCGAGGCCGGCATGTCCGGTATGGATCATAGTCAGATGAACGGCGGCAGCATGGCCGGGATGGACCATAGCGGCATGGCGGGCGGCTCGGGCCAGGCTGGCGATATGGCCGGCATGGATCACGGGTCCGGCGGCAGCATGAACATGAGCATGCGCGATCCGAAGAATGCGCCGGGCGTCAAGATGGGACCAGGGGTGCAGACCATTTCCCCGATGCCGAAGGATCGCAGTGGCGATCCGCCGCCGGGCCTAGACGGCCTCGATCATCGCGTCCTCACCTACCGCGACCTCGTGGCGCTGGCTCCGAACCCCGACGTGCGCGCGCCATCGCGTCAGTTCGAGATCCATCTGACGGGCAACATGGAGCGCTATATGTGGGGCTTCGACGGGCAGAAGCTAAGCGATCCTGCCGACCCCATCCCATTCCGCAAAGGCGAACGGGCGCGGATCACGTTGGTCAACGACACGATGATGCCGCATCCGATCCATCTTCACGGCCACTTCTTCGAGCTGGTGACGGGCCACGGTGACCATGCGCCGAGGAAGCATACGGTCAACGTGCCGCCAGGGGGCAAGATGACTTTCGACCTGACCGCTGACGCGCCGGGTGATTGGGCGTTCCACTGCCACAACCTCTACCACATGACTGCGGGCATGATGCGTGTCGTCACGGTTCGGCCGCTCGAAGGAGCGGCGGCATGAATCGGCTGATCGCGGCCCTCGCCGCTACCACCATGCTTGGCATGGCCGGCCCCCTCGCCGCTCAGTCGATGCAAGGCATGGACATGCCGGGTATGAAGATGCCGATGCCCGCCAAGAAGAAGGCGGCAGCGCGCCCCGCGGGCAAAGCTGCGGCCAAGGGTAAGCCGACCAAGGCGCGACCTACCACAAAGAGACGTCAAACCGCCCCTACGGCGAAGCGAAGCGCCGCGCCTATGGCTGACATGAAGGGCATGGATCACGGGACCATGCCGGGGATGGATCATTCGACCATGCCCGGCATGGACCAGGCAGCCCCTCAGGGCGCGCAGCAGGACATACAGTCGATGCCGGGAATGCAAATGCCGGGGAACGGCCAAATGCCCTCCCAGAGCGCGCAGCAGCCGATGCAGGGCATGGATCATTCGGCGATGCCGGGCATGACCATGCCCGCAGACCAGCACAGCGGCGATGACATGCAGGGTATGTCGGGGATGGCCGGGATGCCCGGCATGACGGCCGCGGGAGTACAGCAGACCGGCACTGCGCTTCCTGCAGGAAATGCGCCCGCCCCACCCCTGCCGACTGACCATGCGGCCGACAGCGTTTACGGCGCGGATGCGATGACGATGGGGCGCCACCACCTTCAGCAGCATCACGGCGGCCAGAACTTCAATCAGGTGCTGCTGAACATCGCCGAGTATCAGTTTCGCAATGGCCGCGACGGCTATCGCTGGGATGGCGAGGCGTGGTTCGGCGGTGACATCAACCGCCTATTCGTCAAGTCAGAGGGTGAGGGAGCGTTCCGCAAGGGCATCGAGAGCGCCGAGGTGCAGGCGCTCTACAGCCGGACGATCGGCCCCTATTTCAACCTCCAGGCAGGTGTTCGTCAGGATTTGGGGCCTTCCCCCAAACGCACCTACGCAACGGTCGGGATCGAGGGGCTGGCGCCGGGTTTCTTTGAGTTGGAAGGCGCGCTCTTCCTGTCCAACAAGGGTGAACTGCTCGGGCGACTGGAGGGATATTACGACCAGCGCGTCACGCAGCGGCTGATCCTGCAACCGCGCGCCGAACTGAATTTCGCCGCTCAGGATGTGCCGGAAAACCGCATCGGATCTGGTCTGTCCAACGCCGAGCTAGGATTGCGGCTGCGCTACGAGATCCGGCGCGAGTTCGCTCCCTATGTCGGTGTGTCATGGGACCGCCGGTTCGGCGACACCGCCCGCTACGCGCGGGCGGATGGGGATAGCGCCTCGTCCAAGAGCATCGTGGCCGGCATTCGTGTCTGGTTCTGACCAATGGAGGAAGAGAGGGCTCGCAGCGACAGGCGCTCGTTACGGCAGCACCTCCCGAGTCTGCCCTTCGTCGGCGTGCTGGCGATCATCGTCGTGATCGGCGCGGCCGCGTTTGTTTATCTTGGCATCTACAACATCGCGGCGGACGCGCCGCACACGCCGGTCGTCTATTCGATGCTCGAACGCCTGCGTGATCGGTCCATCGAGGTGCATGCACGCGGGATCACACCCCCGGCAAATCTCGCTTCGGCGCAACGCGTGTCGATCGGCGCGGGCCTCTATGGTGAAATGTGTTCCGGTTGTCATCTCGGCCCCGGCGTCGAAAGATCGGAGATGAGCCAGGGCCTCTATCCGCAGGCACCGGAACTCGCGCGCGCCCAGGATCTCACTCCCGCTCAGCAATTCTGGATTATCAAGCACGGCGTCAAGCTCAGCGCCATGCCGGCATGGGGCAAAACGCATCCCGATCCCCTGATCTGGGATATGGTCGCGTTCGTCCGCAAGCTCCCCGGCATGACGCCCGATCAGTACAAAGCACTGGTCGCGAGTGCCCCGGCCGATCACGACGAGATGATGAAGGATATGCCGGGCATGAAGTGATGCTGGCAAGTCAATATGACAATCTCATTTTCTAATGCACTCTAAGTAGCCTGCTGTCTAGCGCCGCGTTAAAATAAAGACTGCAGGGTTAACTAAGGTAAAATCTCCGGAGAGGAGCATATCATGGATGATCAGAAAGAGAAAATGAGAGTAATGGGTTACGGCAGATTTGCGGCCATGGTCGCGACCTCGATCGCGGTGATGTTTGGCCTTATGTACGCCAACGTCTATGCGCTGGGACACATAGAGTTTAGTCAGACTCGGCTCTGGATGGCCTTTGTCATGGGCGCGGCGATGGCCGCCATCATGCTCGCCTTTATGTGGTCGATGTATAAGAACAGAGCGGTGAACGCTGCGATCCTTGGCGGCAGCGTCGTCGTGTTTGCGCTCGCGCTATGGCTCGTCCGTAGCCAGGAAACGGTGGACGACGTGAGCTATATGAAAGCCATGATCCCCCACCACTCGATCGCGATCTTGACGAGCGAGCGGGCGCATATCAAAGATCCAGACGTCCGCAGGCTAGCGGACGGGATCATCGATGCCCAGGTGCGCGAAATCACCGAGATGAAGCGGCTGATTGCGAGGCTTGAGGCACACCCGACGGCAAAAAACGTGCTTGATCTCCCCTCCTATCGCGAAAGACAGGTTCCGCCGCCCCCACCCGAAACGGACGAGAGCAGCGGAATCAATACGCTTCAATCGACGCGCTGATCTTCCAGAATGAGTTCGCACGCGAAAAAAACGCAGCTTTTTTGTTATATGATACGCGGTGACGAGCGTGACCCCTCGGAAATAAATCTCGTTTCCGGCCCGTGTCTCATGCGTTCTAGCAAGTCGCGTGAGGGCTAGCCTGCGCTCACGCGTAAAAGTCTTTGAACTCGAGGAGATCGACAATGCGCTTTGCACCCACGTTCGCAGCTATGGCGCTGCTCGCCACCCCCGTCCTCGCGCAGCAGAGCGGAGGAATGCAGGGTATGGATCACGGCCAGATGGCCGGCATGAATCATGACAAGATGGCGGGCATGATGGACGGCAATCCCTACGGCCAGGCCGAGATGGACATGCATCAGAAGATGATGGCGGCCAAGCAGGGCGACGCGGCCGAAATGTGGACGCGCAAGATGATCGAGCATCACCGAGGCGCCATCGCCATGTCGCGCGTTGCGGTGCGTGACGCGCGCGACGCCGAGACCAAGCGCATGGCGCAGATGACGATCACGAAACAGGAAAAGGATATTGCCGAGCTGCAGGCGTGGCTCAGCAAGCACGGCAAGCGCCCGCAATAAGGGAGCGCTGCCCCGCCCTGTCGATCCCCCTACCCCCCGGCAGGGCGGGGATTTCCTTTTAGGAGCTGATGATGAAGAATGGTGTTCGTGGCGCCGTCGCCGCCTTGCTAATGACCATCCCAGCGGTCGCATCGGCCGCGGCCGACATCGCCATGCACCGCGATCCGGGTTGCGGCTGTTGCGAGAAATGGGCGGCGCAGGTGCGTCAGCAGTTCGGCCGCAAGGTCCAGATCATCGACGATGATCGCCGTGAGGTGCTGCAGCGTAAGATCGGCCTGCCCGCTGACCTCGCGTCCTGCCATACCGCGATCATCGACGGCATCGCGTTTGAGGGACATGTCCCGATCGCAGACATGAAGCGCGCGCTGGCCCAGCATCCTAAAGGCGTGCGCGGCTTGGCCGTGGCCGGAATGCCGATGGGCTCACCGGGCATGGAGGTGCCCGGCATGAGAACCCAGCCCTATGACGTCATTGCGTTCGGTGCCGCTGGCCGGCGTGTCTTTGCTAGCCACGGCGCCTAAACGACAGGTTGTCTTGTGAGCGGCAAATCTTCCCCGGCGCTTCATGCCGGCACTACGGCACCCGGCAAACCACCCGTATTGACCTCGGCGTTGACAATTGGGATAGTATCCGGGTGTTGAAAGCTCGTCTTTCTCTCTTGCTTCTTGTTGGAGCGTTGCTTGGCCTTTTGGGCCAAGGAATTGCGTATGCGGCCGGCCCATCGCTCTCACCCAAGATGGCGATGAGCCATGTCACCCCATCCCGCATGGATTGCGCGGGTATGGCGACCCCGGATCCGTCATCGGAACACCCATGCAAAGGACTGACGCTGGCGTGTATCGCCCAAATGGGATGCGTTGTTCCCATGACGTTTGAGGAGCCGGCAAGAGTGCTGAAGCGCTCGATCGCATCTCAAATCGTTATCTGGCCTGCCAGCCGGGCACTTGCCGGCCTCAACGTCGCTCCCGAGCCCGAACCGCCTACCGTTTGATCGAGTCAAGCCGTGTCAGGCTGCAGCCGTTCGCCGGTTGCGGCTCTGCCGATTTTAAATCTCGATCAAATTGGAAAGTGACATGAAAACGTTCATCTTGGCGGTATTTGCCGCTAGCCTCGCCGCGTCGGCAGCGACGGCGGCCACATCTGAAAATAAAAGCAATGGTCATTGGGAGTGGCGTTCCAATTACCAGCCGGGCCCGCGGGCGCCGCTTCAAGCCCCACACCGCGTATGGGTTACGGACGTTCCCCAGTCGAGCGCCTGCGTGTGCCCGATGATGGAACGCGGTCGCGACGCCTGCATGTCAATGAAGGGCGGCCAGTCAACTTAAGCTGGCGAGCCTGAACAGGTGCCGGGCTCCGATCAACCATTTGGAGCCCGGCCATCATTATGACATGAAGGGACTAGAGGGATGCGCGCATCCATGATGCTCGCGGTCGCCGCGCTCACGACGAGCGCCGCGCACGCGCAGACACTTACCTATGACCAAGCGCTGCGCGATGCGGTTGCCAACGCCCCGGGAGCGGTTGCCGGTCGCGCGGGGGTCAGCGCCGCCCAAGCCGATGCACGTGCGGCGGGAAGCCTTCCGGACCCCCGTGTGTCGATCGGAATCGAGAATTATCCTGTCTCTGGGCCACCCGCCTTCTCCCTATCCAGAGACGACATGACGATGGGGCGTGTCGGTTTCCAACAGGACCTACCCAACCTTGCCAAGCGTCATGCCGCGCAAGCGCAGGCACGCGCCGTGATCGCAACGGCAGAAGCATCGCAAGCGACCAAGCTCCGGGAGGTGCGATTGGGAGCGGGGCAGGCATGGATCGACCTTGCTTATGCCGAGCGTCGACTAGCTGCCCTCGACACCGTTCTGCTATTCCTTCGATCTCTCCCTTCCGCTGCGCGGGCCGCCGTGACGACCGGTTCGGTCCGCCCTGGTCAGACACTGACGACCGATCAGGAGATCGCGGCACTCGACGACCGCCGCGACGAGTTGATGGCCGCCGTTGCGCGCGCCCGCGCGATGCTGGCTCGCTGGACCGGCGTATCGGCGCCCGAGATTGCCGGCGATATGCCCGCGATCGATCTGGCTCCGGCGCGGCTGCGGGACGCGCTCAGCCTTCACTCCGACATGGTTCTCGCCGAGGCCGGTATTCAGCGCGCCCAGGCCGACGTGGATGCGGCGCGAGCGGAGAAGCGACCCGATTGGGGGGTAGAGGTAGCTTATCAACGCCGTGACCCCCGGTATGGCGACATGGTGTCGGCGGGAGTTTCGATGAGCCTGCCGCTGTTCGCTCGATCGCGTCAGAATCCGCGCATCGAAGCCCGCAAATCCGCACAGGCGCAGGCCGAGGCCGCGCGCGAAGAAACCCGGCGCACATTGGCAGCCGATCTGGAGGCCGCGCTGGCGGACCACCAAATGCATCACAGCCAATGGCAGCGCGCGCGCGACGTGCTCCTTCCGCTCGCTCGGAAGCGAGCCGATCTGGAGATAGCGAGCTACTCTGCCGGTCGCGCGAGTCTTGCGGATGCCATCGAAGCCAAGACCGCGCTCGCCGACGCCGAGCTGACCGTGCTCGACCGTGAGGCGCTCGTCGCCGCAGACTCTGTCCGCCTCACCATTACCTTCGGGAGCGCCGATCGATGAGCGACACTACCATTACCCGCGCCCGCCTTGTCACCGCGGTAAGCGCGCTGGTGCTGGTCGCAGGGGGCGTGGGCTTCGGGCTCGCGAAACTTGGCACGTCCTCGGCTGCCGATCAAACGGCATCCCCAGCCCCGCAGAAGAAGATCCTCTACTGGTATGATCCGATGATCCCGGGGGAGCGGCACGACGGCCCGGGTCTCTCGTCGATGGGGATGAAACTGATCCCCCGCTATGCCGACGAGGGCGCAGGCGGTAGCGCCGCACCGGGCGTAGCGATCGATCCGGCCAGCCTCCAGCGGCTCGGCGCGCGGATCGTCACGGTCGAACGCGGATCGTTGTCAAACTCGGCCTCGGCAACCGGCAGCATCGAGTTCAATGACCGCAACGTTGCGGTCGTGCAGGCACGCAGCGGCGGCTTCGTTCAGCGCGTCTATGCGCGCGCGCCAGGCGATGTCGTGCCGGCAGGCGCCCCGCTCGCCGATATCCTTGTGCCCGAATGGGCGGGCGCGCAGGCGGAGTATCTCGCCGTGCGCCGCACCGGGGATGCCGGGCTCACGCGGGCGGCACGAGAGCGCCTGTTGCTTCTCGGGATGCCCGCCGGATCGATTGCATCGGCGGAGTGGCGCGGCCGACCGCAAGGTGTGACGACGATCAGCACGCCCGTGGGGGGCGTCATCAAGACGCTCGGCGTCCGACAGGGGATGACGGTCGCGCAAGGACAGACACTGGCGGAGGTGAACGGCCTCGCCACCGTGTGGCTGAACGCGGCTGTCCCTGAGGCCCTCGCAGGAAACCTGCGGATCGGCACGCCCGTCATCGCCACGCTGGCGGCTTTCCCGGGCGAAAGCTTCAGGGGCCGCATCGCTGCGATCCTGCCCCAGGCCGAGGCAGCGAGCCGCACGCTCACAATCCGCGTCGAGCTCCCCAACCGTGCCGGCCGGTTGCGCCCCGGTATGTTCGCCAGCGTGGCGCTCGACCAGGGGAGCCGCGATGCACTCCTTGTCCCGAGTGAGGCCGTGATCCGGACCGGCCGGCGCACACTCGTCATGTTGGCAGGGCCGGGTGGACGCTTTCGACCCGCCGAGGTTCGCACTGGCGCAGAAGGCGGCGGCAAAACCGAGATAGTCGCCGGCCTGACCGAGGGTGAGAAGGTTGTCGCGTCGGGCCAGTTCCTGATCGACTCCGAAGCGAGCCTCGCTGGCCTCGATGCGCGTCCGATTGGTGTCGAAGCGTCACCCGCAACAAAGCCGGCCGTGAAACCCACCGCGTCGATCTACGAGACGGTCGGCAGCATCGAGGCGATCGATCGCAGTTCCGTCACCCTGTCCCATCAGCCCGTTCCGGCGATCGGCTGGCCGGCCATGACAATGACGTTCCGCGTCGCCGATCCCGCGTTGGTGCGTGGGTATCGCAAGGGTGAGCGGGTGCGGTTCGGCTTTGATCAACCCGCCGATGGTCCAACGCTGCGCCGCATGACGCGCGAGGCTGGGCGATGATTGCCGCGATCATCCGCTGGTCGGTCGCGAACCGCTTCCTCGTCGTCCTGGCGGCCATCGCGCTCGCCATGGCCGGGGTGTTCGCAATGCGTGCCACCCCCGTCGATGCGCTCCCCGACCTGTCCGACACGCAGGTCATCATCCGCACGAGCTGGCCGGGCCAAGCCCCGCAGATCGTCGAGAACCAGGTGACGTATCCGCTCACCACGACGATGCTGTCCGTGCCTGGCGCGAAAACCGTGCGCGGCTATTCGTTCTTCGGCGACAGCTACGTCTATGTCCTCTTCGAGGATGGGACCGACCTCTATTGGGCGCGCTCACGCGTGCTGGAGTATCTGAGCCAGGTGCAGGGACGGCTTCCCCAAGGCGCGCAGGCCGCGCTGGGTCCTGATGCGACGGGGGTCGGCTGGGTCTATGAATACACGCTGTTGGACCGCACCGGCCGCCGTGACCTGTCGCAGCTCCGATCCTTGCAGGACTGGTTCCTACGTTATGAACTGAAAACGCTGCCCGGCGTTGCGGAGGTGGCGAGCATCGGCGGAATGGTGAAGCAATATCAGGTGCTGCTCGACCCGACGCGGCTCGCCGCATTCGGTGTCACGCACACTCAGGCCGTCGATGCCATTCGCCGCGCCAATCAGGAGGCCGGCGGGTCCGTCCTCGAGCTGGGCGAAGCCGAATATATGGTGCGCGCGTCAGGTTACTTGCGCACCGTCGACGATTTCCGCGCGATCCCGCTCAAGGTCGCCGGTGCCGGCGTCCCCGTTACCTTGGGCGACGTCGCGTCGATCCAGATCGGCCCCGAGATGCGCCGCGGCATCGCCGAGCTGAACGGCGAAGGCGAGGTCGCGGGCGGAGTCGTCATCCTGCGTCAGGGCAAGAATGCACGGCAGACGATCGAAGCCGTCAAGGCCAAGCTCGCGGAACTGAAAGCGAGCCTTCCCCCCGGCGTCGAGATCGTCACCACCTATGACCGCTCGCAATTGATCGACCGCGCGGTGGAGAATTTGACGGGCAAGCTGATCGAGGAGTTCGTCGTCGTCGCGATCATCTGCGGGTTGTTTCTGTGGCATGTCCGGTCTGCGCTGGTCGCGATCGTCACTTTGCCTCTGGGGGTGCTCGCGGCCTTGCTCGTCATGCGTGTGCAGGGGGTGAACGCCAACATCATGTCTTTGGGCGGTATCGCCATCGCGATCGGCGCGATGGTCGATGCCGCGATCGTGATGATCGAGAACGCGCACAAGCGGATCGAGCGATGGGAACACGACCATCCGGGCGTGGCGCTGGCGGGCGAGGAACGCTGGCGCGTCATCACCGAGGCCGCGGCCGAGGTCGGGCCGGCGCTGTTCTTCAGCCTCGTCATCATCACGCTGTCGTTCGTGCCGGTGTTCACGCTCGAAGCGCAGGAGGGACGGCTGTTCGCCCCGCTCGCCTTCACCAAGAGCTATGCGATGGCGGCAGCGGCGATCCTGTCGGTAACGCTCGTGCCGGTCCTGATGGGATGGCTGATCCGGGGACGCATTCCGGCCGAGAACGACAACATTATCAACCGCGTGCTCACCCGTGCCTATCGCCCGGCGCTCGACCGCGTGTTGGCGCGGCCTTGGGCGGCGATCGGCATCGCCGCCCTGGTACTGGCGACGACGGCATGGCCGCTGACCCGATTGGGTGGCGAGTTCATCCCGACGATGGATGAGGGCGATCTGCTCTACATGCCGTCCGCGCTTCCCGGCCTTTCGGCCGCGAGCGCCTCGGCCCTGCTCCAGCGCACAGACCGGCTGATAAAAACCGTTCCCGAGGTCAAAACCGTGTTCGGCAAAGCCGGGCGCGCCGAGACCGCGACCGACCCGGCACCGCTCGAGATGTTCGAGACGACCATCCAATTCAAGCCGCGCGATCAATGGCGCGCGGGGATGACGCCGGCAAAGCTGGTGGAGGAGCTGGACCGCACAGTGCGCGTGCCCGGCCTCACGAACGTATGGGTGCCTCCGATCCGCAATCGGATCGATATGCTCGCGACCGGCATCAAGAGTCCCATCGGGGTGAAAGTGTCGGGGTCCAACCTCTCCGAGCTGGACCGCATCGCCGGCAGCATCGAACGTGTCGCCAGGACCGTGCCGGGCGTCAGCTCGGCATTGGCAGAACGGTTGACCGGAGGCCGCTATGTCGATGTCGATATCGATCGGGTGACCGCGGGGCGCTACGGTCTCAACATCGCCGATGTGCAGGAGATTGTGTCCGGCGCGATCGGCGGCGAGACGATCGGCCAGACGGTGGAGGGCCTTGCCCGCTACCCGATCAGCGTCCGCTACCCCCGCGAGCTGCGTGACAGTCTGGAGGGACTGCGAACTCTCCCAATCGTCACCGCATCGGGTCAGCAGATCACACTCGGCACCGTCGCATCCGTGTCGATCGCGGAAGGTCCACCGATGCTCAAGACGGAAAATGGTCGACTCTCGACATGGGTCTATGTCGACGTGCGCGGGCGCGACCTGGCCTCCACGGTCGCCGATCTGCGCCGTGCTGTTGGCAAAGATGTTCGGCTCAGCCCCGGCGTCTCGATCGCCTATTCCGGACAATTCGAGTATCTGCAGCGTGCCGAGGCTCGGTTGATGCTCGTCGTGCCGGCGACACTCGCGATCATCTTCCTTCTCCTCTACCTTACCTTCGGTCGCCTCGACGAGGCGGCGCTTATCATGGGCACACTGCCCTTCGCGCTGACCGGCGGCATCTGGACATTATGGCTGCTCGGCTATGCGCAATCGGTCGCCACAGGTGTCGGGTTCATCGCGCTCGCCGGCGTGTCGGCGGAGTTCGGCGTCGTCATGCTGATCTACCTGAAACACGCATTGGCCGAGCGCGGGCCGTCACCGTCGGGCGAGCAAGTATCGGAAGCGATCAGGGAGGGCGCGCTGTTGCGGGTACGTCCCAAGGCGATGACCGTCGCTGTCATCGTCGCCGGGCTGTTCCCCGTGCTGATCGGGCATGGCGCCGGATCGGAGGTGATGAGCCGGATCGCCGCGCCGATGATCGGTGGAATGCTGACCGCCCCTTTCCTCTCCATGTTCATCCTGCCAGCCGCCTACTTGCTCTTGCGGCGGCGAGCTTCAACCCGCCCCGAAAGGAAGATCTGATGAAAGCCACTTTCTCCATGCGCGCCGCATTCATGCTACTAGTCACGCCGATCGCAGCGAGCGCTCTTGCTCAAGGCAGCAGGCCGGCTGCATCGGCTGTAAAATCCGGCAGCGGATCGGGGACGATCACTGCCGTCGACGCGAAAGGTGGAACCGTAACCATCAAGCACGGCCCGATCCCGACGATCGGCTGGCCCGCAATGACGATGACCTTCCGGGCATCCCCCCCGACCCTGCTCAAGGGACTGCGGTCGGGGCAGCGGGTCGCATTCACCGCCAAGGCGAAGGGTATGACGGCAGAAGTTACGGCGATCAGCCCGCATTGACGACGCGTGCCGACCTTCGCGTCAGTGCGCCATCGCCAGCACGGGCGGCGCAGCGATCATCCACAGCGCCATCGCGACCATCATCAGGTTTTCGGTGAGCGAGATGAAGCCGAGCGGCACGTTGCTGTCCCCGCCCACGCACGCGCATTTCAGCTCACGCTTGTCGATGTAGACGGCCTTGAACACCGACACCGCGCCGATCGTACCGATAACGAGCGCGACGGGCACCGACAGCCAGGTCAACGCGCCGGCTGCCATCAGGACGCCCGCCGCTCCTTCCGCGTAGGGATAGACATAGGAATAGGGCACCCAGCGCTTCGCGAGCAGATCGTAGTTGAGGAACATGCTCGAGAAGCTCTCGACGTTCTGGAGCTTGAGCATCGCCAGAGCGCACATCGAGAACGCGATGAACCATTCACCCGCCCGCACCGTGAAGGGCGTGCCGAGTACCGCATAGCTGGCGGCGAGCGCCATCAGCGCCGTCATCGCGAACACGGCAATCACCGGGCGATAGGTGACGGCCTTGGGGTCGCGGACCATCTTGCCGAAGAAGCGGCGCAGATCGTCATAGCCGCCGACCCGCTCCCCGGCGATAAAGATCTGCGGGGTCGTCTTGACGCCGTGCTTCGCCTTGAAAGCGTCGGTTTCTTCCCGCGTCATCAGCCAATGGTCATCGACCGCATAGCCTTCCCGGCGCAGAAGATCCTTCGCCTTCAGCCCGAAAGGGCAGGTATGTTCCGGCATCACCATCCGGTAGATCGTCGCCTGTTTGGCGGGGGCGCTCGCCATGCCGCTTCTCCAATATCCTCGCCCCGCCTATATAGGGTCCGTACCATAGTACGGAGTCAAGGCATGACCGGCATGACGATCGCGGCGCTCGCGCGCGAGGGCGGCGTCGGCGTCGAAACGGTGCGCTACTATCAGCGTCGCGGTTTGCTGGACGAGCCAGACCGGCCGACCGGGGCTGGCGCCGGAGGCGGCATCCGGCGCTACGGCACCGATGACGCCCGCCGCCTTCGCTTCATCCGCTCGGCGCAGGCAGACGGTTTCACGCTCGAGCAGATCGGTGAGCTTCTGGCGCTGGATGCGACCGACGATCGCGCCCGCGCGCGCCAGCTCGCGGGCGAGCGCATTGCCGAACTGGATGCGAAGATCGAGGAGCTTGAGCGGGTGCGCGCCTCGCTTCGCCGGCTCGCACATGAATGCGGGTCAGGAGCGGAGGGACCATGCCCGATCCTGACCGCCTTCGAGGGCTAGCGGCACTCGACGGTCAGGTGCGCGATTTCATGAACCGGTGCGAGGCGGGCGCGGATATCGTCGCCGGTCACGCCCTGCCCGCCTACGACGCTGACGATCGCGGCGTGGGCTTCCGGACCGACGCGCCAGACATGAAGATCGGTGATACGCGCGTCGCCTGGCGCCTCGACCAACTCGCGCACTTCCTCCTCTACATGATGATCGGTCGCATCGAGCAACACGGACGCCGTGTCGCGCATCAGCGTCCATGACCAGCGCGCGATGACGATCGCACCGACGATGCCCATCACCGGATCCATCCAGACCCAGCCGAGATAGCGGCCCGCCAGCAGCGCGGCGATGGCGAGAACCGAGGTGAGCGCGTCGGCCAGGACATGGACATAGGCGGAGCGCATGTTGTTGTCACCGCCATGCGCGCCGTGCGCATGCCCGTGCCCGTGATGGTGGTCATGCCCGTGATGATGGTCGTGCCCGTGATGGTGCCCGCCCGAGAGCAGGAAGGCGCAGGCGATGTTCACGCCCAGACCGACCACCGCGATGAGCGTCGCTTCCCCGAATGCGACCGTGATCGGCTGAAACAGGCGAAGGATGGACTCGACACCGATCCCGAGCGCGATCAGGCCCAGCACCATCGCCGACGCGAACCCGGCCAGGTCGCCGACCTTGCCCGTGCCGAAGCTATAGGCCCGGCTGGAGGCATGGCGCTTGGCATAGGCGTAAGCGGCCGCGGCGACCCCGAGCGCGCCCGCGTGTGTCGCCATGTGAAAGCCATCGGCGAGCAGCGCCATCGAGCCGGTCAGATAACCGGCGATGATCTCCACCACCATCATCCCGGCGGTAAGCGCCACGACCCACAGGGTCCGGCGGGCATTGTCGTCGTGCGCCGCGCCCAGGAATACATGGTCGTGCGTGAAGGCGTCGATTTCGGGCAAAGCCGCCATGAAAAGCGTCCTATTTGGCGTAGCGGCGGATCACCGCCAGCAGTTCTTCGGCACCTGCCGCCCGCTCGGCATCATCGAGGCCGGGCCGCGACACATGCGCTTCGAGGTGTTCGGCGATAATCTCGTCCATGAGGCCATTCACCGCCCCGCGCACGGCGGCAACCAGATGGAGCACGTCGGAACACGACGAGTCCGATTGAAGTGCTCGCTCGACCGCGCCGACTTGTCCGGCGATGCGACGAACGCGGGCGACCAGATCGACATTGGTTTGAGACAAATGTGACATAGGATACCCCCCTAGCCTATAGGCCAGTAAACAGCAAGTCGGTGTCAAAACCGTCCGAGGCTGTTGGAAAAACGGCTGCTTGCGACGGTGACGAGGGCGTGATTCACTCCGGCAAAGCGGTGGGGGGATCACGGACATGATGGGTCGGCAGGTGGCGCAGGGGGCGCTGTTCTACGGCTTCCGGCTCGACGACCATGTGCCAGCCGGCCACCTGCTCCGACGCACCGACGGGCTGCTCGACTTCGGCTTCGTGCGCGAGGCGCTGGCGGCGAGCTACAGCACGAGCGGGCGGCCCTCGATCGATCCGGAACTGATGCTCAGGATGCTGTTGATCGGCTACCTGTTCGGCATTCGCTCGGAACGCCGCCTGTGCGAGGAGGTGCACCTCAACCTCGCCTATCGTTGGTTCTGCCGGCTCGATCTGGCTGACCGGGTGCCCGACCATTCGACCTTCTCCAAGAACCGGCACGGCCGTTTCCGCGCCTGCGACCTGCATCGTCTGCTGTTCGAGCAGGTGGTCGCGCGGTGCGACGCGGCAGGGCTGGTAGCGGGGCGCGACTTGGCGGTGGACGGCAGTACCATCATGGCCGACGCCAGCCGCGAGAAGAAGCTGAAGGGGGCCGACGTCGCAGACGAGCTTCGTGCCGGGGAAAGCATATCGCGACCCGTCGTCGAATATCTGGCGGCGCTCGACGCCGCGTTGCCGCCAGATCCCGACGAACCTGCGACCGTCAATCCGACCAGCATCTCGCCGACCGACCCGCAGGCGGCGCTCACCTGCAAGCACGGACCGGCGCGCTACGCATACGCCATCAACCCCTTGCTCGACCTCGATACCGACTGCATCCTCGATGTGGAGGCGACGCCGGCGCGCTTTTCATCCGAGGTCGCGGCAACTCGGACACTGCTGTCGCGTGCCGGCACCACACTGGGCATCACACCCGAGAGCCTCGCGGCTGACAAAGCGTATGGCAGCGGCCCGTTGCTCAGTTGGCTAATCGACCGAAAAATCACCCCATACATCCCGGTCATCGACCGCAGCCGCCAGCGCGACGCCTTCTTCACCCGTGATGCCTTCCACTACGATCGGGAGGCCGATGCCTATCGCTGCCCGGCGGACAAGCCACTCGGCTATTGCGGCACCAAACGCGCCAGCCAGGTTCGCGTATACCGAAGCCATGTTGCCGATTGTGCTGGCTGCGAACTGAAGCCCCGATGCACCGTCAGCCGGAAACGCAGCATTACCCGCCTCGTCAGCGAGGATGCCCGCGATACCGTGCGCGCCCTTGCCGGCACCGACGCCTATGTGCACGCGCGGCGTCGAAGACAGCGGATCGAGCGCGTGTTCGGCCACCTGAAACGCAACCTGGGGCTACGAACGCTTAAGCTGCGAGGCCTCGCCGGAGCAGCCGAGGAGTTCACCATGGCTGCCGCGGCATACAACCTCCAGCTGCTGGCCCGGCAGGCCGCGCCGGCCTGATACGCGGCGCATCCTCCGGTGTCCGGCGTCACCAGACATCCGCCACGCCGATTTCGCGCAGGCATTTTTTCAACGGTCTCGTCCGGTTGTGACACCGGCCACCTCCGGCAGCGTTCTCAACGCCGTACAGGTGTCGAAATTCTGTGTCAGAACCGGAGGATGGGCTTGGCTATGCGGAGATGTCCCGCGGTGACGGCCGGCATCACGCTCCGCAGCCTAGCGCGATGCCCGATGAGCGATGCAATCTAAACCAGCATGATCGGCAGGTGGAACACGTACAAAACTCAGCCGCCCTGCTCGGGCTTAATCGCCCTCGAGCGGTGGAGTGCGGTCACGCGCTTGACATGAGCGATGCTGCATCCGGCGAGCTCCGCAGTTTTCGCGATGCTCATGCCCGCCTCCCTCAAACTTACGATGCGTCGATGGTGGGCGATATCCGGCTTGCGGCCGGTGTAACGCCCCGCCCTCTTCGCAACTTCGATGCCCTCGCGCTGCCGCTCGCGCCGCGTGTCGTAGTCGTCGCGCGCCGTCTGCAGCGCCACCCGCAGCAGCATGTCCTGCACCGCCTCCAGCACGATGCGCGCCACGCCCGCGCTGTCTGCCACCAGGTCGGACAGGTCCACGATCCCCGGCACTGCGAGGCGCGCCCCCCTGCCTCGGATCGTCTCCACCAGCAGCTCCGCCTCCGGCAGCGGCAGGCGGCTGATCCGATCGATCTTCTCGGCCACCACCACCTCGCCCGGCTGCAGGTCCGCCACCATGCGCAGGAGCTCCGGTCGGTCCGGCCGCGCGCCCGACGCCTTCTCCCGGTACACCGCCGCGACGTAGAAGCCGGCCGCCTTGGCGCCGGCCACGATGTTCTCCTGCCGCGTCAGGTCCTGATCGTCCGTGCTAACCCGCAGGTAGACGCGCGCTACCTTCACTCCGCTGCCTGCCACCTACTCATCACTCCTGCCCGGCGTTCTTGGGTATACCCTTGTGAGCCAGTCATGCAGCAGTCGGCTCAGATCGGCAACTACCGGTCCTACGTAGCCTAGCTAAGCGAGCCGGGTCTAAGTAGCTGCTCCATCATCGATGAACGCTATATTGGTGATCGGCCGTGCATCGATCCCTGCCTCCACGCTGGTGTCCGACTTTGCTCTCCGGTATAAGGCCGTTGGGCGGGTAAGAGCAGCGGGTTTGGTGCAGATGGAAGCACAGAGGGTCAAGATCGTGGACGGTGGTAAGCTCGTGATCCCGGCGGCAATGCGCCGTGAGCTCGGGATCACCACGGGTGACACCGTTCTCGTCGATGTGGACGATGGCGAGCTGCGGGTACGTTCCGTGCCTAAGGCACTTGAGCGTGCTCGCGCGATCCTGCGTAGGTATGTGCCCGAAGGCGTCGGTTTGGCTGGCGAGCTGATCGCGGAGCGTCGGCGTGAGGCGGAGCGTGAGTAGCAAAGTCGTACTCGACGCCTCCGCCCTGCTCTGCCTTCTGAATGATGAACCCGGGGCGGATCGGGTAGTCGATGTCCTGACTCGCAGCATCATTGGAACAACCAACCTCGCGGAGGTCATTTCCAAGCTACGGGTCCGAGGACTGCCACTTGACGACGTGCGTGAGGCGCTTGGCGGGCTGCACCTCGATGTCCGGCCGCTTACTCCTGCCCAGGCGCTCATAGTAGGCGACCTTCGGCCAGCGACGATGGCGCTCGGCCTGTCCCTCGGCGAGCGGGCATGTCTTGCCTTGGCGATCGACTTGCAAGCTGAGATGTTTACGACAGACGGACCTCTGGCGAGCGCGGACGTTGGCATTACCATCACCAACGTGCGACCGCGGACGGTGTAGTCGCAAGTTCGTGCTTTTGGGTACGGTATGCTCAACCTACTGGGTCAGCAGACGCGTTCGCTATGGCGCAAGGACAGGCTCGCCGCGATCGCTGCCTGAGATATAAGCGGCCGATCCGTTGGGGAGACAGGACCATTGCCGGCGCTCACGCCTAACATCGAGAACCGCGTCCGAAAGCTACCCAAGCCGTCGAACGCTACGCAGAGCCTGCAGCCGCTATTTGAGGCCGTGAGCAATGCCATGTTCGCGATCGAGGATGAGTTTGACGATCGCGTGTCCGAAGGACGCATCGACATATCCGTTTCGCATCTAAGCGACCCGGCGAAGATCACCATTGAGGTCGCTGATGACGGGATCGGGCTCGATCAGGAGCGGTACGGAGCATTCTGTACCATCGATACAGATTTTAAGCGGAGCAAAGGCGGCAAGGGCGTGGGGCGCCTGTTCTGGTTAGACGCCTTCGACGGGATCACTATCGAAAGTGGGTATCGCGACGCCACAGAGTTCAAGCGGCGGTCGTTCGAGTTCGTCCTCAATAATGCCGAGCAAGTTGTGCCGACGTACGAAGATAAGCCGGACTCGGCCGGGCACCACGGCACAAGGGTGCAGTTCCGCGGTCTCCGTACGAGAGAGTATGCTGACCCCTTCCCCAAACGAGCCGACACCTTCATGCGCTACTTCAGCGCGCACTTCATTGCGGACTTTTTGCTAGGTGGTGGTCCGACGATCCTCGTCGATGTGGACGGTGAGGTGACAGAATACCCGAAAGCGGTTTCTGACCTCGTCGTTGGCGAGCCGATGCAGGCAACGATCTTGAGCGACGAGTTCGGCGAGCTCCAAATCACCGGCTTCTTTTGCAAGCCTGAGGCGAGCACGGGTTTGGAGGGCCTTCATCAGCTGCACCTTCTGGCCAATGGACGTACCGTCGAGAGCCGAAAGGTTGACAACTTGCTTGGCGTCGAGCGTCTGGAGCGTGATGGCGAACAGGACCTCGCCTTCCATGGCTGCGTTTCGGGCGAGTACCTCGATCTACGGGTCAATGAGGGGCGAACAGCCTTCAACCTTACGGAGCGAACGCTCAAGCAGATCAGCCGGCAATGTATGGATGCCGTTCGATCGCAGATGATCCCAGACCAGGTGCGGCGCTACTTCGAAACGCGGAGGGAGCGGTACGAGTCCTTCGTCGAACGCTACCCCACTTACGGTTTTGACGATGACGATACACAGCTCGGCCGAGTGCCGCTTCATGCGGCGACGCCAGAGGAGTTCGCTTCTTTTCTCGTTAAGTTTCAGATCCGGCGGGACGAGGAGCGACAGGATGCGCTGCAAAGGCTCATTGATGCGCTTGACGCCGGAACCGTCCCCTTCAGTTTCGGCCAGACCGTCTCGGATGCAGCTCGCGAAATTCAGGCTTCGGAGCAGCTAGCCCTCGCGCAGCACGTCGTGCGCCGCAAGCTTGCTCTGGAGCTACTCGAAAAGCTCATCACTAGGATCAGAAGTCGCGATGGCAGTGCCGACGACTATCACCTGGAACGGACCCTTCACTCCTTCATTTGCCCGATGAACGTTCGTGGCGATGACGTGACTGAGCTGAAGAGCCGGGCGCACGAGCTCTGGATCGTCGATGAGCGGCTCGCCTTCACGCGCGCGTTCTCCTCTGACAAGCGCCTTGATGAAGTACTGGTTGAAGGCGGTACGGCCGATCGGCCAGATCTATTCCTATGGGACTTGGCTTACGGTCTGAGCTCCACTGATCCTGACCAGCCCGATGCGGTTGACCTATCGGAGCCGCTTCGCCGGGTTATGGTGGTCGAATTCAAGAAACCCGGTCGGCGAAACTATAGCGGTGCCAAGGACCAGATAGAGCAACAGATCACAAGGTATTTAGCCCAAATGCAGGGCGGAGAAATTGAGTCGTTCGGACGCTCACGCGTCAGGATAGCCAAGGATTGCATCTTCTATTGTTATGTTGTTGCTGACATTGTGGGGGACTTGACCCAGCAGCTATCGAGTTGGGACACGACTGCGAACGGCCAAGGTCGCATTAGGCCTCTGCGCGGCGCTTATAGTGGGCAGATAGAGGTCATTCAGTGGCAGGACTTAGTCAATGACGCTTGGATGCGGAACCGGTCGACACTGCACGCTGCTGGGCTGAGCCGAAAGAGACTGATGCCTATGAGCTCAGTATCTGCAAAGCCAGGGTCGGTTGATGACGATGATTTCGGTGATTGAGCGGAGGTCGAGGGCTGGCCTGCCGTCGTGTGCTCGATTGCGCCGAGCATCAGCAGATACGACCTAGGTAACCTGCTAGCGCAACCTGCATAGATCCAGCTGCGCGTTAGCCGCGGAACATCCACTCTTTCAGGTTCAAGTCTGCCCTTAAAGGTGCACGCTCCAGAGCGCGACGTCGTCCACTGATTCGGGAAAACCTACAGCTTCGGGTACGGTCGCGGCCATGACGAGTGTGGTAGTTTGGCGGCGGCGCGAGCTGATGGATCGAGGAAGCTTGATTGAAGCATGGGAGGGCGAGCCGCCGGAGTTTCCGGTCGAGCCGTGGATCCACGAGGGCGACATCTGGCTGGCCGCCGATAGCCGGATCAGCATGCCGACCGAGCATGGCCGCATCCCGACGACCGACGCCGCGATGAAGATTCTCCCGATCACGCTGCGGTTCTTCCAGGAGCACGAGGATGGCGGTCCCGGCATGACGCCAACCTACCACTCCGAAATCGCCTTCGCCTGGGCTGGTGACACTCAACCAGCGAGCGCGACGTATCAGCTGGCGACCTCGTATCTGAAGGCGATGCACGGCCCTGCGTTCGAGAAATTTCCGACGATCAGCGACATTGCCGACATGATCGGCCGTATCGGCGCGCGCTACGCCGGCGAAACGGAGCGGCGCTTCGAGGCATTCGTGGTTGGTCAAACCCCGCACCGCACGGGCAACCCGCCGGTGCAGGTCTTCAAATTCGGATGTGATGAGGCCGGACGCCTCTATGGTCCGCGCGAGATTGACCTTTCTCAGCCGGGGAGCTTCCATCTTCTGGGAAGTCATAAACCGGAGATCAGTGCGGCCATCGACGGGGGTTTCGGCGGCAGCATCGAGTATGTGCCGGCGCGGGCGATCAAGGCGGTGATCGCGGCGGACGCAGGAAGCGATATCGGCGGCTCGATCGCCTTGGCGCGTGTAAGTGGCGGTAGCGTCGAGCTTTATCCCGGTTGGCGCGATCCGGACGATGGTCTCCCCCGCCCCTACGCCGACGAAGCGATTGCCCGCATCGGCGAATGGCGGGCTGGCGGGATCTTCGGCTGATGACGATAGACGACGATGAGCCGATAGCCGACGATCACTCGCAGCTAGATGATCGCCAGAGCCTGGTGAATGTCGCACAGGCGAACCTGCCGCTCGCCGGGCTTGGCATCGATGACCAGGAGCGGATCGCCCGCTACATGGAGCGTGCGTCGTCGTCGGCGACGCTACGTGCGTACCGGTCAGACTGGGCGATTTTCGAACAATGGTGCGCGGCGCGAGCGCTGGTCACCCTTCCAGCGACGCCAGTCACCGTTGCGGCCTTCCTGACCGATCTCGCCGATCAGGGCCGCGCGCGCTCGACCATCGGCCGACGGCTCGCCGCGATCATCTTCGCCCACCGCGCGGCGGGGCACCCGCCGCCGACCGATCAGGTGAACGCCAACATCTTGGAGCGCGCGATGCGCGGCGTGCGTGCCGATAAGCGCGACCAGCCGGTCGCGAAGAAACGCGCTGCTGACGGCGATATCCTGCGTGACATGCTGCGCGCAATCGATGGCGACAGCGTCCGCAGCTTGCGCGACAGGGCACTGCTCGCAGTTGGCATGGGCGGGGCGTTCCGCCGCTCCGAGCTGGTGGCGATCCGTTTTTCGCAGGTGACCGAGCTGGCCGAGGGTCTGCGCATCCATGTGCCGCATGCCAAGGGCGACCAGCTTGGACGGGGCGCCGACGTGGTCATTCCCGATCGCCGGCGTATCGCACCAGTCGCCTTATATAAAGCCTGGATATCGGCGGCGCCGATCACGGATGGCTTCCTGTTCCGGAAATTGACCCCACAAGGGCGCCTGACCGAAAAGCCGATGAGCGATCGCGGCGTCGCACTGGTGGTCAAAGCGCGCGCGGCCGCCGCGGGCTACGACCCCGAACTGTTCTCAGGCCATTCGCTGCGCGCTGGGTTCCTCACCGAGGCGGGACGCCAAGGCGCGAACCTTTTCAAGATGAAGGACCACAGCCGCCACCGGTCGATCGAGACGGTCAGCGGCTATGTCCGCGATCACGAAGCGTTTCGCGACCACGCCGGCGACAAGTTCCTCTGAAGATCGCGCAACGTGGCGATCCGAGATCCGATCCGGTTTGAGGGCACGCTCTGCGTCCGTCCAGTCAGGGCGGGTCGCTCGGCCGCCGCTGCGCTTTAAGATAATCGACCGGACGTCTTTGTCTGGTACCTGTTTATCTCGCTTAATCGGTTTACGGGTTAATCGGGTTACTTGCGTCCTTATTCAGACCGGACACCTCTGCCTCGTCCGAGGAGATGCATCTGTCTCCTCCCGACCAGGCAGAGGTGTCCGGTCGGTCAGTCTTGTCTTCGGCCTATCAAGCGCTCATCTGCGAGCCTACGGAGACATCGGATGAGTGACAAGATCGAAAGCGAAGATGGCCAGCTGGAAGCGGCATCCGCGGCGAAAGCGCCTCGAAAGTCGGGTGCGGCCGCCAATAAATGGGGCGCAAAGGTGATCGCGCTCGGGTTCTGCATGTTGCCTTCGCTGCTGCTTCGCGCGCAGCGACGTCTCGGGCTCAACCCGACCCAGCTTGCCGTTTTGATCCAGCTCGCCGATTTCTGGTGGGATGCCGGCCGTAAGCCCTTTCCGAAGAAGGCCGATCTTGCACTGCGCCTCAACCTCAGCGAGCGCCAGGTGCAGCGCTACATCGCGGAACTGGAGGAGGCGGGCTTCGTGCGCCGGATCGAACGCCGTGCGTCGCACCGTGGCAAGATCTCGAACGAATATGATCTTCAGGGACTGGTCGACAAGCTGGCCGAGATCGAGCCGGACTTCCGTGAGGCAGCCGAAGAAGCGCGTGCCAAGCGGCAGGCCGTCGCCCGCCCTGGCATGCGGCGCCGCCGACCAGCGGCGGCTCCGGCGGATGCGGAGGCCTGAGTGACGAAGGGCCTGAACAAGAAGGTGCTGTGCTTCATCGACGAGTCCGGGACCGCCGGCAGCGGCCCCTTTCAGCTCGGCGCGCTTTTCGTCCTCGCTCGGGAAGCCGGGCGTCTCGACAAGGCGTTCAGCGACCTGCTGCCGGCGGATGCAAACGAGGTCCATGCCGTGAAAATGGCGAACGGCTATCTTCAAGGACTGCTCGATCGCCTGCGTGCTGGCGCCGACCTCGATCGGGTGGTGATGATCAACCAACATTTTCAGGGGCGGCAGGGGGCCCCGCCGGTCGTCTATGCACAAGCGGTCGTCGAGACGGTGAAGATCGGCATGAAGCGGTTTCGTTCAGTGCTCGGGCGCGACAGCGTCGGCAACGTCGATGTCATCACCGACGTCAATCAGCATAACGATCACCCTGATTTTGATGCCGAGATGGAGCGGGCGCGCAAGGACGACGGTCGCTTCAGAGGCGTCAATCGGGTCGTCCGCCTTGATTCCGGGGCCTCCCGGCTGCTTCAGCTTGCCGATGTCGTGGCCTATGCGCGGCGCTGGATCGTGGATGGTGAGATGAACGCGCAGGGCTTGCGTGAAAAGTACGGGATCGATCTGCTCTGATACGAAAAGAGCCGCCCCGAAGGGCGGCTCAGAAACGTGTCAGGGAGAATGGTGGCCGGCAACCAGGGTTTGAGACCCTGGGTAGCCACAGCGCTCATCCAACACGGGGCCGGAATAAGTCGCTTTGCAGGTCTCCCTGCCCGCTCCATGTACGCGCTCGCCATGCCGGATACAAGTACCAGTGGTCACGCGTGTCCCGTACGGGAGCCGGCGACAACCTGTACCGGGTAGTCGTTAACGCCTTGTACTTGGAAGGCGGCGCCGCTTCTCCTCCCTTGCTGCCAGATCGGCCTGACCGCGGGTACGGCGACGCTAGGCAAAGCCGACGGCCTGTACCGCACTGCGACCGTGACAACCACCCGATCTCAAGGGAGCCAATCTGCCCGCCGCTACGTCCGCCTGTTTGCTGAATGACAGTTTCGCGGGATCGGTTCGCTACCGTTCGTTTCCCGCGGGCCGGCTGTTCTGCTGGAACGACGCGTCCCAACATGGATTACGGAACTTCTGGCGGCGAATCGCTCCATCCTGCAGGGTCGACACATGGAAATATCACCCGCTGGATACGACAAGACAGATGCCAGCGAAACCGCCACGGATAGCCCCGCGCGCTCTGACCGACCATCGCCTGTCGACCAATTGAGCGAACGGCAGCTCTCCTACCTCCGTCTCGTTTACCAGCATCGAAGTTCGAAGGAGATCGCGATGTTAACCGGGGCAAGTCCCCGCGCTGTCGATAAGCAATTGTTGAAGGCTAACAATTTGCTGGGCACCACGAGCCGGATCGACGCCGCCCGGATCGTCGCGGAGCACGATGCAGGGGTAGAGGCTTTGCCCCCTGCAATCGTCCTACCTAGCGATGAGCACGTCTTTCCTCTCCCACCGCCGTTGCCGACCGCAGGGGCGGCAGCGAACATGCTCACCTGGAAGCAGGCGGCGATCTGGAGTGCGATCATTGCGATCCTCACTCCAATCGGCCTGACCGTCGCGGGTATGGTGATGCTGACGCTGACGTTCCTGCTCGGCCTCAAGGTACGGTAGCGGCGCTGCGGCGCCCAAGGAGACGTAATGCAGGCACTCGAGAATACTGGTCGCATCGTGGCGGATGAACTTCGCAAGGCGGAGCGATCGATCAACCTGGCGGCGCGCGACACCGCCCAGTTCCTCTTGACGACGCTCGATGCGACGGAGGTTCATCGGCTCTCGCCGGCGATGGCGCAGCGAACCGTCAAAGCGACGGTAGCTGCGCTCGCTGCTCTGGTCGAAGGTCAGGATCAGATGGCGATGCGGGCTCACCCCTTCACGGAGCGGGTCGGCCGTCATCTCGGCCTGAACGAGACGAGCTGGGGAGAAAATCTCCCAAAGCCGCCGATGAACGCCGAAATCGAATCACCGGTCGAAGTGGCCACTGCCTGAAGCGAACCCGCGTATGAAAGTGGAAGTTCTACTCGCCTTACTGTTCAATGCGATAATGGCAGTGGTTCTTCTGTTCGCTCTCGTACGCGGCGGGAGGCCTGAGCGACTGGGTGTTTTAATAAACTTGGCGGGCTTCGCTCTCACGACCGGTCTGCGCGTTTATTCTACCAAGGTCGCTTGGGATCCCGGGCACTTTCCAACGTTGGTTGTGGACCTGGGAGTCGCCTGCGGCTTCTTTTGGTTAGGTGTGACGACTATCCGTTTCTGGCCGATCTGGGCAGCCGGCTTCGCGCTGGGCGGCCTGTTTATGAGCCTGTGCGGAGCGTTACTGCCCGGCATTCCACTCTTCGCCTATCACACAGGTCTCGGTATCTACGCCTATCTCGCGCTTGGCGCGCTTGCGCTGGGAACGATGCGATTGCCGCGTGATGCTGCGCCCTATCTGAAAAATGGATCGCGACGATCATGGCTTCAGCATCAGCGGGCGACGAACTGATCGACGTCATCGTCCGTCTTCCGCGTAAGGCCGTCGAGGAAAGCCTGCTATCTGCCGCCGCTGCCGGGGGCACGATCGCGGACCTGCGCCTTGGCGAAGCTAAGGCGATTTTGGCCGGGCGCCGTCGACGCACCCGCTGCTTTTCCGGGGCGCGCTTCCTCGATCCCAGCTGGGATATGATCCTTGAGCTCTATGTAGCGCAGGGCGAGCACCGTGACATCGCGGTGTCGCAACTCTGCTCCCTCAGCGGGGCGTCAATGACCACTGCGCTCAGGCATATCGAGCAGCTTGAAGCGGTCGGCTATATAGAGCGCATCCCCGACCCGGCAGATCGGCGCCGAGCGAACGTGTCGATGCTTCCACGGCTGAGGAATGCCGCAGAGGAGTGGCTCGATCTCCAGATCGCATCGTCCCGCGCGACCGGATAGCCGGCGATGAGAGACGCGTTAGTGAGCCACTTAGGAGACCCTATGGCGCTTGCAGCAGTAGCAGGAACGCGCGACCTGCCCGAGCAACGACTGTGAACTGCGGCGCCAACCTGTTACAGCGGCTCGTATGAATCTGCGCGAACTCCATGTCGAAACGACCCTCCGCGTGGCTCCCAGCATCGGGCGCGCGGTCGGTCCGCAAAAACACGAACTTCACTCCGATAGTGCGCTGTTCCGAGCGTTTTCCCTCGGTGGCACTCCCGCCCTTCGTGTTTTCGCGGACCTTCGCGAGCGGGCTTTCGTGCTTTTGCGGACCCGGGATTGGGCGGCATGACGGGCACCTCTCCCACGCAGGGCGACCTCTTCGTCCTCGACAGTCCGCTCCTCACCGAGGTTCGCGGTGAGCACTCACTCATGGCCTATCCCTTCTTTTCGCTGTCGAAGACTGCGCTGAAGCGCTCCTTAGTCTATAAGACTGACAGTGTTTCCATAGAGATCGGCCCTGGTCCCAGCGGTGTTGCCACAATCTATGACAAGGAGATCCTACTGTATATCGCGAGCTTGCTTGTCTCGAAGATGGATGCAGGCGAGCGCGTGGCCCAGGAGTTCTACTTTACGGCCCACGACCTCTTCCGAGTGACGGGGGTCAGCGGTTCTGCACGCTCCTATACACGCCTCTCTGATGCGTTAGGACGGCTTCAGGGTACGCAGATCAAGACGAACATCGAAGCCGGTGGCGAAGGCCAGACGGGCTTCTTCTCGTGGCTGTCCGAGGCGCAACTCCAATATACGAAGACACGGACCGGTGAACCACGTCTCAAGGGCGTGAAAGTCCGCCTTTGTGACTGGCTATACCGTGCGATCCTGCGCGATCGCCGGGTCCTCGAATATTCGCCGGACTATTTCCAGCTTGGTCCAGTCGAACGACGACTTTACGAAGTCGCGCGCTCCACCTGTATCGATGGTCCCGTGCAGATCGGATTGAACGATTTGCGCCTTCAGCTTGGCTATCAGAACACGCTGAAGCATTTTCGCCACGTTCTGCGTGGCATCGCGGACCTGGACTCGATTCCTGACTACCGGGTTTTGCTCAACGAAGCAGATGCTCCTGCAGTGGACGCCCCGAAACGCAGGGTCGCGGCCCCTTCCCTGGTCACGTTGACGCCGAAAAAGGCCCTTCTGTCGGCCGAGCAGACGACCAGCGACGCGATTCGCGACTGATTCGCGGACCGGTCCGCGAGAACACGAACGAGCGTCCCTCAAAGCACGAACTTTCGTCCGTCAAAGCACGAAGTAGCGTCCTCCAAAACACGAATGGACGTCCGTCAAAGCACGAACGGACTCCGCGTCGGTCCGTCAAAGCACGAACTTTTTCTCGCTTCGGTCCGCGAAAGCACGAGTCGTGCCCGCTTCCGAACCCCTGATTGGGCTGGCATCGTCCCTTAATGTTCTCCGCGGCCGCTCGGCGGCCAGCGTGAGACCGAACAGAAAGGGTGGCCGTGAGCACATAAACGAATGCCCGGCACGAAGGCCGGGCACCCAGAAATCGCAACGTGGCAGCGTCGCCAAACGCTGACCGGTCACTCAGAGATCTTCCACGTACCGGTTTCCGAGCCTCGGTTCAAGGGAGCGCGCTTCGCGCCACGCCTCTGTTTTGCCTGCTGACGGCCCCTCGAACGAGGGGACGAACGATGACCTATACCCAGAATGCCTTTACGGGGGGAACGGGAGCCCGACCGATCACGGCCTTCTCCCGCCAGATCGCACGCGCGCTCGAGACTAGGATTGTCGATGCGCCGACGACGGTCGACCGGAAAGCGGTGTTCGCCGTCGTCAAGCGCTCAGCAGCGGCGCTAGGCGTTGGGATCGGTGCGCTACAGACGCTCGAACACCTCATCAGCTACACCCATGCCGATGATTGGAAGGAAGGGCGCACGCCGATCGCCTGGCCAAGCAACCTCACGCTCGCTGAGGACGCCGGCAAGACGGTCAGTGCGATCAAAGCCCGTCTCCGGCAGCTCAGAGCGCTCGGACTGATCCTCGCGCGCGACAGCGCTCATGGACGGCGCACAGGCCGCCGTGATCATACGGGTGCAATCTCAACCGCCTTTGGTGTCGACCTCTCGCCGCTTCGCATCCGCTTCGAGGAGCTTCGCGAGCGCGCCGATGCCTATTCGGCACAATCTCGGCTCTTCAAGGAGGGTCGGCAGGAGATTGCCCGCGTTAGCCGGATTGTTGGTCAGGCACTCGCGCAAGCAGCCGATATGCGGTTGACGGGCCCGCGGTGGTTTGCCCTCCAGGAAGCCATCGATAGCGTGGCTGAAGCTGCAGCGCAGGCGCGTTCCGTGCGTGACAGTGATCTCTATCGGGCTGCACTCAGCCGTTTGCCGCACGTCGAGCAACTCGTTGCCACGACCATCGACGAATGTATGTTTCCTGAAGATAATGATGGGTCAGGGTCAAAAAATGAGCCCTTCATACATATACAAACCAGCCCTCACCCCATCAAAGATGTACGGGCTGAGCGAGCTTGTAGTTCTGATCCAATCGGTTCCGCTCCACCTCCAGCCGACCTCTCGGCGTCACCGTCGAACAGTCGCTTCAACACTCGTCCAGCAGAGTTGATGGAGATGTTCCCGACCACCGCGATGTACGTCGGCAACAGCAGACCCGCGTGGTCCGATATTCATCGGGCCGCCTCTCGGCTGCGCAACGATCTCGGGATCCGCATCGGGGTCTATGTGGACGCCTTGGAAAAGCTTGGGCCGGATGCCGCAGCGGTGGCGATCATGATTACCGCCGAACGCCATTCGCGGTCGGAAATTCGGCTGACGCCAGGCGCATATTTCACGGGAATGATCGGCAAGGCAAAGCGCGACGAACTCGATCTTGCAAAGAGCCTGTGGGGATTCCGGACCGAACGAATGGCAGCACACTGACAAACCTGACTTGGCGTCCAATAACGTCCTGTGGTAAACGTGGACTATGTCTCGACACGGATCCATTCAGATTTTCACCTGCACCTGCGGTCCCAAAGGCGGGCGATGAGGTGGCTGGCGCTGATCGTCGGTGCAGGGGTGCTTGCCGTACTTGCATGGTGGCACGGCGGTTTGAGCCATGCGATTGGCGCGCCGTTTTCGGGAAACGCCCGATGCGATGAGCCGTTTTGCGAGGCTGTCCAGAGTCTCGCGTCGACGATCCTGCGTCCGCCGCTTCCGCTGGGTATCGATGGACGATTGCCGCCGCCCGATGTGAGAGGCTCGATCGACGCTCGCATCACGCAAGGGAACATTGGGAGGACGATCTGTCGACCGGGATATTCCCGATCGATGCGCCCCTCCTACGGTGTCACCGGTCCCCTGAAGCGGCGGATGATGCAGGCGCAATATCCAGACGGACGATTGGCCGACTATGAGCTTGATCACCTCATTCCGATTTCTCTAGGCGGCGCACCATTCGATGCCGGCAATCTCTGGCTTCAACCGCGCCGCGGACAAGCGAATGCGGATGACAAGAATGCACTCGCCTTCGTTCTGTGGCGGCTCGTGTGCGAGCACCGGCTTCCGCTAGCAACCGCGCAACGAGCCATCAGTCGCGACTGGCTGGCGGCGTACGAGACCTACGCAACACCTCAGAACGTCACGAAATACCATTTCCAGCCGCGCGCGCTGACAAAGAGCGACTGATCGCGCGACCCCGCCTGTTCAATTGAGTGAGTCACTGGAGAAGAGCATCATGCCCCAGAATATCGCTGAATTCCGCATCATCGGGCGTGTCGGCAAGATCAACAGGCGAGAAAAGGTCACGTTCGTGAACGTTGCAGCAAATTACAACCGACGTGATGGCGACGAATGGAAGCAGGATACCCTATGGAATAGCGTCGTGTGTTTCTCGAACCTGACCAACCAACTGGAGGTTGCCGGCGTCGGTGATCTTGTCCATATCACAGGACGCGTGCGCGAGGGGCAGCATGGCGACACCAATGATACAGGCTACCGAACAGAGCTCATCGCCGACACCTTTTCGGTTCTGGCCAAAAGTACCGGCGAACAGGTGTGAGGCTCTGGCCAAGCGATCGGCTGGCGGTCGTCACGCCCTTTCAAACTCGGTATGCCGGGATCGGCAGATCATTCGCCGCATTTTCTCCTTTCGTTCTCGGTGCGCATGATTCAGAATCGTCGCATGCCGATCCGTCCGGAACATCGCTGGCTTTATCCGATCGACTGGCCCGAGATCAGCCGGATCGTACGCTTCGAACGTGCAAGTGGTCGTTGCGAACATTGCGGACGGCCGCATGGCCGACACGTTGCTCAGCTCAAGGATGCGAAAGGGGTCTGGTGGGACGCAGACGGGCGTTCCTGGCGGGATGGACGCGGCCGCGTGTTGCGACGGCCTCCCGCTTTTGTTGCTCTAGACGCGATCTGCATCACGCGCAGACCGGTCTACCTGGCCACAGCGCATCTCAATCACGATCCGAGTTTCAGCGGTCCGCGTTGGCGAAACCTCGCCGCCCTCTGTCCGCGCTGCCACATGATCCACGATGCGCCAGAACATCGTCGCCGTCGGTGGTGGAACGCCTTTCGACGCCGCGCGCTCGGCGACCTCTTCACAGGACGTTACGGTTAGCTAGCCGCCCAAGGGCGTTCATGCGGCGACGCCGCGCGCGCACGAGATCAGTTCCTTTCAGTCTTTGGCTCTTCGCTCGCCGTCCAGAGGCGAGGGCGACGATGACCCTGCGGTTCGAAGTTACCGGAGTGTCAGGAAATGATCGCAGTCCAGCACGATGCCGGAGCTCGGCCGATGCCTAGACTGCCGCTCGACGCTGAAGTCCGCGCAAAGACGATCGTCGAGCGCCTTGGCGGGGTATGGCGCGGCACCCGTGGCGAATGCCGATGCCCAGCACATGACGATGTGTCGCCCAGCCTCTCGGTCAGGCTTGGCGATAGCGCCATCCTGTTCCACTGCTTCGCCGGGTGCACCACCGCCGAGGTGCTCAAGGCGCTGCAGCGGCAACGCCTTCATGATCGCGCGCCGCTCGACATGCCTGCCAAGGAACCGCGGCGCGACATGAGTGCGCTTGCGGTTCGATTGTGGCACGCGAGCAAGCCGGTCGTCGGAACGCTGGCCGAGACGTATTTGCGCGCCCGCGGACTGACCGGACCCTATCCGCGAAGCTTACGGTTCAATCCGAAGACCGTGCTTGGCTCTGGCTCCGACAAGCGGGTCATGCCCGCATTGATCGCAGCCGTAGAAAGTGACCTGGGCGTGATCGCGGTGCAGCGGACCTTCCTCGATCCGGTCGACATCCTTCACAAGCCAATCCCGAAGCCCAAAGTTGCGCTCGGACTCCTAGGTACCGGCGCCATCAGGCTTGCACCCGCGACGGACGAACTTGGTCTCGCCGAAGGCATTGAGGACGCACTGTCTGCGATGCACTGGTTCGGTACGCCGACCTGGGCGCTGGGCGGCGTGGAACGGCTCGCATTCGTCGCTATCCCCGAAAAAGTGCGCAGGATCATCGTCTATGCCGATCGCGGGCCGGCGGCAGCGCGGCTCCTTGAGAAGGCACGCGAGCACCTGTCCCGTCACCGCCGTGAACTTGTGGCACATGTGCCCGATGTTCACAACGACTGGAACGATGCCTGGCGCGCCAAGCGCGTTAGAGACTCATTCGCCCGACGATGACGCAGGACGAGGGACCGATTGCCGCAGAGCGGCACTGCGCGGTCGCTCGCAATTAACGGCGGGGTGATGCATCGTCGGAAGATGGCGCGGCTTCGCTCGCCGCCCCATCCCCGTCCCTCTCTCACGGGCAGAGCAGGATTTTGCCGCTTCGTCCGACACGGGCATCGTGCGTGAGCGCAAGACCGATTTCCGCCAGGGGGTAGCGGGCAGCGATCGAGATCGCGGCACGGCCGACCCGTATCTCGTCAAATACAACAGACATCAATTCGTCGAGCTGCGCTCTCGATATGGCATGAACGATATCCCGCAGTCTGAAGTATTGTGCTGTGGTGGCGCCCGTCCCGGCCAGCGGCTTCCCTGACATCAAACCATAATGCAGCATCTGGCCGCCCGGCACGACCGCGGCCGCCAGATCGCATCCCGCGCGGCCGCCAACCGCGTCCATGGCTCCATTGAGCCTGGGCATTGGCGTATCGCTCCAGACCACCTCAGCAGGTTCGCAGCGGAGGCTTTCGGCCGCCGACTGCGAGCGCACGATGGCAACCGCGTGCGCCCTCGTCGATGCGATCATGCGGATCAGGATGCGACCGATTGCCGACGCGGCGGCGGTGATTCCGACCGCGTCTCCTGGCTGCGGGGCCATCCTACGCACCATCAGTAGGGCGGTCAGGGGATTGATATAGGCGGTCGCGGCCTCGTCATCGTCGACATCGTCCGGCACCAGGATGCACCAGTCGGCCGGCAGGACCTTCAACGTCTGCCAGCATCCCGCACTGCCCAAGGGTAACACGCGCCGACCGATTAGCCCGGGATCGACATTGTCGCCGACCTCTTCGATCGTTCCCGTCCCCTCATAGCCTGGCACGAACGGAAGCGACGTTCGCGCAGCATAGGCACCGGCAACGGGGATCAGGTCGGATGGATTGATCGGCGTTGCCGTCATGCGCACGAGAACCTCGCCGTACGCTACCGGCGGTCTGCCGAGCGGTTCGCACGCGAGCACCTCCATCGGAATGCCAAAGCGATGCGCGATCATTCGCAGCGGTGGCTGCGTCACAAGCTTCTTCCTTGTATTGTGTAGGCGCCCACACCGTTGCCTTCGCGGCACCTATCATACTCCTGGCTCGGGCGAGCGACAGCGTGCGCGGTTCGAGGACCGGTGTTAGGATGGTCGAAATCGGACGATTTTGATCATCCTATCACCAGATCCCGGTTCGCTGGATCGCATGCTGGTATGCTGCATCGAGCTATCGAGTCCAAAATCCCCTTCCGCACCGGCTGCCGACGCCGCTCTTACAAAAAGCCGTTCTCATCGTATCGGCCCGCCTTGCGCAGCTGTCGGACGATGCCATTGAATGCAGCGGTTACGCCCTGTGCCCGGCCGATCTCGTTCTCCTGTGCCGCAGCATCCCAGTATAACGACAGCGGCCAGGGCTCCGGACAATGCGGCAGCAGACATCGCAACGCGAGCCGTACCTCGATGCCATCGACGCGTCCTTCCGAACAGCGCGCGACGCCCGCGCGGAGGATATGGACGGAGAGCGCGATCACGACTCGCTGGTGACGTGGCAAGCTCGCCATCGGATCAATGAAAGTCGTGCGACTTGAAGCGCACGACCTGTTCCGGATCCCTGCCGTCGGCATGCGGCGGCCAATAGCAGTCGCGCGGTTCTGGCTTCCACCGGTCGGCGTCATGACCGGGTTCTCCGCGATCGGGAGATCCTGGATGCTGCGCGGCGTCTCCGCGACCGGTCCGAGGCGGGAACGACATGTCGCCGACCTTCATCAGCAGGTCCCCGTACTCGACGATCCGATCGCAGATCACGTGGATCACCTCGCCTTCGCGCTGCACGCGCCCTTTCAACCCGACCATCGACGCCGACATCACTGTGCGATGCTGCGCCTCGAAACGATCCGGCCACAGGATCCCGTTGGCGATGCCGGTTTCATCCTCGATGGTGATGAACAGCACGCCTTTGGCGCTGCCCGGCTTCTGCCGGACAAGGATGATGCCCGCCACCTCGACGTGGCGGCCATCACGGATGGTGCTCAGGTCGGCACAAGAGCGCACGCCTTGTCGGGACAGCTCGTCGCGCACGAAGCTTAGGGGATGTGCGCGAAGCGACAGTTGCAGATTGCGATAGTCCTCGATGACCTCGCGCCCGTCGGTGAGTGGGCGCAGCGCTACCGCAGGCTCGATACCCTCGACGCTGCCGGCAACAGCCGCACGATCGGCGGCCGCGAAGAGGGGCAGCGGCGCCTCCCCCAGCCCCCTCACCTTCCACAGCCCTTGCCGCCGATCGGCGCCGAACGCGTGGAAGGCGTCGCCGTCGGCCAGCTTCTCGATCGAGGCGCGTTGCGCCCCCGATCGGCGCCAGACGTCCTCCACGCTGTCGTACGAGGCGGTTGCCCGAGCTGCGACGATCTTGGCCCCATCGGCGTTGGACAAACCGCGGATCACCCTCAGTCCGAGCCGGACGGCCAGATATCGGCTCCCGGTCGGCTCCAGCGTACAGTCCCAGCGGCTCGCATTGACGCAAGGCGGCCGAACCTCGACGCCGTGCTCGCGCGCGTCGCGCACGATCTGAGCCGGCGCGTAAAAGCCCATCGGCTGCGCGTTCATCAAGCTGGCGCAAAAAACGTCCGGATGATGATGCTTCATCCACGACGACGCATAGGAGATCTTGGCAAAGCTCGCGGCATGGCTCTCAGGAAAGCCGTAGGAACCGAAGCCCTCGAGCTGACGAAAGGTACGCTCCGCGAAGTCCCGTGGATACCCTCGGGCAACCATGCCTTCCACCAGTTTCTCGCTGAAATGGCTGACACCGCCGGTGAACTTGAACGTCGCCATCGCACGGCGCAGCGCGTCCGCCTCAGCCGGCGTGAACCCGGCGCCGACGATCGCAACCTTCATGGCTTGTTCCTGAAAGAGTGGAACGCCAAGCGTCTTTTCGAGAACGGCGCGCAGCTCAGGGCGTGGATACTCGGGGCGCTCAAGACCCTCCCGTCGGCGGAGATAGGGATGGACCATATCGCCCTGGATCGGCCCGGGCCTTACGATCGCGACCTGGATGACCAGATCGTAGAAGCGCCGCGGCTTCATGCGCGGCAGCATGCTCATCTGGGCGCGGCTCTCGATCTGGAATGTCCCGAGCGTATCGGCCTTCTGGATCATGGCGTAGACGCCCGGATCGTCGTCCTGCAGATCCTTCAGCTCCACATGCAGGCCCTTGTCCGCCTCGAGCATGTCAAAGGCGCGGTTCATGCAACCGAGCATGCCGAGCCCAAGCACGTCGACCTTCATGAACTTGAGGCTGTCGATATCGTCCTTGTCCCATTCGATGATCTGGCGGTCCTCCATCGCCGCTGGTTCGATGGGAACGAGGTCGTCGAGACGATCATGGGTCAGGACGAAACCGCCTGGATGCTGGCTCATGTGACGCGGTACACCGATCAGCTTGCGCGCAAGATCGAGTGTGAGACGCAGCCGGCGATCACCGATGTCGAGGTTGAGCTCGTCGACCTGCTTCTCGCCGACCCCTTCGGCGGACCACCCCCAGACCAGGCCTGCCAAGGAGGAGGTGAGATCCTCGGGCAAGCCCATCGCCTTGCCGACATCGCGTACCGCGCCGCGCGCCCGGTAACGAGTGACGACCGCGGTCAGCGCTGCCCTGTCACGCCCATAGGTTTCGTAGATCCACTGGATGATCTCCTCGCGCCGTTCATGCTCAAAATCGATGTCGATATCGGGGGGCTCGCGCCGTTCGCCCGATACGAAGCGTTCGAAGAGCAGTTCATGCTTGATCGGATCGATCGACGTGACCCCGAGCACGAAGCAGACGCACGAATTGGCAGCCGAGCCGCGCCCTTGGCACAGGATCCCACGCCGGCGGGCCTCACGCACGATCGAATGGACCGTCAGGAAGTAGGGCGCATAGCCGAGTTCGCCGATCAGCCGCAGCTCGTGTGCGATCTGGTCGCGATAGGACTTGGGCACGTTTCCGTCGAACATGCCCTCGACCGCTTCGGTCGCGAGTTGCTCGAGCGCCTGTTGTGCAGTCAGTCCCTCAATGACCCGCTCGTGCGGATATTGATATGCCAGTTCGCCGAGGTCGAAGGTGCACATCCGGGCGATGTCGACGCTCGCCTGCAACGCGTCCGGATAATCCTGGAACCTGCGTACCATTTCGTCGGGCGATTTGAGCGCGCGATCGGCGTTGACCTCGCGTCGATAGCCCAGTTCGTCGACGGAGCACTTCTCTCGGACGGCGGTGACGACATCCTGCAGCAGCCGCGCTTCCGGAGCGTGATAAAGGACGTCGCCGGTGACGACCGCGCGTATGCCCGCACCACCTGCCTGTCGCGCGAGCGCGTCGATGCGAACCGCATCACCTGGCCGACGCCGCTGGAACAGCGCCATATAACCCCGCTGCCCGAAGACCGCCTTGAGGTCGGCCAGCGCCTCAAGGTTCTCCTCGTCCGCCTCGTGCGGTAACAGGATCGCGATGACGGCGTCGGACCATGGCGCAAGATCATGCCAGTGCAGCAGACATGCGCCCTTCCCTGCCCGCTTCTTGCCGACCGTCAGGAGCCGCGTGATCCGCGACCAAGCTGGTCGATCCGTCGGATAGAGCAGGAGGCGTCGGCCGCAGGACAGATCGACCCGGGTGCCCGCAATCAGGCGAACGCCGGTCGCTTTCTGCGCCTCCCAGGCCCGGACCACGCCGGCCACGGTCCCGATATCGCTTACCCCGATCGCGGGATATCCGAGCAATGCTGCGGCAGAGAATAATTCCTCGGCAGACGATGCACCGCGCAATAGCGAGAAATGCGTGAGGACCTGCAACTCGACGTAATGGGTCATCCAAAGACCCCATGCATCCACCACGACAGATCGCCGGTGTTGTCCTCGAAGCCGTCGCCGCGCCGGAATACCCAGAACCGGCCGCCCTCCTCATCCTCGACCCGGTAATAGTCACGGATCGCCCAGACCTCGGCGTCACGCCGCCACCATTCGCCATGCACCCGTTCGGGACCATCGCCGGCGACGATCCGATGCACGCGCCCTCGCCATTCGAAGCGGCGCGGAGGTTGGTCCGGCATCAGCGCGATGACCCGGCCGAGGGGTTCGGGTCGAGCAAAGAGCCGGATGGGCCGCTTCCATGCCGGCCATGCGCCCGGCAGAGCGATGGGGTCGGATCGGATCACGGCGCGCTCGGGCACGTGGCTTTCGCGTGGGGCTGCGCGGTAGACGGCCTGGGCACCGATCCGGCCCGCGATCACGTCGACGAGGCGCGCTGGATCGCGCTTCTGTCGGTCGTCGACCAGCACGGCGCCCAGATCCACCGCGTCAAGCGGTTCGGTGTGCGGCGCTACGAGCCGAAACTGCTCGAAACCCAAGCCCGGATCGATCCGCTCGATCCTGAGCTTCAGCAGGCGAAGCAAGTGGGAAACTTCTCGCGCGGGTCGCGAAGTCCCCACGCCGACGATCTGTTCGGATCCATCGACCCGCAGGCCGGCGAACCGCAGCGACCGCGCGCCCAGCCCTCGCGCTTGCAGAACACGGGCAAGATCCCGCAGCAGATCGCCCATCACCTGCTCAATCGCCTCAGCGGTACCGATCGGCTCGAGCAACCGGCATTCAACGCCAGGAACCTCGGCATCCTCGCGGGGCGTGATCGGCTCCGCTACGGCACCCAACGCCTGATCGAGCCGAACGATCGCTGGCAGCCCGAGGCGCCTGGCGAGTGGTCCCCGAGCCACGGGCAGGAGATCTGCAATCGTATCGAAGCCGAAGCGTCGACACGCACGGAGCGCGGAGGGCGCAAGCCGCAAGGCGGCAACCGGCAGCGGCGCTAATGCATCCGCGGTCGCGCCCGAGGGTGCCCGTATGATCTCGCCGCGTCCGTATCTTGCCAGGGCATGCGCCGCTCCACCCGTATCGGCGACCGCGATCCGTGCGGAGAAGCCCGCCCGTCGGCAGAAGGCATGAAGACGGCGGCAGAACAGCTCCTCGCCGCCATGCAGATGCGCGCAACCGGAAAGATCGATCCAGATCCCGTCGTTCGGCGTCGCCGCTGCGACCGGCGACCAGCGTCGTACGGCGAGCAAGGCCAGGCGATCGAGCAACGCGCTATCCGCCTCCGGATCAGCCGGGCGGACGTCGAGGTCCGATACGAGCGCGCGTGCGTGGGTCGCCGCCATGCCCGGATACACGCCCAGGGCGCGCGCCCCATCGCACGCGGCGACGATGTCTTCTCGCCGCCCGACCTTGCCTACCAACGCCAGCGGCGCGTGCCCCAGCAATGGGAGGGGATGGGGCGATGTCGGAGCAGCCTGCACCATGGCCTTAAACGGATGGCTGGCCGCCTCCGACCGGCGACCGAGTTCGCGTACGGGGGGACGCGCATGCGTTGGAAGCGCTGCGATCTGTGCCTCAACAACAGCCCGCGTCGGCAGCCCTTGCCGCGCCCACCGGGCGCCCGGACGCCATCCGCCGCCCCGGGGCACCGAACAGTCCCCCGGATCGTCGTCGATCGGCACCTCGAGGACAGACCGTTCAGGCTGCTGCAGAGCGGACCGTTCCAGCCGCCTCAGCCGATCGATGGCTAAGGTCGGCAGGAACAGCGAGACGACCCGTCTCATCGCTGCCCTCCACGATCATGGTGAAGCTCTCGCCACCACGTTGGCGGCTGCACTCCAGCGAACAACGCGGACGACCCACCCCCGCGACCGCGAGGCGCTGGGACGAAACGGACCCGATGCGCCAGCGCGTCCAGGCTGCGGACGGCTCGTTGAAGACTTCCTGGCCGAGACGGCGCGCGCGGCGAAGGAGAAGAATGGGTATGTCGGCATCACCCGCGACGAGCTGCAAGCGTCGCGTCGCGACCATTGAAACCTTGCTCGCCTCGGCGACGATCGCACACGGCGTGCCGTCACGCACCGCGTCCTCGACCACCGCCAGGAGCGCGGTATCGTCCCTTGGCTGGGCATAGATCACGCTTGCGGCCGGCAGCCCCGCTTGCTCCAGCGCCGGCGCGTAGAGATCAGTGCGGCAGCTCACCCATAACACCAGACCGCCTGTGGCGATCGCTTCCCGCGCGGCGATGCCGGCGAGGAAGAGCGTTGCGGCCGCATCATCGGCGAGCGAGGGGCTGCGCGGCGTAGCTTCGTGCAACGCCCCCGCCCGTAAGCCCCCTCCCCCCAGCCGTGCGTCGAGCGCCGCGATGCCAAACGGCATGACCCTGAAGTCGGTCGCCGGCGAAGCGATCCTGCGCAAATGGTCAATGCCGGGGACGGCAGGATGAAGGGCGGCGGACATATCAGCTAGACTCAGTGTGTTCCCTTTATGTTCCGTAAAGTTGGCATTCGCGTCAAGACGATTCCGTGCGGCGGCATGGGACGGGTCGTGTGCGATCAAACCCGAGCTCGCCGGTCGATTCTCGCCAGGCCGACAAGAGGGGAGGCCGCCTCCGGCGTGTCGATCCGGTGATGAACACCGGACGGAAGAACGGAGTAACCTCGATGCGCCACCTACCCGCAGCCCGCCTCCTCGATGCTTCCGAGCTGGAGTTTGCCGCGCCATCGATCACGGCCGCCAGGGCGCTCGCCGTGATCATCGCCAGGAAAGACCCGGTAAAGCGGGAGTCGTTGCTGTGGCTTATGGAACAGGCGCACGGCACGTCCTCAGCCGACGGTCGCTGGTCACTGCGCGACGCCTATGACGTGCTGGAACTGGCCCAGGTCCTTTACCTCGCGACCGCGGACTTGCCCGCAGGGCCTGCGGCCTGCCTCGCGGAGCTCAACGGGCTGGTGTCCAACCTGCCGACCCATAGTGTGCGCAGCGAAGAGCAGATCGAGCTCCAGCAATTCTCAACGCCCGCGCCGCTGGCCTTTCTGGCGGCCCTTGCCGCGCGCATCGGGTCCGACGATCTCGTCCTCGAGCCCTCCGCCGGTACCGGGCTTCTGGCAACCTTCGCTCACCGGGCTGGCGCACGCCTTGTCCTCAACGAACTCGACGCGACCCGCGCTGCGATGTTGTGCGCCGCTTTTCCCGACACGACCGTCACCACGCATGACGCCGAGCTGATCCACGACTTTCTCGACCCGGTCATCCGGCCCACTGCGGCCCTGATCAATCCGCCGTTTTCGCGGAGCCTGGGGCGCCATGCCGATCCGCTCGCGGCCTTCCGACATCTCCGCTCGACATTGTCCCGGCTTTCTGTTGGCGGACGGTGTGCGGCCGTTCTCCCCGAACGGGTCGATACGTCAAGTCGAGCCTGGAAAAGGGCGACGGAGGGCTGCGCACTGACGTTGCATCTTGCGCTGCCCCCCAATGCCTATGCGAAGCACGGTACGGGTCAGGCTGTGAAGATCATGGTCCTCGAGAAGGGGCGCTCAGGAGAAGCAGAGCTGATCCGTTGCTCCACCCTCAGCGATGCCCTCGGACATATCGTGGCCTTCCCAGCGCCTACACGGGTCGCGGCGCCTTCATCGCCGGTTCCCAGGCCGTCGTCGTTGCTCGGTGCTCTTGCGGCTCGTCCCCGGCTGGCGACGCCACTTGCCCGCCCTACGCCCTCTGCCGTGATGCGGGACATCTCCTATGCGGTGCTCGACGATCCGGCACCGGTAGGCGAAGCCGCTGGCGTCTACCTTCCCTATCGACCAAGCCGCATTGTGATTGAGGACGCCGCGCAGCATCCAACCGCCTTGGTGGAATCGATCGCAATGGGGTCGATCACCGCACCGCAACCGCATTATGCGCCGAACCTTCCCGTCGCCATTCTCGAAAGCCAGGTCCTGTCGGACGCGCAGCTCGAGACGCTGATCTACGCTGGTGACGCCTTTCAGCGCGACCTTCCCGGCCGATTTCATCCCGGCGAGGAAGGCCTGACCCTGATTCCGGACGATGAAGGTCGCCCGTATCGGACGGGCTTCTTCCTCGCCGATGGAACCGGGGCGGGAAAGGGTCGGCAAGTCGCGTCTATCATCCTCGATCATTGGCTCCGCGGTCATCGCCGGCACGTCTGGATCTCGAAGACCGAAACGCTCCTTGAGGACGCGCGACGGGACTGGACCGCGGTGGGAGGACTCGCACTCGACATCCAGCATCTCAACCAATGGAAGCTCGGTACGGCCATCGGCGCCGGAGAGGGCGTCCTCTTTCTCACCTATGCGACGCTGCGATCGAGCCGCGGCGATAAGGGCAGTCGCCTCCAGCAGATCCTCGACTGGGCGGGTGATAGCTTCGAAGGTATGCTCGTCTTCGACGAAGCACACGAGATGGCCGGTGTAGCTGGAGGCGAAGGCCGGTTCGGCACGAAGGACGGATCGGATCAAGGCATCGCAGGCGTGCGGCTGCAGAACCTCCTTCCACGCGCGCGAGTCCTCTACGTCTCGGCCACCGGTGCCTCCGATGTGAACAATCTTGCCTATGCGACCCGCCTCGGCCTGTGGGGTCAAGGTACCGCCTTCGCGGATCGCCGCGCCTTCGTTGAAAGCTTGCGGCGCGGCGGTATGGCGGCCCTCGAGCTGATCGCGCGCGACCTCAAGATGCAGGGGCTGTACACGGCACGCGCGCTGAGCTTCGCGGGCGTGGAGTACGACATCCTCGAGCATCAGCTCACCGACGATCAGATCGCCGTATACGACGCCTATGCCGATGCCTGGGCGATCATCCACGCCAATCTTCGTGCCGCACTGGACGCAACGCGGGTCACCGACAGCTTTTCGAAGGACACGTATAACGGGGGTGCAAAGGCGGCCGCGCTGTCGATCTTCGAATCCACGAAGCAGCGCTTCTTCGGCCAGCTTCTGATCGGCATGAAGCTCCCCGCCCTCATTCCCGCCATGCGCACCGATCTGGCGCGCGGTGACAGTGTGGTGGTCCAACTTGTCTCGACATCGGAAGCGATGCTCAATCGCGCACTGGCCGGGCTCGGCTCACAGGAACGCGGCAATCTCGACATCGAACTCTCACCCCGCGAGTTTCTGATGGACTATCTAATCGCGGCCTTCCCCGTTCGTCAGATGAAGACCTTCGTCGATGACACCGGCAAGACCCGGTCGGAGCCGATGTGCGACGAAGCGGGTCATCCGGTGTTGAGCCAGGAGGCGCTCGAGATGCGCGACACCCTGGTCGAGCAGGTCGGTGCGCTGCCGATCGTCGAGTCCGCCCTCGACCATATCATCGGTCATTTCGGCCCCGACGCCGTCGCCGAGGTCACCGGCCGTAGTCGGCGCATCATCGTTGACGTCGGTGGTCGGCAGCGAATTGAGAACCGTTCAGCGCGCACCAATCTCGCCGAAACGGACGCCTTCATGCGTGGTGCGAAGAAGATTCTGATATTCTCGGATGCAGGCGGCACCGGTCGCTCGTACCACGCGAGCCTTTCAGCCGAGAACCAGTCCCGGCGTATCCATTATCTCCTCGAGCCGGGCTGGCGTGCCGATGCGGCGATCCAGGGCCTCGGTCGAACCCACCGGACCCACCAGGCAGCGGCACCGCTTTTCCGACCGGTGTCCACCGATTGTCGAGGCGAACGCCGGTTCATTTCGACGATCGCGCGACGGCTCGACAGCCTTGGTGCACTGACCCGCGGCCAACGCCAAACGGGGGGGCAAGGACTTTTCGATCCGCGCGATAACCTCGAGAGCGACTATGCACGAGAGGCGCTCGAGACATGGTTTCGCTTGCTCGCCGAGGGCAAGCTTCGCTCGATCACCTTCGCCACGTTCCAGCAGTTGACCGGGCTCGAACTCGAAGGTGAAGGTGGCGGATTGAGGGAGGATCTACCCCCCATCCAGCGCTGGCTCAATCGCATCTTGGCACTGCGCGTCGCTCTTCAGAACGCCATCTTCGACGAATATCTCGGCCTGATCGAAGCCCGGGTTGAAGCGGCTCGGGAGGCTGGGACGCTCGACGTCGGCGTCGAGACCATCAACGCCGAGCGAATTACCATTCTCGATCGAACGGTGATCAGGCGCGATCCGGTCAGCGGAGCCGAAACCGAGATCCTGCGCCTCGAAACAGAGGAACGCTACAAGCCTATCTCCCTGGAACAGGCATTGCGCCGCCTCGGCGACGATGCGCGGCCGATGGTCAATCGGAAGTCCGGCAAGGCGGCCATCCGCTGCACCACCTTTTCCCTCACCGATGATGACGGCGAAATTGTCCGCCGCTTCGAACTCATCCGGCCGACCCGAACCGAGCGGATGCGCCAGGACCTGCTGCTCGAGACCATGTGGGAGGAAGCAAGCGAGGAAGAGTTCTCGACGCTTTGGTCAGCCGAGGTCGACGATCTGCGCGGCAAAACCCGCACCAGCACCATCTATCTGGTGGCCGGCCTGCTCCTGCCTGTTTGGGACCGCCTTCCGGACGACCATGTCCAGGTCTGGCGTATCACCACCGACGATGGCCAGTCGTTCCTCGGACGTCTGGTGCCTGCGCCGGTCGTCCCGAAACTTGCCGCCGCTTTCGGGATCGAGGCAGCGATCGTTGTCTCAGGGGAGGATACCGCCAAACACGTGCTGGGCACCGGCGAGATGGCGACGCTTGGCAGCTACAGGCTGAAGCGCAGCCTGGTGGCAGGTGAGCATCGGCTCGAACTGCTCGACTGGCCATATTCGCGCCTCGGGGAGTTGAAGGCGGCCGGGTGTTTCACCGAGATCATTCAGCACAAGACCCGCCTGTTCATTCCTGTCCGGGCGGCCAGTGCCGTGATCGAGCGGATCGCCGTTTGATCACCCGCACGGCCCCGGCGTCACTCATTGGGGGCATAACATAGAACGAGCACGAAACGGCGCTTCGCCTATCGGAAAACCCGGCCGGGTTGACTGTCGCGCATATTGGCCATCCGGCATGGATTGTCGTGTCGAGATCGCGAGGGGCGCGAACAGTTGTCTTAAAACTGCTATTTGGCACCGGGAATCAGGTGCGTTCCGACAGGCTCAAGCGTCCCGTTTCCCCGTTGGTCCGGCGCCATTCCGGGAAAAGGCAACCGGGAACAGAATTTGGGAAAGCCTACCGCAGTAGCACTGATCAAACTGCACGGGGTACACCGTCATTCTCGATCAACCTTCCTTTACGGGAACGCCGATCAGGCTCTGGTTAGCTCAGTTTTGCGCGTGATAGTCCAATGCTCCAGTCGTTTGTAGACGATCACCTTGTCGCCGATCAGATCTCCATACCGGCGACAGAAGAGGTCGAGCTGATCGCGATCGCCGACCAGTTCGACACAGATCGTCAGATGCGGATCGGCAATTTCCGAGCCGTTCTCCCGGATCGGTTCGTGATTGCTGAAGCCGTAATGGGTATTTTGCGCGACGGCGTTGATGATGCCGTCCGCCTTCGCGGTGCGAATCAGCTCGCGATAGAGCGGCTTTGCCCCCCAGAAGCGACGCGGGCCGATCTTGTCGGACGGTTTCAGATAGATGCGCAGCATCCCGACTTCGCGGTGATGGACGGTGAAACGATTGGGCATGACGGGCTTTCGACAGGAAACAGGATCAGGCGCGCGTGCGCCGGCGAGAAGCGCGGTGCGTGCGGGCATCGCGCAGGGTCGCGTCGGGTGTGAGGTGTGCGGCAGGTACCTTTGGCACAGCGACGCGCTGCGACAGGTAGATGCCGTTGTGGCCTGAGCAGAGGTAGGCGACGAAGCACGCGACTGCGATCGGCACCGTATAGGCCGCGCCGAACAACTCGATCCCCATGAACGTGCAAGCCAGCGGTGTGTTGGCCGCGCCCGCGAACAGCGCGACGAAGCCGATCGCTGCGAATAGCCCCGACGGTACTCCGAACATCGGCGCGAGCGCATTGCCGAGCGCCGCGCCGATAAAGAACAGCGGCGTGACCTCGCCCCCCTTGAAGCCCGCGCTCAGGGTCACGACGGTAAAGAGCAGCTTCAGCGCCCAGCTCCACGAGTGCGTATCGGGACCAAAGAAGCTGGCGATGGTCAGGCTGTCCGGTGTCGCGGCGAGCGTACCCAGGCCAAGATAGTCGCGGGTTCCGAGCAGCCAGACCAGCGCAATCACGGCCAGCCCGCCGATAACGGGTCGTAGTGGGCCATAGGGGATCACGCGCTTCAACCATCCGCCCAGCGCGTGATTGGCCTCGGCAAAGGTCAGCCCGGTCAGACCGAAGGCAATGCCGGCGACACCGGCCTTGGCGACGAGCAGCGCGTCGACCGGCACCAGCGCATCGACATGGTAGACGCCGTGATGAATGCCCCAGGCAAGACAGGTCCAGTCACCGACCAGCGCCGCGACCAGGCATGGCACCAGCGCGCGATACTCGACCCGACCGATCGCCAGCACCTCCAGTGCAAAGACCGCGCCCGCAATCGGCGTCCCGAAGACCGCGCCGAACCCAGCCGCGATCCCGGTCATAAGGAGGGTGCGTGTCGCTTCCGCATCCAATCTGAGCGCGCGTCCAAACCCGCTGGCAAGACTGCCGCCCAACTGCACGGCGGTGCCTTCACGTCCCGCCGATCCCCGGAACAGATGTGTCACGACCGTGCCGAAGAAGATGAGCGGAGCCATGCGCAGCGGCACGCCGCCCCCCGGTTCGTGGATTTGCTCGACGATGAGGTTGTTGCCGCCTTCGACCAAGCGCCCTGTCAGATGGTAGAGCAGTCCGACCACGAACCCGCCGATCGGCAGCAGGTAGAGCAGCCAGGGAAAGGCGAAGCGAAGTCGGGTTACGGCGTCGAGGCTCCGCAGGAAGGCCGCGCAGAGCGTTCCCACCGCTGCGGCCATCGGGACCAGGATCAAAGCCCACCGCAGTACCGACGTGGCATGGGTGCGGCGATCGCGAATGAACGCTGCCATGTTGAACTGGTCATAGAGATTGCGAAATGTCGCGCGCACGATTCCTCCTTGCTGCCTTGCGGCGCCTGGTAGGAATCATCGGCCCTTGCGAGGGCGGTTCGACCGAATGGCCCGGCGGAAATCCATCGCCGTGCCTGCGCATATGCTGTCCGACCGCGACCCGGTCAACCAACCGCAGAAGCATGAGACTATCGTTTTGGTGAGGACCGATAAAATGGCTTTGGCCACGGAATAAACCCCGACGAGCATCGTCTACGCTTTCGAGACCGATGCGCTGGAGGCTTATGCGTAGACGAGATTGGATGCTGGGTCTGACGGCTTCGGCCCTACTTACCGGCGCAGTCGCGGCCGCCCCCGCCGATGGCTACGCTACCATGATGTCTGTCGCGATGGACCGGATGATGGCGGGCATGATGGTCAAGCCGTCCGGTGACGTCGACCGCGACTTCGTGGCGATGATGCTTCCGCATCATCAGGGTGCCATCGATATGGCGGTGGCGGAGCTGCGCTACGGCCATAACGAGCAGCTCAAGCGCATCGCGCAGGAAATCATCATCGATCAGCAGCAGGAGATCGCCGCCATGAAGCTGGCGATCGGCCAGCCGCTACCGCCTTCGACGCCAGCCCCGACGCAGGGCGGCGACCACCATAGCCCTATGGAGCACTGACATGATCCGGACCATCCTGCGCTCGGCCGCCTTGCTGATGAGCGCCGCACCGGGCCTCGCCATGGCCCAGCAGGCGCCGTGGAACGCTAAGGACATGCCCGTCAGCCACCGCGACCGCGTCTATGCGTCTGAACAATTCTCCAACACGGTGTCGGTGACCGACCCGGCCGACAACCGGCTGCTCGGCGTCATCAAACTCGGCGATCCCCAGCCGATGAACTTCTCCCCGCTCTACAAGGGACAGGTGCTGGTTCACGGCCTGGGCTTCTCGCCGGACGGGAAGACCTTGGCGGTCGTGTCGATCGGATCGAACGCCGTGTCGTGGATCGACACCGCCACCAACACCGTCAAGCACACGACCTATGTCGGGCGCAGTCCGCACGAGGCGTTCTTCACGCCGGACGGCAAGGAGGTGTGGGTCACGGTCCGCGGCGAGGATTATATCGCCGTGCTCGACCCCACGACGTACAAGGAGACGGGGCGCATCAAGACGCCCGGTGGTCCGGGCATGACGATCTTCTCTCCCGATGGCCGGTACGGCTATGTCTGCTCTTCGTTCAATCCGGTATTGGCTGTGTTCGATGTCGCGACCCACGCGCAGGTCGGACAGGTGGCGCAGCCAAGCCCCTTCTGCCCCAACATCGCCGCGACGCCGGACGGCAAGCAAGTGTGGTTTACGCTGAAGGACATCGGCAAGACGGTCGCATTCGATGCTCGGCCACCCTTCGCGATCCTGAAGGTGCTGGATACCGGGCCTATCACGAACCATGTCAATTTCGCCCGCACGGCCAAGGGGCAGTTCGCGTATGTGACGGTCGGCGGAGAGAATGTGGTCAAGGTGTTCCGCACGTCCGACTTCACGCCGGTGGCAACAATTCCGGTCGGCAAGATGCCGCACGGTGTTTGGCCATCGGGCGACGGCCGGCGCGTTTATGTCGGGCTAGAGAATTCCGATGAGCTGGCCGCGATCGACACTGCCGGCAACACGGTCGTCGCTACCGTGCCGGTCGGACAGGCACCGCAGGCGATCGCCTATGTGTCGAACGCAGTTCCGACAGGCCCCGGCACCGACAATCTCCAGCCGCTCGGCACAGCGGGCAAGGCGCTGCATCTGACCATGGGGCCGATTGGCGGCAAAGGTACGGCAAGCAGCATCACCCTCTTCGACCAGGGCATCATTCAGGTCGTGCAGAGTGCCGTTACCGGTTTGCAGCCCAAGAAGCCTTACATGCTCGTACTGACCGCCAATGCGGACGGCAGCGGCGCTGTAGAGCCGCTTGCGAACTTCATGAGCAACCCGGCAGGTGCGGCGATCGTCAACGCATCGGGTCCGATCCGCCAGATCGTTCAGGGCAGGACCGCGACACCCCGGCGCTTTCTGGCGGTTGCGGAGGTGGTGAACGGCGCGCCGGGGCGCATCGTGCAGGTGCAGCGCGACTGAGATGGACCCGCTTGCCGCCGCGATCGAACCGCTGATCCCCGGGCTGCGCCGCTATGCCCGGTCGTGGTTGCGCGACCGGGTGATGGCGGATGACGTGGTGCAGGATTGCCTGGAGCGCGCGGTCGGGCGCTGGCGACAGCGACGGGGTGCGGAGGTCCGCCCGTGGGTCTATGCGATCCTGCACAATTTGTTGGTCGATCATCAGCGGCAGCATAGCCGGCGAGGTACGGCGGTTCCGCTCCACCTCGTGGACGACGCCGCGCTCGGCCGCCCGGCCGATCAGGACACAGGCCTGCACCACCGCGACCTGCTGCGCGCGCTTGATGCGTTGCCTGAAGAACAGCGAACGGTGCTGCTCCTGGTCTCGGTCGAGGGCCTGCCCTATGCGGAGGTCGCTGCCGTAGTCGGCGTGCCGCTGGGCACGGTAATGTCGCGCATATCGCGGGGGCGCGACCGTCTGGCGACCCTCCTCCGGGAGGGTGAACGGCCGCGATTGAGGAGCGTGCAATGACCAGCCCGATCGGCGAGGACGATCTGGCCGCATGGATCGATGGCAGGCTGTCGCCCGAGCGGCAGCGCCTGGTCGACGCCTATCTTGAAGGCCAGCCGGACGTGCATGCCCGTGTGCGAGAGCAGGCGGAGCAGGCGCGAGCCCTTGCATCCCTGTTCGCCCCCGTCGCGGATGAACCGATCCCGGCGACGATGCGCGTGGCAGCGATCAGGGGACGGCAACGGCAACCGCGTTGGCAGCTCGCCATCGCCGCGTCACTTCTGCTGGCGTTGGGGTTTGGCGGTGGCTGGTCGAGCGCGCGGTGGAGCGGCGAACCCCGCGCGGGCATCGCGGCGCTGGCCAACGAGGCGAGTGATAATTTCCGTGTCTATGCCGCCGACCGGATACGACCGGCGGAGATCGGCCCCGACCAGCGCGCCATGCTGATCCGATGGACCTCCGCTCGATTGGGTGAGCGCGTCACGATCCCGGACCTCAGCACGGCCGGCTATCGCTATGGCGGGGGGCGACTGGTCGCGACGCCCCACGGCCCTGCGGCACTGCTCCTCTACGACGGACCGCAAGCGTCGAAACTTGCAGTGCTGACGAGGCCCATGCAGATCGACAAGACCGCGAGCATGACCAGCACGTCCAGCGGGACCATGGGCCGGGTCACATGGGCGGTCGACGGGATCGGCTATAGTGTGGTGGGCGAGCGACCCGCGGCCGAACTGCATCCGATCGCCGATGAAGTCCGGCGTCAGGCAGATGCCGCGCTTGTGTCCTGATAGCGCCTTGCCGCCTCCCGGCGCCGACGGGCACCGGGCGGTCCAGCGCGATCACGGCTTGCGCTCGACATCCTTCCTGTCGGTCTCGGCCGGCGTCAGACGGGCTCGCTCGCGGATGCGGCGTTCCAGCGGCGCGCCGACGAACAGGACGAGCATTGCAAGGCTCACCCCGCCGATGATGAGCGGCCACACCGCCAACCCTGCTGCCGCGCCGATCGTGGCTGTCACCCAGATGCACGCGGCGGTCGCCAATCCATGCACTTCCTGACCCTGGCCGACCCGCAGCACCGCACCGGCACCGATGAAGCCGACGCCGGACAGAATGCCCTGCATCGCCCGTCCTGCGGCATCGGCGTTCACGTTCGGCAAGCCACTATGCACGATCGCCTGAACGGCGATGCAACTCGCCAGACCGACCAGACCCAGCGTCCGCAGGCCCATGATCTGCCGGTTCTCACGCGAGCGTTCCCAGCCGAGCACCATCCCGGCCGCGGTCGCCACCACCAGCCGGCCAATCGCATCGATCCAGAAAGCGACGTCCGGTGCCGCTGATGCTTCGATCATTCGACCAGCACGTGAACGTGATGCCAGGCGGTGCACAGATAGCCGGCGAAATTCCACATCGTATCCGGCCGCTCGGGCTGTCCCTGCCCGGTCTCGTCGAAGGCACGGGCGACAAGGTGCTGGCGTCCCTTGGCAAGTGTGGCGTCAAGGATCCAGCGCCGCCAGCCCCAGCGCGTCTCCGGATCATCGGCGAAGGTCGCCTGTTGCCAGTCGCGACCGCCGTTCACCGACACTTCGATCCGAGAAATACGGCGGTCATAGGCAATGGCATATCCCTCAATCCGCACCTCTCCGGCGGCCAAACTCTCGCCCGCACCGGGCGAGCAGATCGCGGCGTTGAGCGGCATGGCATTGATCGTCAGACCCTGGCTCCAGTCGACGGTGTCGCTCGTCACAGCGGCGGGGAAGAGCTTGTAGTCGTGCGCCTGGATCGGTGCCTCGGAGGGCGTTTCACGCACCTCGATCCGTGTCAGCCATTTGGCGCTGCGGACCCCGGCATAGCCAGGCACCACCATGCGGAGCGGGGCGCCATGTTCGGGCGTCAGCGGCTCGCCATTCATCGCCCAGGCGAGGAGTACGTCGGGCTCCCGCGCCTTGCTCATGGCGATCGATACCCCGAACAAGGCTTCTTCACCCTCCACGTCCACCTCGTCCGCGCCGGTGAACGCCACGAACAGCTCGGACGCATCCGGCGCGCCGACCGCATCGAGCACATCGGCCAAGCGTACGCCGGTCCACTCCGCATTGCCGATCGCGCCTACGTCCCACGGATCGCCGGAGGTGTTGGCGACCTGCTGGAGATCGGTACGCCGGTTGCCGGCGCACTGGAGAACCGCCGTTACCGTGCGCGTGGCAAACGTGCTCTTCAGTTCCTGCACCGAGAAGAAGCGGCTCGCCATGCCCCTCCCGCTCACCTCGATCCGATGATTGGCGGGCAGATCCGGCACCGGCCCGTGGCTGCGCACGTAGAACAGCGCCTGCGGCGTCAGAAACCGCTCGATCAACGCACCGGGCGTCGGCTTGGCATTGTAGGGATCAGAACTGCGCTCGATCATATCGGTCATGGACGATCAAACGTCGCGGGCACGCGTAACGCTTCAAGTCTTCGAGACCATCGCAGACGAAAGGCTGCCGACCATTCCGATATCCAGATTGGAATGACCATATCAAACGGTTGGTCGTATCGATCTAAGTACGCGATATATGATGCATGACTTTGGAGCAGCTCAGAATATTCGTCGGTGTCGCGGAGCGCGAACACGTCACCAAGGCAGCGGAGGCGCTGAACGTCACGCAGTCTGCTGCCTCCGGGGCGGTTGCGGCCCTCGAAGCGCGCTACGGCGTTCCGCTGTTCCACCGCGTCGGGCGTGGCATCCAGCTTACCGAGGCAGGCCGCGGCTTTCTGGAGGAAGCGCGCGCGGTGCTGGGGCGGGCAGCGCATGCCGAGACGATGCTCGCGGACTATGCCGGGCTCGCGCGTGGTTCGTTGCGGATCGTCGCCAGCCAGACGATCGCGAGCTATTGGTTGCCGGCAAAGCTCGCCGCCTTCCACGAACGCCACCCACAGATCGCGGTCGAGCTGGCGATCGACAACACCGAAGGCGCGGCAGCGCAGGTGTTGAGCGGCGCGGCGGAACTCGGCTTTGTCGAGGGCGAGGTGGACGAACCGGCGCTTGCCCACTGGAATGTCGGGCATGACCCAATGGTGCTGGTCGGCCGCGAGGAAGCCGAACGCATCGACGAGGCCTGGCTGCGCACTACACGCTGGATCGTCCGTGAGCAGGGATCGGGTACGCGCTCGACTTTCGAGGACGTGCTGCGAACGCGCGGGTTTGATCCGGCCCAGCTGACGATAGCGATGACGCTGCCGTCCAACGAGGCGGTGCGCACCGCCGTTGAGGCCGGTGCCGGCGTTGCCGTCTTGTCGCGATTGGTCGTCGCGCGCGCGCTCAAGGCTGGCGATCTCGTCGAGCTGCCGCTCGGGCTGCCCGACCGCGCCTTTCACGCGCTGCGCCACAAGGAACGCTATCGCACCCGCGCGGCCGACGCGCTGACGGATCTCATCAAGGAGCAGGTCGCATGACTGCCGACACGCACTCCGTTCTCAGCGGCCTCAAGCCGCTCAGCCGGCTCGATCACCCCCGCGAGATGATCCGCCAGTTCACGCCCAACTGGTTCGCCGCGACGATGGGCACGGGCATCCTTGCCCTCGCGCTGCCGCAGGTGCCCGGCATCGGGCCTTCGCTTAAACCTGTCGGCGAGGTGTTGTGGTTCTTCAATATCGCGCTCTTCGCGCTGTTCGCCGGCCTCTATGGCGCGCGCTGGGTGATGTTCGGGCACGAGGCGCGGCGCATCTTCGGGCACAACACCGTGTCGATGTTCATCGGGACCATTCCGATGGGGCTGGCGACGATCATCAACGGCTGTCTCGCCTTCGGCATCGCGCGGTTCGGAAATGGCATCGTGCCGGTCGCGCATATCCTGTGGTGGATCGACGTCGCCATGTCGCTCGCCTGCGGCGTGCTGATCCCCTACCTGATGTTTACCCGCCACGAGCACAGCCTGGACGGCATGACCGCCGTATGGCTGCTGCCGGTCGTCGCTGCCGAAGTGGCGGGCGCCAGCGGCGGGCTGCTCGCGCCGCATCTAACCGATCCCCACGCGCAGATAGTGACGCTCGCGACCTCCTATGTGCTGTGGGCCTATTCGGTGCCGGTCGCGTTTGGCATCCTCGCCATCCTCATCCTGCGCATGGCACTCCACAAGTTGCCGCATGAAAGCATGGCGGCATCTTCCTGGCTGGCGCTGGGGCCGATCGGCACGGGTGCTCTGGGCATGCTGGTGCTCGGCGCGGATGCGCCGGCGATCCTCACCGCGCACGGGCTAGCCGGCGTCGGCACCGTCGCGCAGGGGATCGGCGTTGTCGCCGGGCTCTGCCTTTGGGGTTTCGGCCTGTGGTGGCTGGCGCTCGCGACGCTTATCACCATCCGCTACTGGCGCGCGGGCGTGCCGTTCAACCTCGGCTGGTGGGGCTACACCTTCCCGCTCGGCGTCTACACCGTCGCCACCTTCCGCCTCGGCACGACGCTGAACCTTATGTTTTTCGGTATCGTCGGCACGGTGCTGACGGTTGCGCTCGCGGCGATGTGGCTGCTGGTCGGTGCCAAGACGCTAGCCGGTGCATGGCGGGGCAACCTGTTCGTCTCGCCCTGCATCGCCACCCCGAACTGATCCGCCATGATGATCGGATCAGTCGGTCCGATCACTTGCAGAATGCCCCTTCGATCCGCCAGCGTGACTGGCCACAGGAGAGCCTTGTCATGGACAATTTCGACGCCGGGCTGGCGAGTGAGACCAGCCGTCGCCGCTTCCTCAGCCATGCCGCGCTCGGCACCGCCGGCCTTGCCGCCGCGCCGGCACTGGCGCAGCAGCTCGTCGACCTGAAGCTGCCCGGCGGCAATGCCGAGCGGCCGATGACCAGCGCCTTTCCCGGCAAGGGCAGCATGATCCTCCAGCGCGTCCATCCACCCTTGCTGGAGACGCCGATGGAGGTCTTCGACAAGTCGGTGTTCACGCCCAACGACCAGTTCTTCGTCCGCTGGCACTGGGCCGACATACCGACCTCGATCGACGTCGAAAGTTTCCGCCTCAACGTCTTCGGCCACGTCAATCGGCCGCTGTCGATCAGCCTCGCTCAGCTGCTGCGCCTTCCACGGGTCGAGATGGCGGCGGTGAACCAGTGCTCGGGCAACAGCCGCGGGCTGTTCCAGCCGCGCGTCGCCGGCGCGCAATGGGGCAATGGCGCGATGGGCAACGCCAAGTGGCTCGGCGTTCGCCTGCGCGACGTGCTCGACCTCGCCGGGGTCAAGGCAGGCGCGGTGCAGGTGCGCTTCGGCGCTCTCGATCAGCCGGTCGTGGCGGGCGCTCCTGACTTCGAGAAGGCACTCGACATCGACCATGCCCGCGACGGCGAGGTCATGATCGCCTTCGGCATGAACGGCGAGCAACTGCCGCTCCTCAACGGCTTTCCCTGCCGGCTGATCGTGCCGGGCTGGTACTCGACCTATTGGGTCAAGATGCTGAACGCGATCGAGGTACTGCCCGGCCCTGACGACCAGTATTGGATGGCCAAGGCCTACAAGATCCCCGCGACACCCGGCGCGAATGTCGCGCCCGGTGCCAAGGACTTCCCGACCGTACCGATCAATCGCATGATCCCGCGTAGCTGGATGACCAGCCTGCCCGATGGTCAGGCGATCGCCTATGAAGCGTCGATCCCGGTCGGCGGCATCGCAATGGGCGGCGATTGCGGCGTCGCCAAGGTCGATGTGTCGTCGGACGGTGGCCGCACCTGGTACAGGACGACGCTCGGAGCGGACGAGGGCAGGTACAGCTTCCGGCGCTGGGACGGGCGGGTGCCGCTGAGACGCGGGCCTAACCCCATCATGGTGCGCTGCTGGAACACCAACGGTGTCGCTCAGCCGATGAAGCCGATCTGGAATCCCGGCGGGTTCATGCGCGGCAACATTGAAACCACCACCATCATCGCGGCCTGAGGAGCGAGCAAATCATGAAGACTCCGTCTCCCGGCATGATGGCTGCTGGCCTGATCGGCCTGACCGGCATCATCCTCGTCTCGATCGGCGCGCCGAGCAGCCGCAAGGCGCCCGTTCCGATCTCCGAGATGTCTGAGCCGGCGCCGGCCGCCAGCGTGTCAGCGCGCGGCTTCTCGCTTGCCTCGACCAGCGTCGACCTGCCGGCCGACGACGCGACCTACCCCGACGGTCCGCACGCCGACGTCATCAATGCCAATTGCACCTCGTGCCACTCAGCCAGCATGGCGCTGACCCAGCCTGCGCTATCGGCGGATCAGTGGAAGGCGACCGTCACCAAGATGCGTGAGGTGTATAAGGCGCCAGTGGCCGAGAAGGACGTCGATGCGATCGTTGCTTATCTCACCGCTATGCCGAGCCAGAAGGTGGCACCCGCGACCGGCAAGGCGCAGGACCCGGACCCCAAAGTGGCTCCTGATGTCTCAGGTGGAACCGGCTAACCGATCTACTTCCATAATCCCGAAATACCATCCCAATTGGGACGCTAAACGGCGCGCTGACGTGGCGTTAGCGTATATTCGGGTCCACTATATGTGACGCCCCCTCCTTGGATCGCGCGAATGGCTAAGGGCAGCGCATCGGCGACGACCACGATCTGCGGTCCCATCCAAGACGCGCGATCGTTCTCGGGGCACGTTGCCGTCCGCTGGCTGACTGATTTCTGACAGGAACCTTCCCGGGCAGGTCTCGAACGCACGAGCGGGATGCCGTCACGTCGCATCTACTGTGTGCGTCATCTCGGTCGTCCTGTTCCATCGAAGTGGAGGAGAGGGAGCCTTCGGCTTGGTGGGCCTGAGGTTCAGGCTCGCGCGACGTCGTCGACGGCGCGCCAACTCCGGATGGAGACGACCGATGATCAAGTCCGTGAAGGTCAAAAACCTTTCGCTCTCGAACGACAATGTGCGCAAGCGTGGCCGGGAGGTCGGCCTGGAGGAGCTCGCCGCCAGCATCGCTGCCAACGGCCTCCTCCAAAATCTGGTGGTGACGCCGCTCAAGAAGGCCGGCACCTTCACCGTCAAGGCCGGCGGTCGACGGCTGCGCGCCATTCAGCTGCTCATCGGGCGCGGCGCACTTGCGGCTGATCACGAGGTTCCCGTGCTCGTCCTGTCGGTTGATGATGCCGCTTCGGTCGGCGCCAGCTTGGCGGAAAACCGGCAGCGCGTACCGATGAACCCGGCTGACGACTGTCTCGCGTTCAAGCATCTCATCGATCAGCTTGGCATGACCGTCGAACAGGTCGCGATCCAGCAGGCCGTCACCGTTCGTTTCGTCGAGCAGCGCATGCGGCTCGCCGACCTCGCGCCGGCCATCTTCGAGGCCCTTGGATCGGACGAAATCGATCTCGGCGTGGCGCAGGCGTACGCCGTGACCGCCGACGTCGATCGCCAGGCGCGGGTCTTCGAGCAGATGAAGCATTCCTATTACGGCAAGCAGCCCGACAACATTCGCCGCGCGATCCTCAACGGTACCGTGCGGCCAAACGATGCCAAGGCGCGCTTCGTTGGGCGGGAAGCCTATGTCGCCGCGGGCGGCCGTATCGACGGCGATCTATTCGCGCTCGACACCGACGACGAGAACTGGACCGACGTCGACCTCCTCGAGGACTTGGCGACCAAGAAGCTCGAGGCAGCCGCGGCGGAACTCGCAGCCGCGCAGGGTCTGGCGTTCGTGACCCCGATCGCTGCCACCCACGTCCCCTATGATGTCGAGCGGCAGCTCCACGAATTCCACCCGGTTGCTCGGCCCCTCACCGACGAAGAGCAAGCCCGGATCGAGGCGCTGGGCCTCGAGAACGATGCGCTGATCGAGGCGCTGGAAACCGATCTGGCCGAGGGCACTCCCGAGGCGAACGCGGCGAACGACCGCGTTGAGACGATCGAGCGCGAAATCGCGGAGATCGACACCGCCCGCAAGACGATCGATCCGGGCGTGAAAGCGAATTTGGGCACCTTCGTCTATATCGGCGGTGACGGCGAGGCCCGCGTTCACACGCGTCTGTTCAGCGAAAAGCCGCTGGCTGACCCCCGGGCGGGTGGCGCTGCGAGCGGCAATGGCGCTGGACCAGGCGAAACCGGCAGCGGTGACGACGCCGTGGCGGACCCGTCCCCGCGGCTCAGCGCCACGCTGATCGAGGAGCTAGCCACCCAGCGTCGCCAGATCCTCGTTGCGCACGTCGCGAGCGATCCGATGATCGCGCTCGATCTGACCATCTTCCTCATGGCCCAGAGCCTCGTCTTCACGACCAGCTATGTGCGCGATCACTCGACCCTGCGTGCCGATCCCGCGCAATTTCCGATCTTCGCCTTTCGTGACGAAGCATCGATGGCCTCACAGACGATCGAGGATCAGCGTCAGCATCTCGACACGACCTGGGTCGGGCACACCACGATGTCGGAGAGGTTCGATGCTTTTCGAACGCTGCCGGACGATGCTCGTGGCGCGTGGGTGGCGTTTGCCGTGGCGCAGACCCTCGAGGCGACGCTCAACGTTGCCGATGGCGCACGCGCGAACGGTTTCCACGATCATCTTGGCCGTCTGCTCGATATCCAGGTCGCGTGCTTGTGGCGTCCCACGGCCGAGAATTACTTCGGCCGGGTGAAGAAGGACGTCATGCTCGACGCGCTGGAGGAGATCGGCGGCCCGATCCTGCGCGGGCGCTACAAGGATGCCAAGAAGGGCGAATTGGCGGCCACCTGCGCGGCACTCTGCAACGGACAGGGGATCGTCGAGGCGGAGATCCGCGAGAAGGCGACGGTCTGGCTTCCGGAGGCGATGCGCTTCGACAACGTCGAACGGCCGGAACGCGTACCCGCGCGCTCGACCTTCGTTGACGACGGTGACGCCGTCGGATCGGACGGTGACGAGCTGGACGGTGACGATCTGGATGGAAGCGAGCTGGACAGCGGTGCGAACCCGCTTGGTGACGCGCCGACACAGGAACCGGTCGACGACGATTATCCCCAGGCCGCCTGACGCCTGACAGCATGTTCGAGGAGCCTCAGGGCGGTGCTCTCTCGGGAGTACCGCCCTCCTTTTCGTGCCTCTGCGTCGTGCCGGATGCGAACCCCCGCCGACGCTCGAGCGCCCCTTTTCCAAGCCAAGGAGCCCACCCGTGGCCAAGACCACCGATGCCCCCTCCCCCGCCGAGATCATCACGGCGGCCATCATCGATCGCCTGGACGCTGGCGTGAGACCTTGGGTGAAGCCCTGGCGCCCAGGCCTTGGCGGTCGTCCTCTCCGGGTCACCGGCGAGCCTTACCGCGGGATCAATTGCTTCTGGCTGTGGCTTGTCGCGGAAGGTGCCGGATACCATTCGCGCACGTGGATGACCTTCAAACAGGCCGATGCTCTCGGCGGTAAGGTTCGGCAGGGCGAGCGATCCGAAATCGCGATCTTCTACAAGTCCTACAGCAAAGCGGTGGCCTCGAGCGTGACGGGTGTCACGACGGACGAGTTGCGACGTGTCCTTCGCAGCTATGCTGTCTTCAACGCCGATCAGATCGAAGGCCTTCCCGAGCGGTTTCACCCCACGCCGCTTTCTATCGTGCCGCCGGCCGATGCCTTGCCATCCCGCGCCCAGACCTTCGTCGAACGCCTGCCAGCCACGGTTCACATCCGCGGCGACCGCGCATTCTACGATCCGACGGCCGACAGCATCACCATGCCGCCGCCCGAGCAATTCTCCACCCGGGCTTATTGGGCATCGACCTTGGCCCATGAAGCCGGGCACTGGACCGGTCATCCCAGTCGCCTCGACCGTGCCTTCGGCAAGAAGTTCGGCGACGACGCCTACGCCTTTGAGGAACTGTGCGCCGAGATGACATCGGCGCTGCTGGGCGCCGATCTCGAGCTTCCGACCGCCCACCTCGACGATCACGCCAGCTATGTCGATGCATGGCTGCGCGTGCTGCGACGCGAGCCCCGGGCGATCATGACCGCGGCGGCGAAGGCCGAAGCCGCAGCAGGATTTCTGCTACGTGCAACCGGGCTCGGACGCCTCGACCATGCCGACGAGCCTTATCGTGAAGCGGCGTGATCGTGCCCGACAGTCCGGACCTCCGCGCCTACCGGCGCATCGTCGTGGCGTTCAGCGGTGGCAAGGACAGCCTTGCCGCCCTTCTCCATCTCCTTCACCTCGGCGTGCCGGCGGACGCGATCGAGCTCCATCATCATGACGTCGATGGTGGCGGCGCGAGCTTTATGGATTGGCCCTGCACCGCCGGATATGTCCGCGCGATCGCCGAGCATCTTGGGCTTCGCGTCTATTTCTCGTGGCGTGAGGGTGGCTTTGCACGCGAACTCGAGCGGTCGGGCGCACCCACCGCACCGGTCGTGTTCGAGACCCCGGACGGTATCGGCCGCGCCGGGGGCAATGGCCCGATCGGCACGCGCGGTCTGTTCCCGCAGACCAGCGCTGACCTTCGTGTTCGCTGGTGCAGCCCATCGCTGAAGATCGATGTCCTGGCGGCCGCCATCCGGAACCAGGACCGGTTCCTCGATGGAGCCACGCTGGTCGTGACGGGCGAGCGCGCCGCCGAAAGCCCCTGCCGCGCGCATTACCTGGCTTTTGAACCGCATCGCACGTCGAGCAGGCGACGCACAGTCGATCATTGGCGCCCCGTCCACGGCTGGACCGAGGCACGGGTCTGGGAGGCAATTGCGGATTCGTCGATCCGTCCGCACCCTGCGTACACGCTTGGCTGGGGACGTCTGTCGTGTCGAACGTGCATCTTCGGCTCGCCCGATCAATGGGCGACCGTGCGTCACGTCTTCCCTCGCGCGTTCCAGCGCGTGAAGGTGCGCGAGGCGGCCAGCGGCAAGACCATCCACCGCGCGGCTGACGTCGAAACACGTGCGGATCGTGGCTCCCCCTATTCTGCCGCGCTCGTTCATCCCGACGAGCTTTCCCAGGCCGAGGACGAGCACTGGCGCCTTCCGATCGTGATGAATCCCTGGCGGTTGCCCGCCGGTGCCTTCGGCGACCCGGCCGGCCCACCATAGCATGAATGCCTCGTATCGAACTCTGCGCCGGTCGACCGCCCCCTTTCCCAGGCCGGACGGCATGACGCCCATCTCTCCCACAAGAAAGGATGTCCCATGACTGACCGCGTTTCTGCCTCCATCACGATCGGCGGTGTCCTCGATCGCAGCACCCTGCCCGAACTCGAGTCCATCGTTCGGCACGAGGGCCTTTCGACCGATTGGGACGGCGCGCCCTTCCATCTCGCCGAGCTCGTCGACGGCAAGTCCCTCACCCTCAAGGCCCATGAAGTCGCCCGCGGCGCGTTCGAGGCGCTCGAGGCATTCTGCGTTCGGGAGACGCTGCCCTTCGTCCGGTGGTCAGGCGCCTGCCCCGGACAATGGGGTGCTGAGCGCCTCGTCTTCACCGGGAGCGGCGAGCCAACACGCTTTCCATGCGACGAGGACGATTATGTCGTCATCGGTGAAGACCATCTTCAGCGCCTCGCCACGTTCGAGGCCGCGCTGGCGTATTTCGAGGGTGCGAACTTCGTCGTGCCGCCCATCCGGCTGCGTTGAACCCGCCGGCACAAGAGGAGAGGACGCCTTCGGCCTTTGCGAGCGCATCCGCGCTCAGGAGGCTGAACCATGTTCTACGACACGACCTATCGTCATCATCAAGCCCTTCATCCTTCGGGCCTGGAAACCTTCCCCGCAGCGCTGCACGCCCTCATCACCGCCGCTGACGACTGTCGCCGCGCCGGCAAGCCGATCGCGCAGGACGCCGCAATCCTGCTTCTCAGCCGCAACCTGGCCAGCGTGATCCGGCCGATGGCGGGTCCTGATGAAGCGCTACGCCTGCGATGCGTCATCGATCGGGCGTCGATCGAGGCGTCGCCAGCGCTTCTCGAGATCGCGGGACACCATGTGGGCGGGGATCCCGCCGCCAAACGCGCCTTCCATGCGCAAGCGCGTCGCGCCGTGGCACAGCTTGCTGCCGAAATCGGGCTCGGCGCCGGCGAGGCCCGGGTCCAGACGATCGACGGCGACGATGACGACGACGGTGTCACCGAGTTGCGTCATCCCGACATCGGCATCCGCGTCGTTCCGCGCAGCTTCCTGCCCGACAGCGAGATCACCTTCCATCGCTGCCGTGGCGGCGAGCCGTCGAGCAGGGTTTTTCGCGCACCCATCGCCGAATTGCTCGACGCCCCCGCGTTTGCGCGCCGTCTCACGCTGTCGATCGGGGCGCTTCCGCCATCGTTGGAGGCTGCCGCCTGACCCTCTTGCCGATGCAATCGCCGGTCGCATCCGGCGTCAGGAGAACGATATGCCTGAACTGGTCATCACCCGGGTCTTCCGACCGGCGGAACTTGAGCCGCCAGCCCGCGACACCGCGCGTGCCTGGGCGCGCCATCACCTGGTTCCCGACGATTGGCATGAGAGCGTCTTCGAAGACTTCGAGAACGTGTGCGCCATCGTCGGCGTCGAGATCGCGACCCGCCCGGTCCGGCTCTACGGAGGAGGAACCCGGGCGGCGCCGCGCATCCTTTTTTCCGGCTTCGCCAGTCAGGGCGACGGCGCGAGTTTCGAAGGCGAGTATCGGTACGCGCGCGGGTCGAGCGCCGCCATTCGCTCCTATGCGCCTGTCGACCCTGAACTTCACCGCATCGTCGACGCGCTCGCCGCCATCCAGCGCCGCAACCTGTATCAGTTGCAAGGCACCATCCGGCAGACGGGTCGCTACTGTCACGAATATTCGATGACGATCAGCGTCGAACGTGACGGCCCGAACGGACAAGATGGGACCCCGACTGCTGAGGACGATGTCACGGAGGCGCTTCGTGACCTTGCGCGCTGGCTTTATCGCCGGCTCGAAGCCGAATACGACTTCCAGACCGCCGATCATCAGGTCGACGCGGCGCTCGAGGCGAACGACGTCACCTTCACGGCAGCTGGAGCAAAGTTCCCATGACCCGGCCACCTGTCGTCGTGGCATGGGGTGCCGGTGTCGACTCGACCGCGATGATCATCGAACTCGCCGGGCGAGAGGAGCCGATCGACATGGTCCTGTTCGCCGATCCGGGCTCGGAGAAGCGCGGCACCTATGCCTTCATTCCGCTCTTTCGTGCCTGGATGGCCGAGCGTGGCATCGCATCGGAGATCGTTCGCTATCAGCCGCGCAACTTCAAGCATTGGCCGCCCTATGCAACGATCGCCGAGAACATGCTGACCAACGCAACGCTCCCGTCGGTGGTCTTCAATCGGGGATCCTGTTCACAGAAGTGGAAGGCAAGCGCCCAGGATGCTTGGACTGCGGACTGGGAGCCTGCACGGCGATGTTGGGACGCTGGCGAACGCGTGATCAAGATGATCGGATACGACGCGTCGCCGCGGGACACGCAGCGCTACGCACACGCCGTGGAGTGCGAGGATCCGCGCTATGCCTATCGCTATCCACTGCGCGAATGGGGATGGGATCGTTCGGCATGCGAGCGACGGATCGCTGCCGCCGGTTTGCCATTGCCACCGAAGTCGAGCTGCTTCTTCTGCGGCAGCATCAAGGCCGACGAGGTGATGGAACTCGCCATCCCGGAACTGCGGATCATCGTTCTCATGGAAGCGCGGGCGAAGCCCCGGCTGCGCAATGTCGACGGGCTCTGGCGGCGTCCCGTGCTCGGTCGTCGTGGAGCAACGCCGCGCCCCGGCAGCATCACCGAGTTCATTCGTGAGCGCGGCTTGCTGCCGCCCGACGAGATCGACCGGATCATTGGCGAAGCACCGACGGACCTCATCGCCTTTCAAGAAGCGCAGGCCGCCCTCCCCGTCGACGAGCGTGTCCCGATCGGCAATTGGCTTGAGGACTTCAATCGTGCCGCCGACGCGCTCCGCGAGCGCTCGCCTCAAGGCGGTTGTCCTGTCCCTAGGAGAGCAACTGGGGCGATCGGGGACGCATCGTGTCTCACTTATGCCGTCGGCCAAGGGTGAGCACTCCCATCAGCCAGGTCGCTTGCGCCGCGCCCTGCGCTGACCGTTACGCATTCATCGGGCGCTCGACCTCGCCTGCGGCATGGCGGATCGTCGCGCTCCAGCCATCGATGATGGACCCCATTGCCGGGTCCTCTACCGCTGACACATCGCCGAACAGCGCGAGCAACCGGCCGAATTCGTCGAGTGCGACGATATCGTTGCGTGCCAATAGGGTGCCGACAATCGTCAAGGCACCGCCCATCGCACGGCGCAGCGCGGATTCACCCGGCATGATCGCTGCGGCAACGGCGATCTGCGTGGGGTCATCCGCTACGTCGACATCGATGCACGCCATCGCGCGCTCAAGATAGACGCTTGCGGATCTCGCTCCGGCTTCGAGCAGAAGCGACTGTGCTTCTTGAAGCAGGTGCTGCACCCTGGCGCGCCGCAGCGCTGTATCGTCCTGTCCGGCCTCGTGACCGTTGGTGTCGTCCAACACACTCTCCGCGTCCCAGCGTTGAGCGCGAGATCGGCGTGTCCGTGAAGCGCGCCAATTCGGCCCAAATACAGGGTCGGGGAAATATCGCGTGCCTGGCAGGCAGACGCACGGCGAGGTCGACGCTCACGCGCCGCCCTGCATGGTCAGCAGACCCTCACTCACGAGGTTTCCACGCCCCGACCTGCGTCTCCACAAGTTACATCAGGCTAAGGGAGATCGTCCGGTAATGCCAGCAGCCGCTACTCCAGCCTCGGGACGTCGGTCGCCGTGCATCTATCGCACGATCCGCAGTGAGGCAGCATCGTTGCGCCCCTGCGACGTTCAGGTAAGCCTTGTGCCCGCCATCGGCCCCGTGGTTCACCGCCGTACCTGCGAGCCGACTTGCAGTGACGGCTCGATCGACGCGCCCAAGTCTTTTCGCTCATTCGCCTCCGCGTCCCAGCGTTCGAACGGACCGCCCTTGGTGCCGCCCGGATCGGGGTTGCGCGCGGTCGCGTAGCGGCCCGATTTGGGAGAGATCACGAGGTCCGCGTAAGCACGAACGGCGCGGGCAACAGGGCTGATCGTCGGCGCACTAGCGGGGCTGTGCCGCGCGCGCCGGCATGCGTCTGCTCTTTTGTCGCGGCTCGCCCTTACGGTCGAAGGGATCTCCCACCGTCGCCACTCGCTGTCGGGTCGGGAGCACGCCGACCGAGGATCTGGCGGGGCGGACCCCGCAGTGATGTGTAGTTCTATCCGCAGCCACTCTCGCTGACGCAGCAGGAGCAAGAGGGCCCAGGCGGCCAGTCACCTCGCTAGGTCGCGACGATGCCGGGGAGATGCTCCTACCGGACGCGACATGGCGCGGCATCGCTGGCCAGTCGTGGCGATGACGTCGAAGGGGATCGTGACGAGCATCCTTTCGCGGACCTTCCGCGTGCGCCCTTTTCGCCGGAGGGATGCGGCACATAGGCCCCCGCGATCCCCCCGCAACCCGCGAAAGCCGGGCCGTGTTGCCGCGTACCGCGGCTGCCCGCGCCACCCCGACTTTCGCGGGTTCCCCGCCGCGAAGCGGCGGTGCGTCGGGCTCTGCTGCGGCGTCCCAGGAGGTGCGCATCCGGCGGAAAAGGCCGCCGGCCTCTGCAATGAAAGGCTGTCGCCATGACTACTTCCCTCGCCGCGGCGCTCGCCGCTCTCGAACTGGGCCACCTCGAGCCGCGCTCCGACGAACTGCCCGGGATGGCACCGCCCCCGAGCGAGGCCCTCGATCAGACCACGACAGCGATCTGGAGCGACCTCTTCGCGACCCTCTTCAACACGTCCCTGGAGCGCGACATCGAGGAATTGGGCTGGGGCCTGGTGAACCTGTTCCACCGCGCGGCCGCGAAGAAGCACGCCACCATCGATCGTCTTACCGACGAGATCAGACTGCTGATCGCCGAGCAGGACGGCTCCGAGATCAACAGCACGAACCTTGAGGAGAAGGTCGAGCTCGCGAAGAAGATCGAGGAGGCGGCCGGCTGCTACGAGCAGATGCGCGACACTGCCGCGGCGCATTACATGCGCGAGACCGGTCGATCCTGGGTGCCCGCCACCGGCAATCGCATCTCACTGGGGGTTACCTCGGCAATCGTCGATGGTCAGGCGTTCTTGCGCGCGCGGCGTGAGCGCGTCCGCGATGCCAACACCGCGGTCGGAACCCCCGTCGTCTTCGCCGGCGGCCGGCTGACGTTCACCTGCGACGGGGACATGAAGACGTTCGGCGACAATCTCCTGCGCACGCTCAACGCCGTCCGCGAGCGGGTCGGGGACATGTACCTCGTCCATGGCGGCGACATGAAGGGGATCGAGCGCATCGCGGCGTCCTGGGCCGAGCAGCACGGCGTCCAGCAGGTTCGATTCGGTCTCGACCGCAAGCTCGGCGATCGCGCCGGTTTTCGTCGCAACGAGCAGATGCTGTCGCTCCGCCCGCGCTATCTCATCGCCTTTCAGGGCAATGGCGTGACCGAGCGCCTCGTCATCGATGCCAAGAAAGCGGGCGTCCGCGTCGTCGACCGCCGGGGACCGCTCGGGACGCCCCCGGCCGCGCTCGATCAGAAGCGCGAGGTCAGTCGCGCCTGATCGACGACGGGACCGCCGGTGCGCCGGCGGTCCTCGCTATGAGGGGGCTGGTCCCCATTTCCTGGCGGTGTCCGGCAGCCTTGGCGTTTCGCTTTTCCGCGATCGACATCGCATCGCACGCAACAGCGGTTATCAGCGGTTATCAGTGGCACGTCGCTGCACCAATGCTATTATCTCTTCCGAGCGCGCTGCGTGATCGTCGCATCCACCCTGTGGTGGACGACGGAAAGGGACAGGATGACCGAGACTGTGAACACGATCGAACTCGCCACCGAAGTGACCGCAGCCTGGCTATCGAACCCGAACACGCGCGCCGATCCGGAGGCCGTGCCCGCCTTTCTGACAGCGATTTACGCGTCGATCACGCAATTGGTCAGCGGCGAAGCCTCAGAGGACGCCGTCGAAGTCACTGCGGTCGATCACGCTCCTGCCGTCACCGTGCGCAAATCCCTGGCCTCACCCGATCGCATCATCTCGATGATCGACGGAAAGCCCTATCGGACCTTGCGCCGGCACCTCTCCACGCACGGCCTGACCCCGGATGAGTATCGCGCACGCTACAAGCTGAAGCCCGACTATCCGATGGTCGCGCCCGCCTACAGCGAGGCGCGGCGTGCCATGGCGAAGAAGATCGGCCTCGGTCGCAAGCCCAAGACACCGGCCGAGACGACCGCGGCGTCGGCCGTGCCGGCGCGCAAGCCCCGCCGCGCGAAGGGCGCCGTCACGCCGGCCTGATTGCGGACGGCGGGCGCGAGCGCGCCATCGGCCGGTTGGTTGTCGCCCCTCGACACGCGCCGACCGGTTCGGCCGCGCGATCGAGCCGTTCATCGGATCAGGGGATCGTCGAGCGGAGGTCGCCTGCCCGACCGCTCGGCGAACCCGGGTCCGGGTATTGAGGTCTGCTCGCAACTGATCGGCGGGGCTCATAGGAGAGACCGGGCTGCCGCCGACGTCGGAGAAGCCGGCGTCGCGTGGGGTCGGCACCAGGCTTCCCACCCCCTGTCGAGAGGAGGTATCAGACGTCCGCGTTCGTTGCTCGATCGCCCCAGGCTGCGCGGAGCGTCGTTGTATAGGGAACATTCTCGACTTCGGGCGCGGTTCGGCCAAGGCGCGTATGCCTGTGGCGTTGGGAGGGTCGGTGTCGCAGCCGCGCCCCCCTGCTCGCCCCTGACGTCCCCTGTCGGCAACGTGCCTCGACATGCATTGGTATGAAGGATGATGGTGCTGCTCCGGTTCGGCCCGCAACCGTTCGATCGCTCCAGCCCTCGATGCGATTGCAGCGCAGGTCAGTGGGGGAACGACGATCGAAGGTGCCGCCCGAATCCGGGGCGGGGGTGGCAGCGAGGTCGCAGGCCGGATGCGGTTTCACGAATATCGTGGTTCCGCTCGACTGCCTGAAGAGGGTCCATCCCCTCTCCTCACTGAACGACCTAAGCCGGCCGTCCATCGGCTCCAACCCGCATGGCTTCGGACCGAGTTGCCGCTTCGCGGCTGCCCGCACCACTCCTCGCCATGGGGTTTCCCTTCGCGTCTGCGCGCTCCGGTGGAGCCACCGGCCTGGCCGTCTTTGACGGTGTTCAGCCGAGGGAACGAACCCTCGAGCAGGACAAAGGAACCTCGACATGCAGAACCTCGTCATCCTCGCCGGCAACGTCGGCGCCGCCCCCGAGACCCGCACCACCCAGGGCGGCACCAAGATCACCAGCTTCAGCCTCGCGACCTCGCGGCCGAAGCGCGACAGTGAGGGCAAGGTCCTCAAGGAAAACGGCCGCCGACTCGAGGATACCGAATGGCACCGGATCACCTGCTTCAACGGTGTCGCCAAGACCGTCGCCGAATATGTCGAGAAGGGCCAGAAGGTGATGGTGCGCGGTCGGATCCACTACACCCGCTGGACCGACCAACAGGACATCGAGCGGTTCGGCGTCGAAATTATCGCCGACGAGGTCACCTTCCTCTCCTACGGCAAGTCCCGCCAGCAGCAGCAGGGCGCCGCGCAGGACAATGAGGACGACGACATCCCCTTCTGATCGGGGCGGGCGGCCCGGGAGCTTCGGCTCCCGGGCTCTTTCGTGCTGCCTCGCGCCAGGCATCCCTTCCTAACCTTTGTCGGTTGAGACACGATGCCCAAGTGGCAGGTCGAAGGACCGTGCTCGCGCCGATGACGTGATCCCGCACTCTACCTTTTTACCGTTTCGAGCGTTATGTTGACCACAAGCGGCCAAGACCCCTCGGCCGGGAGATGATGCAATGCTCGTCACGAACGTCAGGCAGCAGCGCGCGATCGGTCGCGCAGCCGCCGCCGCGGGTGGCTATTTCCAGCTCGCTCGGCGCCTGTCGCAGGCGCAGACCGAACGCACCCGTCGCGAAGGCACCGCAGTCGACGCGCCCCAGGCGGTAACCAATAACGAGACCACGCGACGCTGAACGTCTCGCATTGAGCCTCACCTTTTCCCTTCTTACCGCACTGCTGTGGCTGCTCCCGGGCATCACCGGGCTTATCTTCTGGAACAATCTGGGCCGACGCCACGGCGTACGACGGCCCGATCAACCGCTTACCGCGCTCAACAGCCTCGCGCTGGCGGGTGGCATCAGCCTCGCGGCGCATCTGTTCGGTGCGATCGTATGCGACGGGATCGTCGCAATTCTCAGCGGGCCCGAACGACCTGGGCTGGTCTCGCCTTATCGCGTCGTCGCCGGTTTGATGATCCGCCCGACCTCAGGTCCCAATGCCCGCGACCTCGGCCCGGGCGAGCCGCTCGGCCTGATCGAGTTTGCCTTCATCCTCATCTTTCTGTCCTATCTCGTCGCCGTCATGATCCGGCACAGGGGATTGGCGCTGGTGCTCGACGGGCTCGACAGCCACACCCAGGGCTGGGCATTCCAGCACATCATCGATCCGACGAACCATGGCTATTTCCAGCTCGCCTATGTCCTCACCGACGCGGTCGAAGACGGTCGCGGCCTCGGCTACGCGGGAGGGATCGCCGATATCCGTCTGTCGGACGACGGCGAGATCAAGGCGCTGACCCTGTCGGAGCCCAATCGCTTCATCTACATGATCGGCGGCAAACCCAAGGAGAAGGGTCATCTCAGCTTGCCGCGCAGCTGGGGCTCGATGATGCGGCGCGACGATGCGGGCGCGTCGGTCGCTGCCGGACTGGTGGTGGAGGAGGCAAAGCCGGTTGGCGGCGCCATCTACCTCCCCGCCGCGCGTATCCGAAACATGCTGGTGCTGAACTATTCAGAGCAGGCGCTGACCTCCGTCCTTCCTGACGCAGATCCCGCTCCCGCACCGCCCCCGCCTGTCGGCAAGCGCGAACGTGCCCGCGCTGCCGTGGCACAGGGCTTGTCCTGGCTGCTGCGCTGATGCGTTTCGATCCTGCCTTCCTTGCAGCGCTTCCCGACGATGCGCGGCTCATCGCCATCGGCATCGGCGTGTTGCTGCTGCCCCACCTCATCGCCGGACTATTCTGGTCGGCGATCCTGCGTCTCAAGCTGATGGTGCCGGCGGGGATTGTCGGCCTTCTCGCCGCGCAGGGCCTCGCGGTCACGATGACGAGCGGCCTGGGTTGGTTCGGAGGCGCAACCGGCATGGGCCGGACAGCACTCTGCAGCCTGCTCTGGCTGCTGCTGACGCTCATCATCCTGAACGTGCTCGCCGCTGTCGCCACCCGCTACGCGACGCCGCTTGAGTTCGATGGCCGCGTCATCGCGCCGGCCCGCTTCTGGCCTACCGGTCCGCTCGACTGGGTTTTGCGTCAGGAGGAGACGGTCAAGAATGCCACCTACGTCCCGCCGAGCGCGCAGCCGCCGCGCGAGGGCTTCGACTGATCGATGCTTTGCAGGCGGGTGGGGCACCCATGCCGGCGGTACCCCCTCCCCTTGCCCGGTGCGAAGGATCAGTATCCGACCTCGACCGGCAACGCACCGCAGGTATGACGCTGCTGTTCCAGTCCCCGTAGCAGAACACATCGTCGACGTCTCCCGGCTGTCGCCGGGACCGCCGCTCTATTCCGCTTGACGCTCCACCGAGCCCCTGACGGGTCTCGGCCCATCCGGGTGACGATCAGCTGACGAAGGCAGTGGCGCACAACGGGGCCGATCGCAGGCAACCGGCGCGCTGTGCCTGTCGAGCGCAATAGGATCGCTGGCGCATAGCACTGGTCTTGCCATCGCGGCACGCGGAGTGGGCGCGCGAGGAAAGGGAGCGACCGGATCGCCGACGTGGTGAACGTCGAGGGCGGCCCAGTGCTTCAGCCACGACGCTCCCGGCCGACGAGGTTCACCCCGCTCTTGGAGGCGCAATCCTTGGGCCGGTGCGGGTCCTTGTACGATCAACCCGTGAAGGGTCCGGGCGCTTCGCTACGGCTTTTTGCCGTGCCGGCGAAAAGTGATCGCGGCCCCTCCCCGTCCTGTCGGGCGCCTGTCGAGCGGGGATGAACCCCGTCGGCTTCACAGGAGCCTCGGACATGTTCAACGACATCTGGATCGCCCGCAAATCCGCCCTCAGCCTCGCCCGCAGCCTCATGGTCGCCACCATGGTCATCGCCATCGGCACCCAATACGCCGTCATCACCGCCGAAGATCACGACAGCTCGCACATCATCGTCAACGAATACGACCCTTTTGCCTGACATCCCGGGGGCTGAAAGGCCCCCCTCCCCTCCCCGTCTCGACCAAGGGCCCGGGCGGGCATCGAACCCGCCCGGGCCCGGTGGAGCGGTTCACCGGCTCACCAGATCCGCTGATCCCGGCTATCGTCGCGCGATGGCGCACGAGCTCGATGACATCGCCGCGCAAACCGAATGCCCGGCGTGCGGTCGGACACTCAACATCGCGTTCAAGACGCTTCGCCTCGCGCGGACGATCGATTGTCCGGGATGCGACGAGACGATCCGACCGATCGACGATACCCCCATCGCCCGCGTGCAGAAGCTGATCGACGAGGCCGACGGCTGACCACCTGACGGCCTCAGAGCAGGCCGCCGGTGACCTCGTGAAACGGCCGGATGCTATAGAGATCGGCGGGCTCGGTCGTCAGCAGGTCATCGACCGGCGCCTCCAGATCGAGCCAACGCGCCCAATCCTCCTGCCGCAACACAACCGGCGCGCGGTCATGGAGATCACTCAGCGCGCCCGGCGGCTGCGTCACCATCGTGAAGCTCTCGATCTCGCCCGCGTCCTGCGTCCTCGCCCGATCCCACAGGCCGGCGAAGCAGATCGGTGCGCCGTCCCGCGGAGCGACGTAGAATTTGGGTTTCGGCTTGCCCTCCCCCTTCCACTCGACCCACCCTTCGGCAGCGATGAGGCAGCGGCGTCGCTTGAAGGCATCGCGAAACGACGGCGCCGTCTTCACGCCCTCGGCACGGGCATTGAACGTCGCAGCCTTCCAGCCGCTGACCGGCCCCTTATGGAAGAAGGGGATCAATCCCCAGCGCATCCAGGTCAGCGCAACCCCGTCCTCCTGCGCGCGCAAGACGACCGCGCGATTGGTGGGACGAACCTCGGGCTGCGGCTCCAGATTGGGTGCCTGATGACGCTCGGGAAAGCGTACGGGGATGCGCGTCTCGTAGAACTCCTCGCAGACTTGATCGAAGCCCTTGGTGCGGCGGTAGTTGGTGCACATCGCTGTGGGCCGTCAACCGAGCGCGGTACGGACCGGTGGCAACGTCGCGAAGCTCCCGAGCAACGCCGGATCGCGCAGCAGCGCCGTCCAGGCCTGCCCGTAGGTCCGCGATGCGAGATAGAAGGTCGAGCCCGCACAGCCGACCATTCGGCAGCGCTCCAGCTTGTCGACCAGCGAATAGCCCACGCCATGGCGGGCAACGATGTCGTCGAGGTCGACGCGCAGTATCGTCCCGCAGACCGCGCAGCGTACGCGAACGAGCGCGTTCATCCGACGCATCTCGCCGACGTTTTCCAGCCAGCGGGGCCACAGGGCGATGATGTCGGCGCCGGTCTCCATCGATGAAGGATAGCGGGTCGGCTCCGCTTTCGTCCAGCATGGTGGGGCGGCTTGGCAGGGCGGCCCCCTACTCTCTTCCGGCGATCATCCGGGACTTTCCTGGCGCGCACGTCCTCGCCGAGGCGCAGCCCGGCGCAAGCCCGCTGGCGCGGGCTTCTCCACTGCCGTTTCGACCCTTCGGGTGCGCCGGGCGGCTATGCCCCGGCGGTCCTGCCGCGTGTCGAAAGGCCCCGATCACCGGGGCTCGAGCGTCAAGGAGACCGTCATGTCCGATGCCACCCCCCGGCCTGCAAGTACCGCCGATGCCGCCAGCGCGATCGCGCGCCTCAACGACCGGCTGCGCGATCACATCACCCAGCCCGGCACCGACCGGGTCATGATGACCAGCGGGATCGCCGAACTGATCGGCGACGTTGGCATCTTCCGCAACTTCCGCAAGCGCGCCGAACTCCTCCGAGCGATCCGGGGCTATGACGCCTTCACGCGCGCGAACGACCCTTATGGCGAACACGACCTCGGCACGTTCGACTTTGAAGGCGCAGCCTGCATGTGGAAGATCGACTATTACAACGCCGACCTGTCCGCCGGCTCGGAAGACCCCTCAGACCCATCCGTGACGGTACGCGTCCTGACGATCATGCGCGCCGACGAGCGCTGATCGGTCGGGCTCCGGCGGTCCTGCCGCCGGGGTCCGGTGCTGGCAGCGCGCCCAGTGCGTCCGATCCGGCGAGAGGCGCCAGGCCGAGGATCGCGATGGTCAGGGGAGCTGTCGCCATCGATCATGGTGACCCACGCAGCGATGCCGTGACCGCGCTCGGTCAACCCGGCGAAGCTGCACCTGCACGGCCGCGTCATATCGGGGCCGTCTTGGGCTCGTTACCTCGTTGGGGCATGTCGCTTGCTCGCGGATCGCCGCGTCCAACGGGAAGAAAAGAAGAGGCTGTCGTCGACGTCTCCCCAGTGTGACGGCCGGCCGGGGTCGGCGTCAAGGATGCGCGGTTCCCCCAATTCTCCCGGCCCGTTCCGCTGGCGCTCCAGGGCCGAGACAATCGGCTCCCCCACGCCCCGCTCGCGCGGCTGCTGGCGCAGTCCTGGACCCCGGCCCCAACCGACCGTCCAGCGGCACCTCGTCTTCACTCGAACAGACGGAGGCTTTCCATGCATGACCAATCGGCTCGTATCCAGGCGTGGCGTTCGGACCTGGCGGCAATCAATCGGGAGCTCGATGCGGCATCCCCCCTCCCCCGGCCATCAAAGGCCAAGCGTCGCCGCAATCCCAAGCCGCTCTGGGAGGAGTGAGCCGTCAGACCTTGAGGGGGGATCCTCGCGATTTTCTCTCCCTGTCGTCGGTCTCTAGGCGATCGCGGCGGGCGCTGGCCCAAGGGAGAAGGCTTCTTCAAGAGATACCACAGAATAGCGGGACAATGGCGGGTTGCGCCGCGGTGCAGCCGTTCGGTAAGGATGAGGCGCCTGCGGAGACGCGGGCCGGGGCGTGGAAACCCCGAAGAGTGAGAGCCGGTTCGATTGACCGGGTGGCGGACGCGTATGTCCAGGCCGCCCGGCTAAAGGCGTTCGCGCCAAGCTCACTCTTGGTTTCCAACACCCGGTTCCGAAGCGACGGCGTGCCCCGCGGGGCACGCCGCCGGCTTCCTGGCCGCCGGCTGCACGGAGCAGAGGTGTAGTGGCAAAGCGGCCGCGCGACATCGAGGTCGAAATTGTGCGGCGGCACCTGCCGAGCGTTCGTCAGCTTCTTTCGGCGCATCTTTGGCTCGCAAAGTCGGCGCGCATGACGCGGCATCGCATTTGGGCGACCTCCCCTTGTCAACCCTGCCGAGCTTGGATGGCCTCTGGATCCGGCGCGGCCAAAGCTATCGGCCGTCGTTTCCGGCCGACGCAACGCTGCTGGTGGGCGACGCCATTCTGCGATCGGCGTCGTATGTCTGGCTGGTGTGCGGCTAGATGGTCAGGGCGACCGTTGGTTATTGCCTGGGCGCAGCGACCATTCCGGCCGGCGACGTGGCCGCCACCGAGGCAAGCCGGTGCACCATGCCTCCGACGACCATGTGCGCAAAGTGTACAATGTGCACCGAGTGAGCACATGGCTAACGTTCACGGTGTGAGCATTCTGAAGGTTGGGACGTGTGCACGGCGTGAACATGTCAGCGCGGTGAACGTATAAACCTCGCGACCAAGTAGCCGCGAGCCGGTAGGAATTCGGTCCAGCTTGCTCTCTGCCGCAGGGTCTTCTCGCGGGGCGGTGATACGCACAACGGCGCGCGCAAACGTTCACAGCGTGAACATGGGCGCATTGTCGACAGGTTCAAGGAGGATCGTCGCGGCTGAAGCGCGGTTGCGCCTCTCGCCAGTACAGGAGCCTATTCGTCCCAGGTAGCTGCACTCACCAGCAGAGCGCCGACGACCTGCCCCCCCTCCCCGCGGCAGCGCCGCGCGGTTCGGGTGCGGGCGGTGACAGGATGGCCAATGATGTGGCGAGGCCGTTCCACGGGTATCGAGGTGAACATATTCAGGCGGTGAGCATGTCGCCAAGGTGAACGTCCTAGCTATGTGAACGTGTGACCAGGGTGAACATCAGAGCCATGTGTACATGAGTGCGGTGTGAACATGTCGCCGCGGTGAGCTTACGACCACACCAAGGCTGCACTGGGATCGCTGACGTCGCCGGTCGCGAAAGGCGATCGGACAACGCCTCGGCGGTTTGGTTGCGCTGATTGCTCGGTCGGCGAAACTCGGTCAACTCCCATCGCTGGCTGAACGCGGTTGCGTGGAATAGACGCTGGTCGTCCTAAGCAGGCGTGAGGGCAGGGGAGGGCGAGTGCCTCTGCGAGTTTCCTCGTGAGCATGTACTCAATGTGAGCATGCTCACACGTGGCGCTTGAACGTGCCGTCCGATCGCCGAGCGAAGGCGGTCCCCTGGCGCACGGGGCGATGCTGTCGGGAACGCGGCACTGTGGTCGCTTGTCGGACGCGAGTGCAAGCCGCGTCCGGTGCCTGACCCATTGCCAGCCATCCAACGCCCGCAATGCTCACGCGGTGCCCATGTTCACACGGCTTACATGTCAATAAAGTGCGCAAGCGACCATCGCGCACTTGTCACCAATGGGGGCTTGTGCAACTTTGGTCACACGTTCGCGGCGTGGTTGGTGCGTCACATGTGCACATCCGCCGATCAACCTGAGGAGACATCTGTTGCCGGTGATATCGATGCTGTCCCCGAAGGGCGGGGTGGGGAAGACCACTACCTCGCTCATTCTCGCGACGGTTCTCGCTTCGAAAGGGTCGAGCGTCGTGATGATCGACGCCGACCCGAATTTCCCGCTGTCACGCTGGGCGGCGAAGGACGGGAAGCCTGACAATATCGAGGTGGTACCCGAGATCGATGAGGACGAGATCATCAGTACGATCGACGCGGCGCGTAAACGCGCCGACTATGTCATCGTCGACCTGGAAGGGAAGGCCAGCGCGCGGGCGACCAACGCACTGATGATGTCGCATCTCGCCCTTGTCCCGATCCAGGGCTCCGAACTCGACGCCATGGAAGCTGCGCGCGCGTTCAAGGCGATTCGCAATGCCGGTACCGCGCGCCAGCGCCCCTTGCCCTTTGCCGCGGTTCTGACGCGGACGCCTGCTTCGACGAGGCTGTGGCCGCGTGACCTGAAAGCCGTCGTCGGCAATCTGGAAGATGCAGACGTCCCGATGATCTCGACCGCTATCGCCGAGCGCGGTGCATTCCGCGGCCTGTTCAGTATGGGCGGTACGCTGGACGACATGACTGCGGCGGATGTCGGTTCACTCGACAGCGCGAAGGCGAACGCTAACGCCTTCGCGTTCGACGTAGTGACGCTGCTCAAGGAAGGACTGGGCGCATGAGCGAGAAGCCTGCGGCATCGCGTCGATCGATCACCAGCTTCGCCGCTGATGATGACATTCCGGTCCCCACCGCTGAACAGCTGGCCGCAGCCAAATCAGCAGGGGAGGGGCTGGGCTTTCGCTCCGAAAAGCCGGCTCCCGCACCGGCGCAGCGGCCGGCGCCCAAGGTCCGGCAGCCGACCTTTACCGACGCGGTGCACGTCCGGTGCCGTCCCGAGGATCGTGCTCGCTTCGAGGACTTCGTCTGGCGCAACCGCGTTTCAAAGGGTGAGGCAATGACGCTTCTCCTTGACTTGGCCCTGACCGAAGAGGCGCGGAAGGCAAAAGCCGGGAAGTGACGACAAGCTGACCGGGGAGGGGAGGGGGTAAGTCTCCCGGCCATGATCGCGACCGCCCCGTCGATGGCACTCCGCCAGCACAGCCGGCGTCATACACCGGCCGGAAGGGGAGGGGGGCTGACCGCCAGGGACCATCCCCGTCGCTCCTCATGCCGAGCGACGAATCGGTGTGATTGATCGGCCGCAGGGTGACCGTTCCTGTGTCAGGTAGCGTCGCGTTGGGGCTTGCGCGTGCACGCCAAACGCGGGTCAGCGGCCGTTGGGAAGCGGACCAGCGGCAACGGAGCTCGCTATCTGCCGATAGCCTCGATCGGATCGCCTGGTCGTCATGATCTAGGCAACGTCAGCGACTCCGCACGATCGCCCATGTCCCGCCATCGTACCCGTTGCGACCGCGATGGGGCTGGTGAAAGGCGCGAGGCTAGCGGCCGAGGAGCCTTGGTTGCCGGGAGCCGGTGCCGTCCTCGCTGCGACGGACTGGTGCGATCGCGGGAACGGCATCCGCTACGACGGGTGTGCTACCGACGATCCGTCGAGCGACCGTTCACGACAGCTATCCGAGCTCCGGGGACTGGTCGCCGGCAAGCGGAGAGGGGGAGGGGGTCGCGGGAACGCCGCTCTGATGCCCTGTTCCCTTCGCGCGATCGGATCCGCGAACGGCTGCCGCTGACACGCCGTTGGTCGGACATGCGATCCTCCAGAATACGCTCGCCCCGGCCGACCGATCAGCCCGAGAGCGCGGCCAGTCGTTCAGCCACTGCCTTGCCGCCATGGGAGGCGAGCGCCGCTGCGATCGTGCGGGCGTCGGACTTCTCGATGGCAGCGATCTTGACCCGCTCGAGCGCGGCCAGAAGGACAGGACGACCGGCGTCACGGGCCGCTTCCGTCGCTTGCTTCGCCTGCTCGTCGACGCGCGCCAGTTCGGCAAGCAGCGCCTCGCGTCTCGCCGCGATGGCCGCCAGATCACCGGTGTTGGATTTCGCACGAGGCATGTGGCGTTCTCTCTTGTGCTGCAATTCGTGGACAGCACAAACATGGCCGACCCTCTCCAAGATTACTAGGTATCAGGGTATTGATCTTGTCCAGATCGACGGTGTCGATACCGGACCGGCATCAATGACGACTGCCAAGGCCGTTCGACTGTCGAACATATCAGGCGTCCATGTGCTTGCAATAACCTCGGCAATACAGCCCACTCCGCGTCTGGAATGATTTCACTCCATCTAATTGGTTTTTGTACGAGGGTGGATCAATTATGAGGGATGGCAGGATATGCCATCTGGCACCAATGTAATACATTGGCTCGATGGCACCGCTGCACGGGGCTTTGAAAGTGGTGATCAGTCTTCGGCTCAAGGACGATCTGATCGCGGAGATCGACCGCGTCGCGGCCGCCCATGGCCAGACCCGGAGCGCCTGGATCGCGCAGATCCTCACGCGCACGGTGCTTGCGTCGGAACATGATGACCTGCCCATCGCGGGGGCGGCAGGTAGGCTCGATCACGAGGGTCATTCAGACGAGCAGGTCCGGGTGACGGTCCGCCTCAACCGGCGCGAGATCGAGGCGATCGATATTGTTGGCGCGCCGCTCGGCCTGTCCCGCAACGAGTGGATCAAACGCGCCCTGCGCTGGCAGCTCTGGGACAAGGCCGCGCAGCTCCGGCTATGCCCGGCCATGAAGGAGGAGGTCGGAAAAGTCCGCAAGCAGATCCTTCTGATCGGCCGCAACATCAACCAGGCGGTCCATGCCATGAATGCCGCCAACCAGCCCGAGAGCAGCCTCGACATCGCGCGGATTGCGGAACCCTTTCTGGAGACGTGCGCCGACCTGAAGATCGTTCTGCACGCCACTCGGCGCAGCCTGTCCGCCTATGTCGGGGGCGAAGTCGCGTATTGGACCGGCGCGTTCGGAGCACCGCGCGCGTGAGCCTCAACCTGTCGCCGGGCACGCTCGACACGATGGCGGGGATCTTCGCGCCAGCGAAGAAGCAGAGGCTCGGCAGCGGGGGCGGGTCGCCTCCACCAGCAAAGCAGGGCGGAACAATGCTGAGGCTCGCGGTCGCCTCCATGTTCCCGAAGGCCACGAGCCGACCGGGTGGCGGTCGCCAACCTTATGCGACGAAGCAGGCATTCGGTGCGGGCGCCCAAGGCGCCGTCAGTCGTCGCGCTATCGCGACGATGGACCGAACCGCACGCCGGGTCCCCGAGGTCCTCGTTCGCATCACGGGACGTCAGCATGGCAGCGGGCACGTGCTCGCCAATTTCGCCTACATCAGTCGCCTTGGTCACGGCACCGACAAGCAATTGGCGCTGTATACGAGCGACGAGGAGGTGCTCCGTGACGGACGCGCCATGCAGGAGCTCGCGCAGGATTGGCAGGAATGGGAGATGGGCGACGATGCCCGCCGCAAGGGCGCGACGTCGCTATCGATGATCCTTTCGATGCCATCGGGTACCGATCCCGAACGCCTCAAGGCGGCCGCGCTGGATTTCGCGCGGGAGGAATTCGCGAACCGGTCCTGGGTCGCGTCGCTCCACATTGACCGGGATCATCCGCACGTTCACCTGACCTTCGCACGGCGCGACCATGATGGTCGACGTTTTCACCCCACCCGTGACGACCTCTTCCGCTACCGCCAGCGCTTCGCCCAGAAGCTGCGCGACCGCGGCATAGAGGCGAATGCGACGCCGGCGAAGGCGAGGGGGGTAGACCCCAAGCATGAGCCGATCGCTGCCAGGAAAGTGCGAGCAAACGGCCAGGTACCGCGGCTCGACACGAACCGCCTCGCGCGCGCACAACGCTTCGCGAACGCGACCACAGCCGATCCGGTTCGGGCTATCCTTACCGAGCAACAGGCCGTCGTCAGGGACGCCTATCTGCAGTCGATCGCCGAGCTCAGTGCCACCCCGTCGGTCGTCAACCAGACGGTCGCGAAAAGCCTGCAACGGTTCGTCGAGGTTCTGCCCGACCCCGAACCGAACTCCATCCAGGCCGCCCATACGCTCCGCGTGCTGCGGGCGTTGGACACCCGACTTGGTGGACTCGAAGCGGAGGCAAGCGATGCGCCAGCGGACCCGATCGCCGCCGCGATCGCCCGGTCCAGCGCGATGAGGGACCGGATCGAGGCACGTCGTCTTCGCGATCAGACGGATGCGGTCCGCTCGCCCGAACCCGTCGACCCCGAGCGGCAGAAGGAGGAAACTCGGACACCAATCACCCGCCACGATCCGGCAACCGCACCGACCGATATCGACGAGGTAATGCGTCAGGTTCAGGAGCGAGAACGCGCGCGGATGGCCCGCGAGCGGGAGCGGGATCGAAGCCCTGGTAGGGGAGGGCCGACGCGATGAGCGATGTCAGTCAGACTGCCGCCCTAGCCGCCATTCTTGACGCGCTGACACTGATGCAGGACCAGGTCGAAGAGATCGGCGAACGCAGCAAGCGCCTCGAAGCAAATCAGGCCGACATCCTTGCAAGGCTCGAGACCATCGATGCTGCGCAGGCCATCGCGACGGACCTCCAGCCTAATCTCGAGCATCTCGCGTCCGAAGTCTCCGAGACCCGGGGCGAGATGGGGGAGGGGTTCGCCCGTGTTGCGCAGGTCGCGGGCTGGGCGCATGCCGCGGCCGCTGGCAACGCCGCTCCATTGCCGGCCGATGTCCTCGACGATCCGCTGCTCGAGCTCTTCGTCATCAGCCAACCCGCAGACCGCACTTCAACCCGCCGCGCCATCGTGGATTGGCGGGAGAAGGCGCGGACGGTCGATACTGCGGCGCTGACCGCTCTTCTGATTAGCCAGTACCGCCCGTCACCGACAGACGATCGCGCAGGCCGCCGTCTGCGATACAAGTTGGCTGCGATCACCCGCGACGAACTGGAGCGTCGAGGTGCTGTGATGCCGCCATTGCCGCGCTCGACAATAGCGGCGGACCGATCGGCCGAGGCGCAGCGCGCGCGGTCCGAGGCGCTGGTCGAGGTGTGGCAAGCGGGGGAGGGCGCAATGCTCTACGCTGAGCCGGAGCTCGCTGGTGCGATGGACATCATGGCGGCGGCAAGGCGGGAGGGTGTTGCGCTGCCTGAGCAGAGCCTAGCAAGCGGATTGGCTGCGTTGCATCAGACGATTTCAGATCGCCTGAGTGTCGGCGACAGACCTGAGTTGGCATCTGATCCGAAGAACGTCGGCGCGAGGGAAGAAATACTCCGTGATCGATAGCTTTGAATCACGTACAATCTGAGGAAGAGACGCTGAAGCCGTGCGCCACATGTCAATGAGCGCGTCACATGAAGAAGCGGAACTGAAACGGGGTACTCCCCAAGCGGGGCATTCGTTTAAGAACCCGCGCTAGGACCTTGGCGTAGCTCATGGTCACGGGTAGGGGATCGTAGAGTCCGTCGTTGTTCCAATTCATCTTGGAAAGCGCCAATGCCGCCATAGCCGTGTCATCCCACGAGCCATGTCCGGCGTGGCGCACAAGCCGGATCGGCTTGGGAGTTCCCCGCCCGCCCTGAAGGTGCGGCCGCTTGCCCAAGCCGTCTACCGCGCCGTGTATCCAAAGCAGCGCGTCTCGTGGGCCGAGCTGTACCAGCGTTCCCCGTTTGACCGGATATGCGGCGGCCTGATTGCGGCGTGGATTGTTGGGGTCCTGCTCCCACCAGACACCACGCCACCCGACCTCATCAACGACTTGGATGAGATCGACCGCTTCGCAGACCGGTAGCGCTTCGAAGCAACCAGCGATCTCGTCGCTTTTGAATTCGGTGGTCTTGTGGATCATCACGCGTCGAGGTGAGCGTCCCCCGTGTCGTCGCCTGTAGAGTTCGAGCGACCGCGTGATCACTCGGAACATCTCGGCACGAGACAAAAACGGGTTCTCCCGTTGTACCTGAATTTCATTGGTATCAAACGCGATAAATTCTAATCCGGCGCCGTCCTCATCGAAAACCTGACTGCAGCAGGTTACGAAACGTGGACTACCGCTGTCGTCATTACGAACGGCATAGGAAATGCCGATGAAGGCCGTTTCCGCCTTGGTGTCAGCCAACTTCCAAGGAATGCCGCCAGCCTTGGCATAGATTGCGAGGCCGATATCCGATGAAGCACCCGACCTCAACCAGCTAAAGAAGGCCGGCGACTACTTTACGATGCCCGATCCGGAGCTGAGCGAGCGCTTGATCGATCACGTCCTAGACCGGCCTATCAACACCGATATTATCCACATCGCTGAAACATGGTTCGGCACGCGTCGAGGTAAGCAGAAGCCATCGCTGACGATCGGCAGCAATGACGGGCTGGTTCGTGACCTGCGGCTGCCGGCGACCGTCGCGCGAGGAGCTTGGTAAGCCATGGCAGTTGCACGATGCCGCTCCGGTTCGCCTAGCCCATGGCCCCTGCGATGCCGCTGATCGGCACAATTGATCCTGCATGGAAGGACATGTCCAAATACGTAGTCCACTTCGCCAAGGAGTCTAAGTTCAAATCGGCCTATGATAACGCAATTGCGATCCTGTACGAGCGGCGCATTGTCGCGATGAAGGCGTTCGGTGCCGGACGCCATCTTCCGCACGCCAAGCGCTCGGTCTGTTTTAGTGAGGTGCCGCTTCATCACTTCAAGCGCCTGGCTGACGCGCGAGGTCAGCACGGGATCGGCTTTCGCAAGGAGTTTCTGGTCGAGCGAGGCGGCGGGCCGATCCTCTATGCCTATAAGGATACGCCGCAGGCGCAGGCGATCAATGCCCTGGTCCATAGCGCAGCCGGCGATCCGGCCGCTCCGGTCTGGAATTTGGCGCCCTTTGTGGACTTGCCCGGCACCTATGGTGTCTCGACCTACCTTTTCGAGTGGGAGCGCGAGTGGCGACACGTCGGCGACCTACCGTTTGCAGAGACGGAACCGGCGTTCCTAATTATTCCCGAAACGCTCCACGATGCCGCCAGAGGCTTCTTCGCCTCCGCTAAGCTCGATCATGTCGGCCCGAGCTACGAGTGTCCGTTCATCGATCCCTACTGGAGCGAAGACAGGATCGAGATGGCGTTGTCGGGCTGAGCGCTTGGGTGTTGAAACGGATCTCAATCGGTTGCGCTGTCTGGATGTAAGCGTTGTCGGCACGGCAGGCGAGACTGCACGGAACGACCGACAAGCTTTGCTCACCACGGAGATCAAGCGTGACCTGCATCTACTGTCCTTCCGACGGCCCTTATACTGAAGAGCACGTCGTCCCGGCGGGCATGGGCGGTGACGACGGCAAGTGGTTGCTGAAGGATGTCGTCTGCGGGGTCTGCAATACTGACGTTTTCTCTCCCATGGAAACGAAGGTAATGCGCGCCTCTCCTCTGGCGATCGCCCGCTTGTTCAAGCAGACCCGGTCACGAAAGCGGGGCAAAAGGACTGCCGCGCCCTCTATTTACGCGCCGGTCAGTTACTTTGATGATCCACAGTCCGGTCTGCTTCTTGAACAGGAGCTTGGCAGCGGAGGCCAAGGGCGCAGTGGCTGCTCAGTGATCGCGGCTATGACGCCGTCGGGTCAGGAATGCTCTTAACGCCAAGGGCATTAAACCCGGCATCCCGCGTCGAAGGTCGGGTAAAGAGTCGCTCAGAAGCACACCTGTAGAAGGTATCGGTGTCGCGCAAGTGCTGGCGATAGCATCATATCGGCACCCCGGCTTCGCGGAGCCGCTCGGTCAGTTCGCGGGTATGTTCGGTGTCCAGCGTTCCGGCGAGAAACGCACGCACGTCGGACGGCCGGGTGTTGAGCTGGCTGGCGAGTGCGCCGGCGTCGTAACCGTTGCGGGTCAGCGTGGGTTCGAGGTCGTCGATTGCCCGCGACAGCACCTGCTCAACGATTTCGGCCGTGACCGGTTTGGCGGCAAGCCGGAAACCCTGCTCGAAGGCGAGGGTCAGGTGCATCTCGATCTGGAGCGGGGTGCGCAGGCGCTCGGCGACGAGGTCGATCGCATCCTCGTCCATCAGGTCGGCGACTTTGACGCCCTCGGCCGCGCAGGCGCCGAGCAGCCAGGCGACATAGTCGCGGCGCTCGGCACCGATGCCTTCATAGTCGAACGTAGTGGTGCGGTAGCCGATCTCCTCCATTTGCGGACGACGCAGGTCGTTGCGCAGCCGGGGATGGCCGACGAGCAGGACCGACAGCAGCACGCCGGCATCGGCCACCACCTCCATGAGCCGCTTGAGGCCGGTCAGCGTCTTGTGGTGCAGGTCGTGCGCTTCGTCGACCACCAGCACGACCGGGCGTTTCCCTTTACGCATGATGTCGCGCAGGTCACGCTCGCGCCGCTCGGCCTGCTTGGGGATCTTCACCTGGGCGCGGTCGCCGGGCGAGAGGTCGTAGAACAGCGCTTCGATCAGCGACGGCAGCGAGGTGCGGCGCTTGTCGACCGCAAGTGACTTGGCGACGGCGACCTTGCCGGCCCTGACCAGTTCGTCCTCGATGCGGCGCAGGAGATGCGTTTTGCCCGATCCGACCAGGCCGGAGACGACGATGAGCCGGCCGGTCTGCACCGCCGCGCAGACCTCACGCACGAGGTTGCGCTGATGCTCCGTCTCAAAATTGCCGGCCCCATGAAACGGGCGGGCAAGCCCATAGCTGGATTGAACGTCGGCGAGCATCAGCTTGTCCCCCGTTTGGCCTGGAACCGCTCGCTGATGCGGTCGGCGATGATGGTCTTGTCGAGCGTTTCGCCCAGCAGGGCGTCGATGAAGGCGCGGTCCGCCTCGGGCAGCGAGCCGAGCGGTCGCCGTAGCTGGTCGACGATGGCGTGGCGGGCGGCGAGCCCGGTCGGGTATGCCGTCTCGGCCACCGGTTCGGGAAAAGGGGTCTGCCGGACTGCGATGCCTGCGGCCGAGGGCGGCAGTGACGGCAGCGGGCGGTCGCCGCCCGTCACGGTCGCACGGGGCAGCCCGAGCTGGTCGGCGAGCCGGACCACCTTGTCGAGCCGCTCCTCGGCGCGGCTCTTCTGGTATTTGCGGTAGCGGTATAGGGGCACCGTCCCGCGCGACGGCTCGTAGGGTCCGTGCCGCTTTCCGTCATGCTCCACGAAGAGCTGCTGGTCGAACAGACCCCAGAGTAACGTCACCGTTTCGCCGGCGAGTTCAGGCTCCACCTCGTAGGAAGCGCCCTCGACCGAGACGGTCGCGTCGCCGGCGACGGTGCGCCGTTCGGGCTCGCGGGCGAAGGCGCAAAACCGCTCCCACGAGCACATGGCGCGCACGCCCTCGCCGGGTAGATGCCGCAACCAGTGCTCGATCCGGGCGTGCGGCTCAGAGCGATGGGCGCCATTGTTGTAGGTGACCAGCGCGCGGCGCATCCACAGATTGGCTTCCGCCTCGTCCTTCGGCTTGTGGAAGTGGTACAGCGTCTCGTGCACCTCCTTCACCGTGCGGAACGGTCGCTCGACCTTGCCCTTGGCACGGGCCGCGGTGTGCCGGTCGTCCAGCCTGGGCGGAAGGTGGGTGAGGACGCGAATGCCGAGGCTGCCCATCACCGACTGGAACACACGCGACCGGCTGACCGGGCCGTTGTCCATGTAGATCGTGACCGGCAGGCCCTGGAACGGCAGCTCGGGTTCGGGCTTGGCGGCGAAGGCGTTGAACAGGAAACGCAGCGCAGACTCGGCGTCCTCGCCATAGACGCTGCGATATTCCTGATAGACCACGCCCGAACAGTCATCGACGGCCGAGAACAGCATCAGCGTGGGTTTGCCGCGCCCCTGTTCGATCCATAGCGGTGCCTCGACCTGCTTGAGGTCGGACGGGCTCATGTCGAAGTGCCACAGCTCGTTGGATCGCCGTGCCTGGAAACGGACGGCCGCGTGCGGGCGGGTGACGCGGGCATAGTCCAGCCCCGACGAGCGGAGCAGCCGGTCGATGGTCGCCCGCTTCAGCAGCCCGGGCGCGACCTTGACCAGACCCTCCGGCGTCTCGACGCCATCGGTTTCCAGAAACTCGATGCCACGGGCGGTCGAGACGTGCCGACCTTTCTTGTTGGTGGTCCTGATCTTCAGCGCGGCGACGATCTCGGCATAGCGTTCCATCTCCGCTTGCGGCGCGACCCGCGTCGCACCGTGGTCGGACCGGCGCACCGACCGGGGCCGGTTCAGCTCGCGCAGCGCCCGATACAGCGTCGAAATCGAGATGCCGTAGGCCTCGGCCGCACGCGCGACGATCTCGGTGCGACCGGGATCGCGAGGCGGCAACAGCGACAATCGTCGGCGAAGGTCGACCAGCGCCTCTCCGGGCGGTCGCTTCGCCCGGTCAGCCATGGGCTGCAACAGGCTCCTTGGCGGGTACGCCGCTGCCGCGCTTGCCGGCATAGCGGTAGAGGGTGGCGACCGACACGCCCATGCGCTTGGCGATGTCGCGCACCGGGAGCGTGCCCTCCTTCATCATGGCGCGGGCCGCGGTGACGTCGCTCGGGCGCATGACCGATGGGCGCCCGCCCTTGCGGCCTTGCCGGCGCGCTTCCACCAGCCCGGCGGTGGTCCGCTCGCGGATCAGGGCGCGTTCGAACTGCGCGATCGCGCCGAACACATGAAAGGTGAGCATCCCGCCCGGCGTGGTCGTGTCGATGCTCTCGGTCAGCGACACCAGCCCGATCTGTTCGCGCTCCAGCTCTTCGGCCGTGGCGATCAGCTTCTTGAGCGAACGGGCGAGGCGGTCGAGCTTCCACACAACCAGCGTGTCGCCGGCACGCAGCACGTCTTCCAAAATGCGTGCCAGCTCGGGCCGGTCATCGCGCGCACCCGACGCCTTCTCGGTGAACACCCGCTCGCAGCCCGCGCGGCGCAGCGCGTCGAGTTGCAGCTCGGGGTTCTGGTCGCTGGTGCTGACCCTCGCATAGCCGACCCGCATGGGCGTCCGATCTTCTCCAAACCAGTGCGGAGCATACCGTTTTGCGAAGTCGGTTTCCAGAACAGTTTTGACAAAGTCCGGCCCGCAGATTTACGTTGCGGGGTAGGCAGGCCGACCGGCTCGTCAGAAACGGTCGGGCCTGTTGAAAAATGCCGGACATGCCGGGTTGCTCCTTCGTTTCACCCCTGCCGAAAGGAGCGTCGCTATGATGGGACCAGCCTGTCGCGGTAAGCGGGAAGGGGCGTCCCGCCGCACCATAGAAGCCATGTTGCCCGCAGACCACCTGCTGCGTCGCGTCGATCGATGTCTCGACATCGGCGAGTTGAGACAGGCACTGGCCGGTCACTACAGCGCAAGGGGACGGCCATCGATCGATCCCGAACTCCTCATCCGCATGGCCTTGGTCGGCCGCATTTACGCGATCACGTCCGAACGGCGCCTGTGTGAGGAGCTGCGCTACAATCTGGCCTATCGCTGGTTCTGCCGTCTCGCGCCGGGAGACAAGGTTCCGCACCACTCGACGTTCAGCAAGAACCGGCACGGTCGTTTCCGCGATGCCGACGTGTTCCGGATCCTGTTCGAAAGCACGGTCCGACGCTGCATCAGTGAAGGACTGATTGGCGGAAAAGACGCCGCGATCGATGCATCGTTCATAGCTGCGGATGCGAGCTGGCAGCGCAAGACCGTTCCTGGCTACCTGCCGTATGTCGCCAACGCGTCGCGCGCGGTTAGGGAGTGGGTGCACGACACAGGAGATGCCGTCTTTGAAATGGCGCGCTCGAAAAGCTGCCAAGGCGTCTCTCGAACGGACCCTGCCGCGGCTTGGTCGGCGCGAACGGTGCGTGGCCGGTTCGGCTACGCCCTGAATGCGCTGGTCGACACCCCGAGTGGCGTCGCTCTCGATGTGAAGGCGACACCGGCTCGGTTCGCGGAGGAAGTTGATGCGGGGCGCGTCATGCTCGAGCGATCGGCCGATCGCTTTGATTATCGTCCCAAGCGGGTTGCGGCCGACAAAGCCTATGGCAGCGCCAACTTCCTCGGCTTCGTAAGGGATCACGGCGCAATCCCGCACATTCCGGTAATCGACCGTACGCAACAGACCAAGGGCAAGCTGCCGCGAACGGCCTTCAGCTATGATCGTGACATTGACAGCTTTACCTGTCCGACCGGAAAGCCGCTCCGACATCATGCCTTCCATCTGCCCACCGGCGTACACCGTTATGCAGCCGATGCGCGTGACTGCGAGGCGTGCGTGCTTCGGAAGAAATGCACGACGGCGCGGCGTCGTACCCTGGTTCGGCTGGACGATGAGGACGTCCGCGATCTTGCCAGAGCCGAAGTGGAAACCGGGCTCTACAAGCGGTCTATGCGGTTGCGGCGCGGGGTTGAACGGTTCTTCGCTGACGCCAAGGGTAAGCATGGCATGAGGCGGCTTCACCTGCGCGGTATCCGCGGAGCGGAAGAAGAGTTCCTGATCGGCGCGGCGGTGATGAATCTGATGGTCCTGGCGCGACCCCAGCGGCTGACGGGCAAGCCGCGCCGGGGAGTATGCGTCCCCGCAGCGCTGACGCCGACTGCGATCTCGGCCCGGTCGATTGAACACGACGTGATCGCCTCGCCTGCTCGACGATATGCCTGATCGCTGAGGCGCGGCGTGATCTATCACGCGGCTTGCAGCCGTTCTTTGCGGTATGGCACACCGTCGAGCAGTGCCTGGCCCGGCGCCTTGGGCGTGCCGTCACCGTTCACGTACATATAGAGTGTCGTCGTCGTCATCCCGAGACGGCGCGCGACATCGGCTGCGATCGCGTTGCGATCGGACATGGCGGCCATCGCTATCGCCAGCGTTGCCTTGTCCATCTTGCGGGGTCGCCCTCCCATGCGCCCCCGCGCGCGTGCCGCGGCAAGGCCGGCCTGTGTGCGCTCGGCGATCAACTCGCGCTCGAACTCTGCAAAAGCGGCGAAGATGCCAAAGGCCAGGCGGCCGTTGGCGGTGGTGGTGTCAATCTGCGCGCCGGCGCCGGTCAGCACCTTCAACCCAATGCCGCGCTCACGCAGCGCCTCGGCGGTGATGACCAAATGCCTCAGGTCGCGTCCGAGGCGATCCAGTTTCCAGAGCACCAGTGTATTGCCGGGCTGCAATGCCTTGAGACAGGCAGTCAGGCCGGGACGTGCATCATGACGACCCGACGCGAGATCCTCATAAATGCGCGAGGCATCGACGCCTGCGGCGAGCAGCGCATCGCGCTGCGGTGCCAGCGTCTGCGATCCGTCAGCCTTGGACACCCTCACATATCCGATGAGCATCGCCACCCCGCCAGAAAAGATATCTGACACCCTGCAATGTGCTGGTGGTTTCCGCAACGGGTATTCCGACCACAAGGCAGGGGGGACGAGGCAAAAACAGCAATCGCCAGAAAACCGGTCGTTTTTCTGGCGATCTGGCATAGATCGCTGTCCTATTACTCGCTCGTTTCGGGAAGCTGTTTCCGCAAGAGGCAGCCTTTCGAAGCTGCCGCATACAGGCATCGTAGCTCACCCATGCAGCAGGAACGAAGATGAATGATCGATAACGATTGTATTCAGCAACACTAAAACACGGATCAGACATTAGAATAACAGCGGATCGCCCGCGAGGACAACTCCGATGGACAAAAGGTTAATTTCTGCCGTTATCATTTCCAGCGTTGCTGTTGCGGGCTTTGCAGCGGCTCCAGCCTCGGCGCAGGACTATTATGGCCGTGACGGCTATCGCCAGCAATATCAGGGCGATGGGTACGACTATGACCAGGACGCGCGCTATCAGAACCAACTGCGGCAACGCCAAATCCAACGCTCCGAGCGGCAGCGCCGCGCACAGTATCAGTATGACCAGCGTTACGCACGCAATGGCTACGAGAGCTATCAGTACGATCAGGGCCCGTATTACGCCGATCGCGGTGCCTATGCCGAGCGCCGCACCTACTATCAGGGTCAGCGCTGCCGTTCGGGCACCACTGGTACGATCGTCGGAGCGATTGCGGGTGCATTGCTTGGTCGCGAGATCGGACGTGGTGGCCCCTATGACCAACCGAGCACGACCGGCTTGATCCTCGGCGCTGGCGGCGGTGCGCTGGCCGGCCGGGCCATCGAACGCAGTGGCAATGACTGCCGCTGACAGTCGTTAGAGAGGAAGGCATCATGTTCAGCATTCGCAAGCTCGCGATGGCAGCGAGCATCGCTACCGCTTCGACGATCGCACTCGCCGCGCCGGCGTCGGCACAGACCTTCGGCGGCTTCAGCCTCAGCTTCGGCTCGGGCGGGTATGGCGGCCAAGACTACGATTACGACGACGATTACTCGTCCAACGGATACTACGCCTACCGCTCGCCCCAGTATCAGCCCTATTACCAATACCAGCAGCGGGACTATCGCTGGCAGGAATGGCAGCGGCGCCAGCAGTTGCAGCGCTGGCGTGCCGAGCAGCAGCGGCGGCTCTACTGGGAGCGCGTTCGTCGCGAGCGGGAACAGTGGCGCTACGACGACGACTATTGAGGCCAGACGATCGTTCGCACCCGGCGTTCAAATAGCGTCGGGTGCGCGTCGCTTCTTCATTTGTCTAGCGGGTTGCTCGTCCGACGTCTTCCGCGTCCCATTCGGTGAGGTAGACGAGAGGTGGCCAGCAGGTGGTTATACCGGTAGGCTGGCCGTGGTGTTCTTGCAAGCCGCCTTACCATAAGGGCCTAATCTTCGGCGGAGATAAAAAGCTGTGCGCTGGCTGACACTCAGCGGCGATATTGACCAGTACTTTACACCGGCTGAAAAATCAATGCTTGGTGATTCACTTATTCTTTAATTGGACCCAGTATGGAGGCGTGGCCAGCTCGATACTGGGTCTTGGCTTATTTCAACAATCAGACTTTAAAATATTATATCAAATGATTCAACATAATTTATGTAGAAATCGTGAGTAAACTCTCTTACGAGTAAGAATCTCGCCGGTTGAACCGAGTAGACATGTTTTTTCTGGTCAGTGATTATCGGCATGATTCTCTGCCAAATTATTTCTCACAATGTCAAAATCGGTCAGCGTTCATCACCTTTGTCCAAGCCGCGGCGAAGTCGTTGACAAACTGCTGTTGCGACCCACGGGTTGCGTAGACTTCGCTAACCGCTCGAAGCTCGCTGGTGTAACCGAACGACAGATCGACCGGAGTCGCATACCAGCGGATCTGGCCGCCGTTGCGATCCTTGCCGACAAACCGGGTGTTGGTGGCGTCCATCGGGGCCCACGCCGTGTTCATGTCGAGCAGGTTGACAAAGAAGTCGTTGGTAAGCAGGCCGGGTCGCGTGGTCAGGACACCGGCACTCGACCCGCCGGCATTGGCGTTGAGCGCGCGCATACCACCGATCAGCACCGTCATTTCACTCGTGGTCAGACCCAGGGTGCTCGCTTTGTCTACCATCGCTTCGGGTGCGGTCAGACGCTGGCCGGGCAGGTAGTAGTTGCGGAAGCCATCAGCCTTCGGCTCCAGATAGTTGAAACTTTTGACGTCGGTCTGTTCCTGGCTCGCGTCAGTGCGTCCGGCCATAAAGGGGATCTTTACGGGTGTGCCAGCGTCCGCTGCCGCCTTCTCCACCGCGACGGAGCCGCCCAGCACGATCAGATCGGCCAGCGAGACCGGCCGGTCGCGGTGGCGCCCGTTATACTGATCCCGGATCGCCTCGAGTTTCGGCAGCACGACGGCTAGCTCCTGCGGATCGTTGACTGCCCACGTCCGTTCCGGCGCGAGCGCCAACCGTCCGCCGTTCGCACCCCCGCGCCAATCTGTATTGCGGAAACTCGCCGCGGCGGCCCATGCGGTACGTACCAGCTGAGGGACAGTCAGTCCTGATGCCATGATCTGTCGACCAAGGTCTGCCACGTCGCTGGTAGATAGCGTCTTGGTCGGGGCTGCGGGGACGGGATCCTGCCAGATAAAATCCTGCGCCGGCACCTCGTTGCCCAGATAGCGAGATTTCGGGCCAAGGTCGCGGTGGGTCAGCTTGAACCACACGTCGCCAAACTCGCTTTTGAACTGATCGGGATGCGCGCGATAGCGCTCGATCGTCGCGAGCCACGCCGGGTCGAGCTTCAGCGACACGTCCGTCGTCATCATCATCGGCGCATGGCGCTTCGTCTTGTCGAACGCGTCGGGCACCAGATTCTGTGCGCGCTTGTCGTCGGGTTCCCACTGCGTGCCGCCGCCGGGGCTCTTGGTCTTCACCCAGTTATATTTCAGCAGGTTCTCGTTGTAATTGTTAGTGAAATGCGTCGGGTCCTGCGACCACGCGCCCTCCAACGGCGAAGTAATAGCGTCCTTGCCCACCCCGGTCGCGCAGGTGCTGTGCCAGCCAAGGCCCTGTGATGCCATATCGGCCGCAGCAGGTTCCTTGCCTTGGCACGTTTTCTGATCGTGCGCGCTGTGCGCCTTTCCGATGGTATGTCCGCCCGCGATCAGCAGTGCCGTCTCGCGGTCGTCCATTCCCATGTTCGAGAACGTCTGGCGAATATCGTCGATCGCATGAACCGGATCGTGATCCTTCATGTGACCCTCGGGATTGACGTAGATCAGCCCCTGCGTGCTGTTTGCAAGCGGCTCGATGAGCTTGCCGTCCTTGTCGTATCGCGCGACCGTGAGCATCTCGCGTTCCGGACCCCAGAACATCTCTTCCGCGGCCCAGTCGTCGCGTCGCCCGCCACCGAATCCGATGACCTTGAAGCCCATCTGCTCAAGAGCGACATTTCCGGTCAGAACGATGAGATCGCCCCAGGACAGCGCCCGGCCGTACTTCTGCTTGATCGGCCAGAGCAGCCGTCGCGCTTTGTCGAGATTGGCGTTATCGGGCCAGCTCGATAGCGGTTCGAACCGCTGCTGCGCACCATCCTCGCCACCACGTCCATCAGCCGCACGATAGGTGCCGGCATTATGCCACGTCATGCGAATGAAGAAGGGCGCGTAGGTGCCGTAGTCGGCCGGCCACCATGGTTGCGACGTCGTCAGCAGCTTGGCAATGTCGGCCTTGACGGCCGTCAGATCGAGTTTCGAGAATTCAGCGGCGTAATCAAAATTTTGATAGGGGTTGCTGCGCTGTTCGTTACGACGGAGAGCCGTGAGGTCGAGCCGATCCGGCCACCACTCCTGGTTGGTCTTTCCCGTGACCCGATCTTCAGCGGTCTTTGGCGTAGGCGCTAGAGGCTTGGCCATCGGCGTCGGCTTCGTCAACGGCAACTGGGCGAGCGCCGGGGTTCCGATGGCCAGCAGCGGCAAACCAATGGATGTCATTGTTTTGAAAAATTTCGGCATCGCCATACCCTTTCGCTTCGGATTTTTTCCCGGCCTAACCCGGAGGATATTGAGGTGAAAGAGTTTGGGGGCACCGAGATTCTAAAATCGGGTTTAGTTTTGAATGCTTATGAGGATGAATGGCTGACCTAATCGTCACTAGTGCAAATAGCTGTTTCCTACTATCCAAAGCGGCTACAGCCAACGTTAGGTAACTGGAAGATCTACGTTTTCGCGATTAGACCTCTGTGGGCGGCTGGGTGGACGTCGAGAGTCTGTCAGGGAGTGCCCCCTACAGCGCTTGCAAGAGCCTGGATGACGGTACGCCTTCGCACGCGGAGCAGCATTGTAATTCCATCGACCCAAAATTAGTCGTCTGTCGAACCCAACCCGATTGACGTTGCCTCGGTGTAGGCATGGGAGACCACTATGCGCGCCTTGGCTCTGGCCGGCTCGGTTTTGATCGCAGCCACCCCCGCGGCTGCCCAGACGACGAATTCGATTACGCTCGATGCCTTGGTCCAGGATGTCATCGCGAACAATCCCGAGCGGCAATTCTATCAGCGGCAGATCGAAACCGCCGGCGTCGAGCGGAACGCGGCCGGACGCTGGGCCGATCCGGAGGCTGTGGTCGAGTTCGGCCAGCGGCGTGCGCAGAACCTCGCCAACAATGCGGTAACCGGTGAGGGACGGACATATGCCGTGTCGGTGGTCCAGCCGATCGAGTTCGGCGGCCGGATCGCATTGCGGCGTGCGATTGCCGATCGTCAGGTTTCACTCGCCCGTATCGGTTTGCAGCAATTCGACGCAACACTCGCCGCACGCGCCCGATCGATCGGCTATGGATTGTTTGCGGCAGACGAGAAGGCTGCCGCCGCGCGTGAGGTGGCGGGGCGGATGCGCACGCTCGCCCGTGTCATCGTTTCACGTGATCCCGCCGGTCCCTCGCCGCAGCTCGAGGCGGCATCGTTGGTTGCCAGCGCGATCAGCGCAGAGCGGTCAGCGGCGATGGCCGATGCCGAAGCGAACTCATTCCTTTACGAACTGAATCAGCTACGCGGAGCGCCCTTCGCTGCGCGTATTCGCATCGTTCGTCCGGATATGTCGCTCCCGGCACTTCCCGCGGGCCCGCTTCTGGCCGCGAACGCCGCGCAGAATAACTTCGAACTGAAGTCGCTGCGCGCCCAGTTCGAGCAGCAGGGACTGCGTGTCGATCTGGCGAAGAAAGCGCGTATCCCGATCATCAGCGTTGGCCCCTACTTCGACCGTGCGCGATCGGACATTCGCGAAACGAATTATGGCGTCCGCTTGTCGACCACACTCCCCTTGTGGAATCGGCAGGCGGGCGACGTCGCAATCGAGCAGGGTAGACAAGCGCAGGCTAATGCAACGCTGATCAACGCCGAGCGGCGAATTCAGCGCGACGTATTTGATCAAGCTGCTCAATATGAAGCGAAACGTGAGGCGCTGACGAAATGGGACGGCGAGAGCCCCAAGCGCTTCGCGGAAGCCGCTGCCGACGCTGACCGGAATTATCGGCTCGGCGCGATCCCACTGACGACGTACACCCAGATGCAGCAAAGCTACATGGACGCCGTAAACGCAGTGCTCGACACCCGACGTGAAGCGTTGGAAGCGCTTCTGCAGTTGCGCGCCCTCAATGGCGGGACGCAGCTCGCGCGATGAACAGTTGGCTCCGCTACGTCACCCACCACCGGCTCGCGGTCGCCCTGGTCACCGCGTTGGTCGCGACGATCGGTCTATGGTCGTTTGCGAACCTGCAGATCGATGCCATTCCCGACATCACGGGGGTCCAGGTCCAGATCAATACGCAGGTGCCGGCACTGGCCCCGGAGGAGATCGAGCGGCTGGTCACGCAGCCGATCGAGCGTGCGATGGGGGGGCAGCCCGGTCTTGACCAGACGCGATCACTGACGAAGACGGGCCTCAGTCAGGTCACGCTTCTCTACAAGGACGGGACCGACCAGCTGAAAGCGCGCCAGCTCGTTACGGAACGCCTGACCGCCGTCCAAAATCAGCTGCCGCCTGGCAGTACACCGCAGCTGGCGCCCATCACGACCGGTCTCGGGGAAATCTATTATTACACGCTTGAATGGCGCCGTCCCCCACCAGGGATGGACCAGCAGCGCCAGCTTATGGAGCTGTACGAGGCTCAGGAATATACCGTCCGCCCCATGATGCGTGCCGTCCCCGGCGTCGCTGACGTCAACACGAATGGCGGGTTGGAGGAACAGTTCGTCGTCCAGCCGGATCCGGTGCGGTTGACGATGCACGGTGTTACGGCGGGGGAGCTCGCGGCCGCTGTTTCAAAGAACGTCGAGAACGCTGGCGGCGGGATCATTCGCCGCGGTGCGGAACGTTTCACGGTTCGGACCGATGCGCGGGTGATGAACGCGACGCAGATTGGCGCCATCCCCGTGAAGTTTGCAGCCGGCGTACTTCCAATACAGGTACGCGACCTTGCCGATGTCGTGATTTCATCGGCCCCACGTCAGGGCGCGGCGACGCAAAACGGCCGCGAAACCGTCCTTGGCACAATCATGATGCTGGTCGGGCAGAACAGTCGCGAAACTGCTGTCGCCGTCGAACAGGCACTGCCCGGCATCCAGGCCGCGATTCCCAAGGGTATGGTGATCGATCGTCAATACAGCCGTGCCGACCTGGTCGAACGCACGATTTCTACTGTCGAGCACAATCTGGGTGAAGGTGCCCTTCTCGTTGCCGTTGTCCTGCTCCTGGTGTTGGGCAATTGGCGCGCGGCATTGATCGTGGCACTCGTCATTCCGCTCGCCTTCCTCGTCACCGTAACGGGTATGCGGACGATCGGCGTCTCAGGAAATCTGATGAGCCTCGGTGCGCTCGACTTCGGCCTGATCGTCGACGGGGCGATCGTGGTGGTCGAGAACAGCTTGCGCCTTCTCGCCGTTCGCCGGCGTGAAAAGGGTGAGGACCTTACCAGCGAAGAGCGTCGGGAGACGGTCGCACATGCTGCGCGCATGGTTGCCCGCCCGACGTTCTTCGGCATCGCCATCATCGCGCTGGTTTACGTCCCGGTGCTCAGCCTCGGTGGCGTCGAGGGCAAGCTGTTCCAGCCGATGGCTCAAGCGGTGATGCTGGCGATCGTTGCGGGGCTCGCCTGGACCTTCACGATTGTCCCGGCGCTATCGGCCTGGCTCCTGCGCGCGCCGGCAGGCAGCGATGATACGGAGCATCACAAGGGCTTCGTTGGCGTCGCCGAACGTGCCTACACGCCGGTTTTGGAACGCGCGCTCGGCCATCCCGCCCTGCTCGCCATCGGCGCGCTTGCGCTGCTCGCGGCGACCTTTCTCGTCTTCAAGACATTGGGCTCCCAATTCACTCCCAGGCTCGACGAGGGCGCGATCACGGCGATGGTGTACCGACCGGTCGGCATGTCGCTCGAACAGAGCCTGGCGATCGAGAAGCAGACCGAGATCGCTATCCGTCGCGCATATCCCCAGGTCACGCGTACCTTCTCGCGGATCGGCACCAGTGAGGTCGCGACCGATCCGATGCCGCCCGACCAGAACGACCTCTACATCTTCTACGGCCCGATGAAGGACTGGCCGACCGGCGACGGCATGCCCACAACGAAGCAGGAGCTTGTCGCCGGCATCCAGAAGGTGGCTCAGCAAGTCTACAAAGGCCAACACTTCGAGTTCGCCCAACCGATCGAGATGCGCTTCAACGAGATGCTGGAGGGCGTTCGAGCCGATGTGTCGGTCAAGGTCTTTGGCGACGATTACGACACGTTGGAAAAGGCAGCGACAAAGGCCAAGGCGATTCTTGAGAAGCTGCCTGGCACGGCAGGCGTCGCATTCGAAACGGCTGGCCGCCCGAAGAGCATCGTCGTTCAACTCGATCACGCAGCACTGTTGCGCCTCGGCCTTGGCACCCAGGCCGTAAACGAGGCGATACGGGACGCGCTGGCCGGAGCGGAAGTCGGCTTCATCCCTCATGGTCCTGCCCGCCACATGATCGTCATCCGTATGCCCGAGAGCCTGCGCGCTGATCCCTCGGCGATCCTGGCCTTGCCCTTGCGCGTCGGCGATTATGGGATGGTCCCCCTGTCTCGCGTTGCGCGCCTTCAGGAAACAAGGATCGTCGAGCCCATCCTCCACGACGACGCCAATCGTCGTGCCGCGTTGATGGTCAACCTGTCGACCAGCGATCTCGAAGGCTATGTCCAGAAGGCAAAGGCTGCGATTGACGGGCAGGTGAAGCTGCCTCCCGGTTACCGGATTGAGTTCGGCGGCCAGTATCATCAGTTGGAAGCAGCGCAGAAGCGTCTGTCGATTGTCGTCCCCGCCGCACTGATCCTGATCTTCGCGTTGGTCTACGCAGCGCTTGGCAGCGTCCGGGAGGCGGCAATTGTCTATACAGGAATACCGTTTGCGGTGACGGGCGGCGTGCTGGCCTTATGGCTTCGTGGCATGCCGTTCTCGATTACCGCTGCGATCGGTTTCATTGCGCTGTCGGGTATCGCAATGCTTAACGGCCTCGTCCTGATTGACCATATCAACAGCTTGCGTGATGGCCGGGAGGGCGATCCGCTACCTGTCGAGGACGCTGTTCGGCAGGGTGCGCACGACCGCTTGCGTCCCGTGCTGTCGACAGCACTCGTTGCCTCTGTCGGCTTCATTCCGATGGCAATAGCGACAGGGGCAGGTGCAGAAGTGCAGCGTCCGCTCGCTACCGTAGTCATCGGCGGCATCATCACTTCGACGATCCTGACGCTGCTGCTGCTCCCGAGCCTGTACGCCTGGATCGAGCATCACTCGACGAAGGCGGCTACCCCAGCATCTGAGTGATCGATCTGTGGTCGGTTCCGGGCGCTTCCACCTTACACCCTGTGGAGGCGCTCGGTCACGGCGAATGACGTAGGTGGCGATGAATTCAAATACTGGCCAGTTTTAGACCACGGTGCCGGTAAGAGCGCCGATCAGCGCTGTCATCCCCATGGCGAGGGCACCGAGCAAGACCACCCGGAGCATGGCTCGGCCAGCAGGGGCGCCTCCTGCCCTGGCACCGAGCGCGCCCAGCAGGGCGAGCAATACGAGCGCTGTTACCGGCACTACATAAAGGACGGCGCCATGCGGTGCTAGGGCTGCAAGCACCGGCAGGATGGCCCCTGCGGCGAACGCCAGTGCAGACGACACCGCTGCCTGCAGGGGCAGTGATTCGCCGTCATCGGCCAGGCCAAGCTCGTCACGGCGATGTGCTCCAAGCGCATCATGCGCCATCATCTGCTCCGCAACCCGATGAGCGAGGAGTGGTTCGACCCCCCGGCTCTCATAGATCGCCGCCAATTCCCGTGTTTCAGCCGCAGGTGACCGCTTCAGCTCAGCGGCTTCCCGTGCCAGATCGGCCTTTTCTGTATCCGCCTGTGAGCTCACCGAAACATATTCGCCGGCGGCCATTGCTAGAGCACCTCCGACCAGGGCCGCCACACCGGCGATAAGAACAGTGCTCGCAGAAGCACCGGGGGCTGCTGCGACACCGACAATGAGACTGGATACCGATATGATGCCGTCATTAGCGCCAAGTACCGCGGCGCGAAGCCAGCCGGTGCGGTGGACCAGATGATGTTCACCCGGAGCATGGTCGATGGCGTCGGTCGTCATTGGCTTTCCTAAAGTATCCTGGACCAAGTAGGCTGCCGGTTGGGCGGGAATTAGTTTGTATATGGCTCCGCCCGGCGGTTCATGGGTGGTATCGCTACGCTGGATGCGTTGCGACACGAACCTGACGAACACCTGACAAGGCAATGCCGCATATGATTTAGGAATCAGGCCTTGAGCTGAACTCGAAACAGAGCGCCACCACCTGCTGCGTTTTCAACGCTGACCGTTCCATTATGCGCTTCGGTCAACCGCTGCACAATGCCAAGGCCGAGGCCCGCTCCGTTAGAGCTGCGGCGATCCTTGCGCCAGAAGCGGTCGAAAACGTGAAGAAGGTCGACCTCCGCAATCCCCGGCCCGTAATCACGGACCGCCAGCTGTGGACCCGGTCCCGCGGTTACGTCGATGGGCGTCACGCCAGGCGCGTGTGACAGCGCGTTGTCGATCAGGTTGCGATAGATGCGGAAAATCGCTTCGGGATGTCCGATCGCCTGCGTGTCGCCTAAGCTCTCGAAACGTAGATCGCGCTGCGCGGCAAACACCTTTGGCGCCATCGCGGCCACGACGTCTCGGCCGATGTCGGCGAGGTCGATGGCAAGGTGGCCATCGACGGCCAGCGCGTCGGCCTGGGCAAGATCGAGCATCTGTTCGACAAGACGGGTCAAGTGCCGAGCATCCGCGTGCAGTTCGTCCCGCTGCTTGCCTGCGGGGAGCTGGTCGAGCGACAGCTGCATGATCGACAGCGGCGTGCGCAACTCGTGCGCGGCATTGGCAGTGAACTCCCGCAGGGTCGCCATCGCTGCATCGAGCCGGCCAAGCGCCCGGTTGACGGCACTGACGAGCGTATTGACCTCGCGCGGCTCACTCGGCTCTGAAAGGCGAAGCAGAGTGTTGTCGGGTTCCAGCGCATCCACTTCACGCTCGGCATGGCGAAGCGGCTGGAGTACTCGCCGAACGGCGAAGACGTTGAACAGTAGCAGCAACAGCGACAACGGGATCAGCGGTAGCAAAACGTGCTGAATGATCTCGTTCACGATCACCGGCACATAGGGACGGATGCCGTCGCCCTCGAACTGCATCGCCAGCCATCGCCGCTCGTTGCCACGATCGATCGCGCGGACGCCCGATATCCGATAGCCGTGAGGAGTCTGTTCGCGCCGCGTCCAGTCGACCAGGGTCGACGCACCGTCGATCCCGGCCTGACCCACCCGCCGGAGTTCGGGCGATCCCGGTTCGACATAGCGCGCGGACCAGGATTCGGCCCCCGGCGGCCCCGCCAGCAGATCCGGCGATAGAACCCCACCTGCCGGAGCCTTTGCGGCTTCGAGCGTCAGCAGTTCCTGCGCGAGAGATTCGGGCTGCCGACTGTAGGTGAAGACGACGATCCCGACGTCGAGCGCCGCGAATAGCAGCGTGAACGCCGCCAGACGCGCTGCGATCTGTCGGAACAGGGTCGGGGGCCGTCGCCTTGGCCGGACGGTGCCCGACCTACTCACCGGATACGCTCGGCGCAAAAAGTGCATAGCCGACGCCGTGCACGGTGCGGACCTGCACGTCCGCCCCGGCGGCGGTCAGTCGCTTGCGCAGCCGCGATACCGCTGCTTCCAGCGCATTGGGCGTTACCTCCGCATCCATCGCATATAGCGTATTCTCGAGTGCCGGCTTGGCGACGACGTGTCCGGCGCGGCGGAGCAGAACCTCAAGCAGGTTAATTTCACGCGGCGTCGCCTCGATCGCCGCGCCGCCCACCTCGGCCGACCGTGAGGCACAATCGAGTACGACGTTGCCCGCGGCGAGCTGAGTGCCGAGCGACGCCCCGGGCCGTCGCAGCAGGGCACGGCACCGTGCAGCGAGTTCGGGAATCTGGAACGGTTTCACCAGATAGTCGTCAGCGCCCGCGTCCAGTCCGGTCACGCGGTCGTCGAGGCCACCTCGCGCCGTTAGGACAAGGATCGGCGTCGCATTCTTGTCCCGACGGGAGCGGCGGACGATGTCCAGGCCGTCTCCGTCGGGCAGGCCAAGGTCGACCAGTAGCAGGTCATATGTCGCCACCTTCATCGCCAGCTCGGCGTCCTCGACGGTCTCGACCCAATCGACCGCGAAACCCTGCGGGATCAGACCGTCGCGAACCAGGCTACCGAGCCGGACGTTGTCTTCAATCAGCAGCAGGCGCATGGTCGATGTCGGTCCCCGTTGGTGCACGTTTGTAGCCAGTGACCATCGCCAGCGGCAGGTTTTCCCGGTGCCGTACGCTCTCGACGATCGCACCGATGACATGCAGGGCTACCGCGCCGATCAGAACATTGGCGGCAGTTTCGTGCAACGTCTCGACCCAGCCCACACCCCAGAATTGGTCGAGCCCCATCATCCATCCGCTGGTCCCCACCGTCGCCAGCAGGACAAGGAGGACGACGATCATCGCGCCCCCGGCCGGGTTGTGACCGATGTAGCGCGGCTCGCGCCGGGCAGCCATCGCGCGGAAATAGCGCAGCAGCCCGACTGGGCTGGGCACGAAGCTGGCGAACCGTGCGTGACGCCGGCCGATGATGCCCCAGATCAGCCGGACCGCCAGCGCCGTGACGACGACGTAGCCGACATAGATATGCGGCGTCTCCTCGTGCCGAAGGAACGTCAGGTTGGCGATGACACCTCCTGCCACGGTCCAGTGAAAGATGCGGACGATCGGGTCCCAGACCTTGACCCTGCCGCGGTTGCGAACAGGGTCTCGGGAAGGAGCCGCTGGAGCGACGTGGTTCATCGTCAGTCGACGTTGTTCTGAACGATCGCGCCGTTCACCGGGTTGAAATAGACCTCGGCGCGCTTGCCGTCCTTGGTGTGGGCGTAGATCTCGTAGCAGCTGCCCGACACCTGAAAGACCTTGACGTCGCGATAGCCCATCTTCGCGACGCGGCTTTTCATCTGTGCCGGCGTCATCCATTTGGCCTGTGGTGCCTTCGTGCAGACGGGTGCCGCCATCGCCATCGGCGCGGCTGCAATGGCGGCGAGAAAGCCTGCGACCTTCAGGGGGGCGAATCGGATCATCGAACGAGCTCCTGTCAGAGGCGGGATAGCCTCGATGACCGGAAGATCGCAGCAGCGCCTGACCGAATCCTGACAGCGCGGCGAGTATTTCCCACGTCTCGAAAAATGCGCTGGCCATCGGCCTGTCAGGTCGTCGTCAGGACCGGGTTCGATAGCGGGGCAGCCGCATTTCCGGCGGCAATGGAGTATCGACCATGATGAAGTCCTTGATCGTCGCTGCCGCCGGTGCCGCGACCATTTTCGCCGTCAGCGTGACCGCCGCGCCGTCGGAGCCGACCCGCCCGCTCGCCGCCAGCACGCGGGCGAACCTCGAGGCCGCGATGCATGGGGAGGCCTATGCCAACCTGAAGTATCTGCGGTACGCCGACCAGGCGCAGGCGGCGGGAAAACCCGAACTCGCCAAGCTCTTCCGCGCGTCAGCCAACGTCGAAGCCAACGAGCACTTCGATCGTGAAGCGCAAGCGCTGCGGCTCGGCAGCACCAACAATGTGAATCTCGAGGACGCCATGAAGGGTGAGCACTACGAGAATGTCACGATGTACGTGAATTTCGCCAAAGAGGCGGAGGCGGCCGGCGACACCAAGGTGGCGCAGATGTTCCGCCAGATCGCGGTCGACGAAGGCACGCATTACGCGGCTTACAAGGCTGCCCTGGCAAAGCTCCCCCGTCGCTAAGCCAGCTGCAGGCGCCGGCCCGGCCATCCCCCCGGCGGGCCGGCGCATCAAATCGGGATCGTTCGATAGGTTTTTAACACACGCCAGCCGAATGGGGCCTGAAAGAGCGCTCAGTGCCCTAATCGCGCAACATCAATTCGAACGCGAGATTTTCAACAGCCACGTTCGGTTGTGACACTGCAGGTCGATCCATGCATTTCCGCGGGTTTACAGGTGTCAAAATCCCGTGTCAGAACGCGACATGCAAATCGGCTATGCGCGGGTGTCCCGCGGCGATCATCAAGACCTCGATGCACAGGTCGCCGCGCTCGCTGCGGCGGGGTGCGATCCCATCCTCCGCGAGGAAGCCTCAGGCGGACAGGCTGATCGGCCCGAATTGGCGCGTGCGATCCAAAGCCTGCAGCGGGGTGACGTATTGGTGGTGTGGAAGCTCGATCGCCTGTCCCGTTCGCTGCGCGACCTCCTATTCACGCTGGAGGAAGTCGCGGCAGCCGGTGCCGGGTTCCGATCGCTGACCGAGGCCGTGGACACGACGACGCCGGCAGGACGATTGATGACGCAGACGCTGGGGGCATTCGCCGAGTTCGAGCGCGCCATGATCCGCGAGCGCACCATGAGCGGGCTGGCGCACGCGCGCCAGGCTGGACGCCTGCTGGGTCGCCGGCCAAGCCTCACCCGGCAGCAGCGGGCCGAGATTGTTGCCAAAGCGGAATCCGGCCAAGGATCGCCGGCGCAGCTCGCCAGCCTGTTCCGCGTCTCACGATCGACCGTGCAGCGTGTGCTTCGCGATCACCGCAACCAATCGGCCGCGGCATGAGCCTGGCCCCTGCCCTGCTCCGCGACCTGCCTGCAGACCTCGACGCGCAACGCTACGAGCTGGCCCGCGCTCGCCAGCTTGCGCGAGCTTGGGCAGAGACGCTGCCCGAACCCCGACGCCGAGACATGGCCGCGCTGTTCACCCGCGTTGCGATCGACACCTATCGCATTGAGGCTCGACCCCATGCGACCCTCAGTCCACCGTTTGCCGCACCCTATGGCCGGCTCGATCGCACGGTCGCCGAGTTGGCGCAGGCCGTTGGGCGCGAAGCCGCGCCGCTGCCGATCACCGAGGCGGTCTATTTCCTGACCGGCCTCTACACGACACTACTTGCGGCAAGGGAGCGCGGAGCGATGGGGGCATTCTACACCCCGCCGGCGCTGGCGAACCGGTTGCTCGATATGGCCGAGGAACAGGGGATCGACTGGACCCGTGCACGCGTACTCGATCCGGCGAGCGGCGGGGGCGCGTTCTTGTTGCCTGCAGCCGAACGGATGATCGCAGCGCTTCCCGCGACCGAGCCGGCGATCGTGTTGCGGCAGATCGGCACCCGTCTGACCGGGCTGGAGTTGGACCCCTATGCCGCCGGTTTCGGGCAGAATGCGATCGAGTTGCTGCTGGCGGACGTGACCACCGCTGCAGGTCGCCCCGCCCCGATCATCGTGCGCGTCGCCGACACGCTGGAGGAGGCGCCCAGCGCCCGCTTCGACTTGGTGATCGGGAATCCTCCATATGGCCGCGTCACCCTCACCCCCGAGCAACGCCAGCGGTTCGCACGCGGCCTCTACGGTCACGCCAATCTCTATGGTGTGTTCACGGATATTGCCGTGCGCTGGACGAAGAAGGGCGGGACGATCGCCTATCTGACGCCGACCAGCTTCCTGTCGGGGCATTACTATTCCGCGCTGCGCGAGCTGATTGCCAAGGAGGCGCCACCCGTCGCGATCGATTTCGTCCATGCCCGACGCGGCGTGTTCGAGGACGTGCTTCAGGAGACATTGCTGGCGGCCTACAAGCGGGGCGCCAAGCCCGGCCGCGCCCAGGTTCATTATGTCGAGGTTGCGAACGAGCGCGAGGCCCGTGTCATCCGCAACGGTACGATCGGCCTGCCCTCCCCCGCCTCGCAACCGTGGCTGGCGCCGCGCGAGCCGCGGCACAGCGCCCTGATCGCCAAGGCCGAGACAATGCCAGCGCGGCTTGCCGACTGGGGCTACCGCGTCTCGACGGGGCCGCTGGTGTGGAACCGCTACAAGGACCAGATGCGGCTCCGCCCCGCACGCGGGGCACATCCGCTGATCTGGGCGGAGGCGGTGTCGGCGGACGGTCGCTTCGCGTTCCGGGCCGAGAAGCGCAATCACGCGCCCTATTTCAAGATCGAGCGTGGCGACGCCTGGCTGCTGGTCGAGGAGGCGTGCGTTCTGGTCCAGCGTACCACCGCGAAGGAGCAGGCGCGCCGCCTGATCGCGGCCGAGCTGCCGGCGGACTTTATCGCGCAGCATGGCGGCGTGGTGGTCGAGAACCATCTGAACATGGTCAGGCCATGCGCGCGACCGGCGGTGTCGCCGGCAACGGTCGCGGCAGTGTTGAACAGCGCGATCGTCGACCAGCTCTTCCGCTGCATTAACGGCAGTGTCGCGGTATCGGCGTTCGAGATGGAAGCTTTGCCCCTGCCCTCACCCGCCGCGATGAAAAAGGTGGAGGCACTGGTCTGCCGCGGTGTCGCCATCGAGGACGAACTGGCGCGCCTCTATGGGCAGGTCGCCCCATGACGCCGCTGCTGACCCGTGAGGAGGTTCATGCCCGGCTGCAGGAGATCTTCCCCGATGGAGCGCCCAATCGCGCTTATCTGACCCGGATGCTGGCGGCGAGCACGGTGTTCGTCGCCCTATATATCGATGCGGTTGAGGGCAGCGGGACGTATCTCGGTCCCAAGCACGTCTATCGCATGACTGACGAACAGGCGGCGCGTACCGACGCCTTGGACCGGGCCAGCTATGCGACGGGCGTCCTGCGCACCGGCAGCCAGATCACTGGCCGGCGCTGGTATCAGGATAACACTCGCGAGCCGATCCGCGACGAGACGCTGCGCGAGGGGCTAGTGGCGATCGGCGCGGTAACCGAGCGCACCGACCTTGCCACCACGTCGAGCAAGCCGCGTTATGCGCTGAAGGCGGGCTTCGCCGCTTTGTTCGACCCGGACCTCGCCGGCGAAGTGCTGCAGACCCGGATCGCGGCGTGGCAGGCCGAGGCGTTGAACAAGGGAGCCCTCGCCCGGCTGGCGATTGTTCGCCGTGGTGCCGGCGTCAGTGCTGACCAGGTGCTGGTCACCTTTCCGAACGGCGAGACACGCCGGATGAAGCCCGGCCCCAGCTCGGAGATCACCAAGGCGGTGGTTGAGGTGTTCGCCCCCGCCTTCCTTGCCGATCCTGCCGTCTTGTTCCTCAGCGAGAGCGGCAACAAGGTGGTCGCACGCGACGACGAGCTGGCGCGGTCGATCGGTCTTACCATTCAGGCAGATCGGAACCTGCCCGACACAATCCTCGTCGACCTTGGGCCGACGCATCCGTTGCTGGTGTTCGTGGAGGTGGTCGCGACCGATGGCCCGATCAGCGAACGTCGCAAGGAGGCGCTGGAGGCGTTGGTCACCGAGACGGGCTTCCCTGCCGAGCATGTTGCGTTCGTGACGGCGTTTCTCGATCGCAGCGCCGGGCCGTTCAAGAAGACGGTCGATAGCCTCGCATGGGGAAGCTACGCTTGGTTCGCGGCCGAGCCGGAGAGGCTGGTGGTGTTCAGTCAGGCGTCTGGAGGGCTGCGGGGGCGGCCTTGAAGGCAGCGAGGATAATGTTGGCATTTATCCTCGCTGCAGAAGAAGCACTCGTAGTCTAACGGCCTATTTATCCTCGCTTTTCGACTTTATTTCTTCTCACTTGAACGTGCTGATTTCTTGGTCATTTTAGCCGCAGCAAGATGAAGGATGACCATGATGAACAGCAGTAAGCGGGGCCGCGGACGGCCGATCGGGACGGGAAAGGATGACACCCCCACCCTCAATAAGGTGGCCGACCTGATGGCGGCCGATCCGAGGTTGAAAGTCACGCCAGCCATTCGACAGGTTCTCGGCAATCCCGATGCCGCAACCGTCCGGCGGTTGCAGGTGAAGTGGCAGACCGGCCGCGACAAGCATCTGGCTGCGGCACAGGACCGTCGATCTGTCGCGTCGATGTCGGCGCGTCGTGTCGCTCCCTCCTATTCACCGCGAATGGTGCGTCAGATTGCCGAAGCGCAGAGGAAGGTGTCTGGTATGCTGGGAACCGGAACTTGGGAGAACTCGACCTCCGCAGCCTTGCGGGCGGCGTATGACGAGCCGGGCATGAAAGCCATGCGTGAGGTCTATGACTCGCCGGCGATGCGCGCCGCGCGCACCCTTTACGATGATCCGACTATGCGAGCGATGCGCGAACTGCACGACAGTCCGACGATGCGGGCAATGCGAGAGTTGCAAGGCAGTCCGACCATGAGAGCGGCGCTTGAAGCGGCGCAGGAGGTTGCAAGGATACAACGCCTTATCAAAGGCGGATTCTAAAATCTGTAGTGCCGCTACATTGGTTTTTCCGGCTTTGAGAATGTGAGCGATAGCCTCCCCTCATCGTCAAAGGAACTTCAAGGCCCGCCGCTGGCGGGCCTCCTTCGTTCGGTCCCATGGCATTTCCGCTTTCCCATTTCTCCGTTCCGGCATGGCATTTTGAGAAGAGGCAATCGGGAACAGGTTTTTGGGAAAGCGGAACCCGCAGTCGGCCGTCAGCGCGATCGGCGCGGCGGGATTCCCGTCATTCGATCCAAATCGGGAAGCTGGCACCGAATGCTTGATTCTGAAGTTGCCGTTCCGGCTATCGCGTCATCCGATCAATGGTCCGCATAAGGCGCGCTGGATCGAACGGCTTCGACAGAAAAGCACTGTAGTCCGGCAAATCCTTTTCTGGAACCGACACTCGCCCGGATGCGATGAGCAGCAGGGTCGGGGGATAGCGTTCGCGGAGATAATGCGCGAGCTTCAGCCCATCCATCGACCCGGGCATGTCAATATCGGTCAGCACGATGCGAATGGTGCTGTTCCGCTTCATGATCGCGATGGCTTCATCGGCGTTTTCGGCTTCGAAGACGCGGTAACCCTCGTCCTCGAAGAGGTCGATCAGCTCGAAGCGGATGATAGCTTCATCCTCGACGATCAGTATCGAGTTCATATCGATCGGCTTGCTTTGACCCACGACGCTTACTCGCTCACCGTTCCCGCATCACCGAGCGGACATTGCAGTTCAAATTCGACGCCGGTTGCCGGATAGGCAATCTGCGCCTGACCCCGGAAATACGCACGAAGCGATCGCTCGATCATCGTCGAACCGAACCCACGCCGTGTCGGCACGTGGACTTCAGGTCCGCCAACCTCCTTCCAGTGCAGCGAAAAACGGCGTTCTTCGCCATTGTGTCCGTTCGTTACAGCCCAGGTGAGATCGATATGTCCCTCTGGTGTGGATAGTGCTCCATATTTTGCGGCATTGGTCGCCAACTCGTGGAGTGCCAGTGCGAGCGCCAGCGTCACCTGGGGCTGAAGCGTGACCCTAGGGCCAGAGGCATGGATACGCTCGCCCACTCCGCCATGCGGTGCCAACGCCTTGCTGACGAGCTGGAACAGGTCAGCCGATTCCCATGAGCCTGCGGTCAGCACGTTGGTCGCCTCGCCCAATGCCGACAGGCGCGAGGCAAGCGCCTGCGCGGCTGCTGCGGTGCTGTCGGCCTGACGCAGCGTCTGCGAAGCAACGGACTGGACGACGGTGAGGACGTTCTTGAGGCGATGGCCAAGTTCGTTGTTGAGGAGCAGTTGCTGTTCCTCGGCACGCTTGCGGTCGCGAATGTCGCGAGTGACGGTGCCATAGCCCATCGGTCGCCCGTCGCTGTCGGTCACCGGGAAGATGGTGCAGAGCACGGGAATGCGCTCACCCGTCCGGAAATGCCGGAAGGTGCGCTCTCCTGACCATGAACCTGTTTCGTCGACGTGCGGCAGCACCTCGTCGGCGACGATCCGCGCTTCCTCCGGTGAAAAATAGTCGGCGATGGAGATCGCGCCGATGTCGGCATCTTCCAGTCCGACGAGCTCACGCGCGGCATCGTTCAGGAAGAAGGACGTGCCATCGGTTCGTGCCATACCGATGAAGTCGGTGCTGTTCTCGACGATGCGGACAAGCTGGTTGCGCTCCTCCTCGTTCTCGCGGGTCGCGGTGATGTCGCGCGACACCGACAGGATGCGTTCGGGCTTGCCATCCGGCCCCATGATCGGGCTGACGGCAACGTCCCACCATCGCGGTGTGCCGGCGAAAGTGTTGGCCCGGCCGATGAAGCTGCGCGTCTCGCCAGCGCGTGCAGCCTCGACCGCTGCCCTCGCTTGCTCGTTGCCGCTGCCGGTCCAGAAGTCCGGCCAAGGACAGCTTGCGACCTGATTAAAGTCGCTCACCTCCATGATCCGCTGTCCGCCTTCCGACATGAAGGTCAGGCGACCATCGAGGTCGAGCACCTTGATGCAGTCGGTCGAGCTGGCCAGCACACCGGCCAGAAAGGCTTCGCGATCGGCAAGCTGGCGGTTTGCCTCACGCAACTCCGCCGCGTTTTCGCCGCGCAACCGGGCTAGCCGGATCGCGCCCTCCACCTTTGCCAGCAGTTCGCGGGCGGCGAACGGCTTCACCAGATAATCGTCGGCACCGGCTTCGATCCCCTCGATCGATGCTTCCTCGCCGGCGCGGGCGGACAGCAGGATGATCGGCAGATCGGCGGTGTCCGGGTCCGAGCGCAGCCGCTTGATGAGGCCGAAGCCATCGAGCCGCGGCATCATCACGTCGGACAGGATGAGGTCGGGCGCTACTTCCACTACCCGCTCGGCTGCTTCCTCCCCATCGGCAACCGCCTCGACCCGGTAGCCGGCATCGCTCAGCAGCCGTTCCACATAGCCACGCATGTCGGCATTGTCGTCGGCAAGCAGAACCGTCTGCCCGCGCGATGCTTCGCTCGTGGCGGGATCAGCCAGGGTCTGCGCCGGTGCATCTCCACCGCCCGGCAACCAGCGCAGCGCCTCTGAGACGAACGTCTCGGCCCGCGTTGCGGTGGAAAGCTGGGCCGGTGCAGCCGGAACGTCCGTGGGGACATGAGCGCGACCGAACGGCACGGTAACGGTGAAGGTCGTGCCTTCGCCAGGGCGGCTTGCAACCTCGACGCTGCCGCCGTGAAGCTGCGCGAGGTCCTTGACCAGTGCAAGGCCGATCCCGGTGCCCTCGTGGGTGCGGCCCTGCTGCCCCTCGATGCGATGGAAGCGATCGAACACCAGCGGCAATTCGGCCTCGGGCACTCCGACGCCGGTGTCGATCACATCGAGCCGGACATTCTCACCTTCCGCGCGAAGCTTGACGGTGACGCCGCCCGCCAACGTATATTTGAAGGCGTTGGAGAGAAGGTTGAGAACGATCTTCTCCCACATCTCGCGATCGACCCATACCGGCTGATCGAGAGGTGCTGCGTCGATGACGTAGGCTAGCCCTGCCTTGTCCATCGCCGAGCGGAATGTGGACGCGAGATCGGCGGTATAGCTGGCCAGATCGGTCGGCTCGAACGCCGCACGTACCCGGCCCGCCTCGATTCGGCTGAAATCGAGCAGCGTGTTGACCAGACGCAGCAGGCGCTGCCCGTTTCGCTGCACCAACGCCAGTTCGTCGCGGTTTTGTCCTTCCGCACGCGAGAGCATGTCCTCGACGGGACCCAGCATCAGCGTCAAGGGGGTGCGAAACTCATGGCTGGCGTTCGAGAAGAACGCCGTCTTGGCTCGATCCAGCTCGGCGAGCTGTTCGGCGCGACGCCGCTCCTCGGCATAGGCTTCGGCATTGGTGGCGGCAGTGCCGATATGGCCTGCCACGCGCTCGAACAGCGTCTGATAGTCAGCGTCGAGCCGGCGCCGCGCACTAAGCCCTGCCACGAGGAAGCCGAAGGGTGCTTCCGGTCGGCTGCTCAGGATCGGCACCACGAGCGCCTGTTCGACCGGCTCGGGCCAGGGCGTGCCGGGCAGGCGGTCGCCGAAACGGTGCGCCAACCCTTCTACCCTAAGCGGCATGCCGCTGCGCATCACGTCGACGAATGGCCAGATCGGGTGGCCCTCGGCAGGAATGTTTGTGGGCGCGAGGTCTTCACCATCGATACGACCGGCCTTGCCGACAAGGCGCAGCGCACCGTCCTCGTCACGCAGATAGACGAGGAAGAACGGCGCTTCCTCCGGCAGTCCGGCCATGCGTTGGGCCGCGACCTGCCCGGCATCGTCCGAGGTCCGCGTATGCGATGTCGCCTCGGAAATCTCGCGCAGCAGCCGCTCGCGTCGTTCCGTCAGCACGCGGTGCGTCGTCTCGGTAACCGCGGTGAAGACGCCTTCGACCTCGCCGGTTTCGCCGCGTACCGGCGAATAGCTATAGTAGAAGTAGCATTCCTCGACATAGCCGAAGCGGTTGAGAGGCAGGAGCTGGTCGTCGGACCAGGTGGCCAAGCCTTCGTTCATGACCTGATCGAACATCGGACCAATGATGTCCCAGATTTCGGCCCAGACTTCATATCCTGGACGCCCCAGCGCCCAGGGATGCTTCTGCCCCGGCACCGGCGACCACGCGTCGTTATAGATCAGCGCGCGCGTCTCGCCCCAATAGAGCACCATTGGAAAGCGCGAGCCGAGGATGATGCTGACGGCGGAGCGCAGCGCCGTCGACCAGCCTTCGATCGGGCCGAACGGCGTATCGGTCCAATCCTTCTCGCGGATGAGGCGCGCCATCTCACCGGGAAAATCGAGGAAAGCGGTGTTGCTGGTTGGTGCTTGGAGCAAGACGGCCGACATACCTGAGAGTTGCATGAACGGCGATCGCCGCTGACGAGAGATAGATTATCGGGCGGCACTTAGAAAGCGGCCCGATCCAGCCACTTATGTTAGATGAGCGATCCTCGCTCCATCATCCCCAAAAGGGACAGCCGTAGGCAACGCCCCGTCGCTGGTCAGTCGTTGGCGCAATCCACAGTTCTGCTCTGGACATGAGGCACTCGCGCAATAGCAATTGTGCGATCCTGCCATTTTGCATATCATCAATTCAGCATTATTGAGGGTGTGCACACTTGCATATTATCACGCTTGCAGCGCAAAAAGGGGGTGTCGGTAAAACGACGCTGGCGGTGAATCTGGCGGTTGCCGCTGAAGCGGCCGGGATAAAGACCGCTCTTTTCGACCTCGATCCGCAGGAGAGTGCGACTGCCTGGAGCGAGCGACGGACAGCCGAATTACCCCACGTCGAACCGATCAGTGCGCGCCGCCTTGATCAGGCGATCGATGCGGCAGAGGCCAACGGCTTTGGGCTTACGATCATCGACACACCGCCGGCAGCGGGTGCGGAAGCCGCCGCAGCGGCGCAGCGTGCCGATCTGGTCGTCATTCCCTGTCGTCCGTCATTGATCGACCTCGATGCGATCAAGCGCACGGCGCAGCTTATCACCAGTACCGGGCGAACGGGCGTGGTCGTGCTGAATGCCGCCCCGCCTACCGCAACCACGTTGCTGGACGATGCCAGAACGCTTGCTGAGGCGACCGGCTTGCGAGTGGCGCGTGCAGTGTTGCGGGAGCGCAGCGCCTACCGAGCGGCATGGCCTTATGGCTTGGGCGTCATCGAGCATGAGCCGAAAGGCAAGGCTGCTCTAGAGGTTGCAGCCTTGCAGAAACACATATTTGATGATGTGATGAATTGCACACCTGCAAATGTGAAGGCTTGATTATGGCGAAACGAACTTCCCTGCTGGGGCCGGCAGTAGTGTCCCCCTCCCCTCGCGAACCCGAGCCGGATCATCAGCCGGCTCCGTCGACCTCACCCTCGAGTGCAGCACGGTCGAGTGGCAAGCGGCCGGGAAAGTATCACCTCGGAGCATATTTCGATCCGGCCGATCCTACGGCGGAGGCATTTCGTGTCTTGGCCGCGCGGACCCGGCGCAGCCACCAAGACCTTCTTGCCGAGGCGATCAGCGAGCTGGTCGCCAAGTATGACGCCGACAAGCAATTCGGCCGTATGTGATAATGTGCACATCTGCAATAATGCAGAACGGCAGGATTGAAGCGACATGACCAAGCGCCAGAATCCCAATCCCGAGTTTGATCTGTTCATCCCGTTGATGGGCGACCTTCCGCTGAAGGATCAGCGGGAGACGATGGAGCGGCCGTTTTTCTCGCTTCAGAAACGCAAGAGGGTGAAGCCTATCGAGTATAGCAGCCCGGACGGCGAGACGTGGGTGAAGATCGAGGCGATCCCTGCCTATGGCATGGCGACGATCTGGGACGCCGATATTCTGATATGGGCCGCGTCCACGCTCAACCGGATGCGGGAGCAGGGCGTCAACGACCTTCCCCGAACACTTAAAACAACGTCCTATGACCTGTTGAGGGCGATCAAGCGCGATACTAGCGGCCGGGCCTATCAGGAGCTGCAAGCCGCACTCCAGCGGCTTCAGACGACTTCTATATCGACCTCGATCCGCGCACCCAAGCGGCGCACCAAGGCCGGTTTCAACTGGCTCGATAAATGGACGCTGGAGGTGGACCCGGACACCGATCAACCGCGCGGGATGACCATCACGCTGTCGGATTGGGTGTATGAGGGCATAATGGGGGAGCGGTCGCTTCTCACCATGCACCAGGATTATTTCCTGCTGACTGGCGGGCTGGAGCGCGCCCTGTATCGTATCGCGCGCAAGCACGCCGGCAACCAGAAGGGCGGGTGGACGTGTCGCGTTGAGGTGTTGCGCGACAAGACCGGCAGCGACAGCAAACCGAAAGAGTTCAATCGGATGCTGCGCAAAGTGGTGGAGGCCGACCAGCTCCCCGATTATGCGATGCAGATGGCTGCAACAGCCGATGGCAGTCCTGCCGTGCTGTTCCGACTTCGGGGTGAAGCTGAGGCGCTGGCGCTGACTGCCAGGTTGGAAGCCGAGCAGGAACGTCGGAACCGGTTCGATGCCGATCGCCGCCGCGCTGCCGAGGTGGACGACCTAATGGACAAGCTCGCCGGAGAACGCTGACTATCGTGGTATCACACACCGCAAGGCTCATCCGCATCAAAGGCGACAGCGGACAACGAGCGCTGAGAGTGTGGATTGAGCAATAATCGACCCGCAAAGAGGCAAGCGGTCATCGTGGGATCACACACCTAACCGTCGTGGGATCACACACCCCACTATCGTGGGATCACACACCGAATCACGTGGGATCACACACCGGACGGTTTCTCAACCTATTGCACAAACGCGGTTTTTTGACCTCTTTTCGACCCTTAACCTTTTTAACGATTCCTATTTAACAGAATCACTTAACCGCGGACACGCGGATCAAACGACAAGGAAAGGGGATGCGGAATTGCCCTAAGGGGCAATGAGCCTTTGCTGCGTGCCGGCTATCGCCGCCACAGGGGCGGCCTATCGGCCGCAGGCTTCCGGGAGAAGCCAAGCCGATCCGGCGGTGTGCGCCTATCGGGGCTCACTGCACGAAAGTGCGGTTTACGTACGCTAGACGCGAACGGATAGCGAACAGCAGCAAGTTGGTGGGACGTGTGATTGTGTATGCGTCCGGGCACCGCCGTCCAGCGGAGCGCCCCACACTCAATGACCGCTTCCGGGTTGTGCCCGGAGCCGATCTAATGGCTAGGTCTGGGTGGTTTCCGGACATGCGGCTTTCGGGAGACCGCAGGCGATAGCTGCCGTCCCAAAAACGATGGTGTTTTGGGACAGTTACATGCTTACCGCAGTGGCACCCACCAAGCGCGCGATCATGCTTTAAGGTCAGGACTCGTTGATTACAGCCAGAAGATGACGGTGGCAGCGAGGGCGATGGCGGAGAAGAAGACGGTCGGGCAGCGGTCGTAGCGGGTTGCGACGCGGCGCCAGTCCTTGAGGCGGCCGAACATGATCTCGATGCGGTTACGTCGCCGATAGCGGCGCTTGTCGTACCTGACCGGCTCGTTGCGGGACCGCCGCCCTGGGATGCAGGGTTGGATGCCCTTGGCCTGGAGCGCATCCCTGAACCAGTCGGCGTCGTAGCCGCGGTCACCTAGCAGCCACTGAGCCTTCGGCAGGTCGTCCAGCAACGCGGCCGCACCGGTGTAGTCGCTGACCTGCCCGGCGGTCATAAAGAAGCTCAAGGGGCGTCCGTTCGCATCGGCTACGGCATGGAGCTTGGTGTTCATGCCGCCCTTGGTGCGGCCTATCAGGCGGCCAAGGCCCCCCTTTTTACCCGCAGGCTCGATGCCGTGCGGTGCGCCTTCAGGTAGGTGGCGTCGATCATAACCGTCTTCGGCTCGGCGCCTGCCGCCGCCAGCCCTTCCATCATCCGCGTGAACACGCCTGCCTCACCCCGGCGCTTCCACCGGTTGTAGAGCGTCTTGTGTGGCCCATAGGCGCTGGGCGCATCTCGCCAGCGCAGCCCATTGCGGTTGACGAAGACGATGCCGCTCAGAACCCGTCGGTCGTCCACCCGCGGCCGGCCGTGGCTCTTGGGAAAGAACGGCCGCAGCCGCTCAATCTGCTCATCCGTCAGCCAAAACAGGTCACTCATTCCGGTCTCCTCGCGGAGCCTGAATCAGATCGCGACGCTCACATCAATGGGTCCTGCCCCTAACTAGGCTCTCATACCATTCCCGATCGGAAGGGTATGAAAGACAGTCAGAACAGTCCGTTTCCGTTCGGAAATCGGAAATCGGAAATCTTCTCAGCTCAAGGTTGGAGTTCAATGATGGAAACGTCTGGATCTGGTTCAGGCTCCGTAGTAAGCGCAAAATGAGCGACCTGTCCTGACTGACGGACGAACCGATGGGCGGCTGCAAGCAATTGCCGGATGGCACGATGCAGGCAGGGTGACCGGTCAGCGTGATGTCAATTTATCGACGCAAGGATACCTTTCTTCACACCAAAGGCCGCTGGCGGGATGCAGAACACTACGGCATTGGTTCGACAACTGGCGACATTTCGTGTATCCCGGCGCGATGAAGGATCGGCATGAAGCAGTTGTCGAAGAGGTCCTGCATTGCTCAGCCAGTGCCGCGCATTCGCTTGTTGCTGCCAGCTGGTGTCGTTCGGGCCTAAAGCACGGTCTCGACGCAGGAGCCGATCGGGTTCCAGATCTTGTATCTGCAAGTGACCTGATTCAGCGGCGGCAACGCTGTGAGTTGATGCTGGAGGTCGCGCGTCCCTTGCTCGACCAGCTGTTCCAGATCGTCTCTGCCACGGGTTGCGCCGTGATGCTGTCGGACAATGACGGTGTCGTTCTGGAAGCGCGTAGCCTCGCGGGTGACCGCGAGCTTTTCGATCGGATCGGCTTGACGCCCGGCGGAGTGTGGAGCGAAAGCCGGGAAGGCACGAACGGGATCGGCACCTGCCTGATCGAGGGTCGACCGGTCACGATCCATCGAGATGAACACTTCGCCAGCCGGAATACGGGCATAAGCTGCATGGATGCGCCGGTGCGCGATGCGACCGGCCAGCTTGTCGGCGCCTTGGATATCTCGAACTGCCGCTACGACCACAGCGCCGCGATGGGAATGCTCGTTCAGAAGATCGTGCAGGATGCCGCTCGCCGGATCGAGAGCGGCATCTTTCGCGCGCATTTCGCCTCGTACCGGATCATCGATGCCAATCTGCCAGGCGGCGATGCAGCCTTGCTGGCCGTTGATCGGGACGATCTGGTCATCGGCGCGACCTTCGCTGCAAGGCATCGGTTCAAACTGACCAACGCGTGTCTCGGGGGCCGCCGCACGGCTTCGAATATCCTCGGTGGCGAAGAAGCCACCTCGTTCGCTGACTCGGAACGGGCTTTCTTGCGCCGCGCGCTGGCGCGGGCAGACGGCAACGCCACCAAGGCGGCAAAGGAACTCGGCATCGGTCGAGCTACTCTCTATCGTCGAATGGAAAGGGTAGGTTTGCAGCGTCGCTGACATATCTGGTCTCCCCATTGTCTCGATAGCGAGACAATCGACCCATTCCATCAACCGGCAGTCCCTGTGCACCGCCGCCATCTCGCGGAACTATCGTCCTCGCGACCGGAAGGATCCGGCGGTTTCGAGAGGATGACGTGATGGACATACAGACCAACCCCGCCACTTCGATGACGGTGCCGTTCGCGGAACGCTACGACAACTTCATCGGCGGAAAGTGGACCGCGCCCAAGGACGGGCGCTATTTCGACAACATCTCGTCGATTACCGGCAGATCCATTGGTCAGGTGGCACGCAGTCAGGCGGCCGATGTCGAAGCCGCGCTGGATGCGGCGCATGCGGCGAAGGAGGCCTGGGGCCGCACCAGCGTTAGCGAGCGAGCCTTGATCCTCAATCGGATCGCGGACCGGATGGAGGAAAATCTTCGCGAGCTCGCCATCGCGGAAACCTGGGACAACGGAAAACCGCTACGCGAGACAATGGCCGCGGACATTCCGCTGGCGATCGATCACTTCCGCTATTTCGCAGGCTGCATCCGCGCGCAGGAAGGCGGTATCTCGGAGATCGATCACGATACGGTCGCTTATCATTTCCATGAGCCACTGGGCGTGGTCGGCCAGATTATTCCGTGGAACTTCCCGATCCTGATGGCGGTGTGGAAACTCGCACCGGCACTGGCGGCAGGCAATTGCGTGGTATTGAAACCGGCCGAACAGACGCCGGCGTCGATCATGGTCCTGATGGAAATCATCGGCGACCTGCTGCCCGCCGGGGTGGTCAACGTGGTCAACGGCTTCGGCTTGGAAGCCGGCAAGCCGCTCGCCAGCAGCAACCGCATCGCGAAGATTGCCTTCACGGGCGAGACGACGACGGGTCGGCTCATCATGCAATATGCCAGCGAGAACCTGATCCCGGTGACGCTGGAGCTCGGCGGGAAAAGTCCGAACATCTTTTTCGAGGACGTATGTCGCGAGGACGACGATTATCTCGACAAGGCGATCGAGGGCCTAGTGATGTTCGCGCTCAACCAAGGCGAGGTATGCACCTGTCCAAGCCGGGCACTGGTGCATGAGAACATTTACGACCGCTTCATGGAACGCGCGATCCAGCGCGTTGAGGCGATCAAGGCAGGCAATCCGCTCGATCTGGAGACAATGATCGGCGCGCAGGCATCATCCGAACAGCAGCAGAAGATCCTATCCTACATCGATATCGGCAAACAGGAGGGCGCCGAACTGCTGACCGGCGGCGAGGCAGCCCGGTTCGAAGGCGATCTTGCAGGCGGCTACTATGTAAAACCCACCGTGTTCCGTGGCCATAACCGGATGCGGATTTTTCAGGAGGAAATCTTCGGACCGGTCCTGTCGGTCACCACCTTCAAGGACCAGGATGAGGCGCTGAACATCGCCAACGATACGCTTTATGGCCTGGGCGCGGGCGTGTGGAGCCGGGATGCGAACACCTGCTACCGCTTCGGCCGCGCGATCCGCGCGGGACGTGTGTGGACCAATTGCTACCATGCCTATCCCGCCCACGCGGCGTTCGGCGGCTACAAGCAATCCGGCATCGGGCGCGAAAACCACCGCATGATGCTCGACCACTATCAGCAGACCAAGAACATGCTGGTCAGTTACAGCCCGAAGAAGCTCGGCTTCTTCTGAGGCGAACAGCCCGGGCACGGCGACGCGGAGTTTCGCCCGCCGCCCGGCCTTCGAACGATAAAACTACAGGAGAGATGTCATGAGCAAGACCATGAAAGCCGCCGTCGTGCGCGCCTTTGGCGAGCCACTGCGGATCGAGGAAGTTCCGGTGCCCGAGGTCCAGCCCGGCATGATCCAGGTTGCCATTCAGGCCTCCGGTGTGTGTCACACCGACCTCCACGCCGCAGAAGGCGACTGGCCGGTAAAGCCCGAGCCGCCCTTTATCCCGGGCCACGAAGGCGTGGGCTTTGTCTCCGCTGTGGGCAAGGGCGTGACCCACGTGAAGGAAGGCGACCGGGTCGGCGTGCCTTGGCTCTACACCGCTTGCGGTCACTGCACGCACTGCCTCGGTGGATGGGAGACGCTGTGCGAAAGCCAGTTGAACACCGGCTATTCGGTCAATGGCGGGTTCGCCGACTACGTGCTGGCCGACCCCAATTATGTCGGCCACCTGCCGGACAATGTCGGCTTCAACGAAATCGCGCCGGTGTTGTGCGCGGGCGTGACGGTCTACAAGGGCCTGAAGATGACCGATACCCGGCCCGGCGATGCGGTCGTCATCTCCGGCATCGGCGGTCTCGGCCATATGGCGGTACAATATGCGGTGGCCATGGGGATGAAGGTGGTCGCCGTCGACGTCGACGACGCCAAACTCGACCTCGCCCGCAGGCTCGGTGCGGTGGAGACGGTCAACGCACGGACGGACAATGATCCCGCCACGACGGTAAGGCGATTGACCAGCGGAGGCGCGCGCGGCGCGCTGGTGACCGCGGTGAGCGAAAAGGCCTTTGAACAGGCGGTCGGCATGATCGGGCGCGGCGGCACCGTCGCGCTTAACGGCCTGCCGCCGGGTGATTTCCCGCTCAACATCTTCGGCATGGTACTGAACGGTATTACCATACGCGGCTCCATCGTCGGCACCAGGCTGGACCTGCAGGAATCGCTCGAATTCGCTGGCGACGGCAAGGTGAAGGCGACGATCTCGACTGCCGGTCTCGAAGACATCAACTCGGTGTTCGACCGTATGCGGCAGGGCCAGATCGAAGGGCGGGTCGTCCTCGACCTGACCGTATAATGGCGAACGGTGACGAGCAGGACGAGGGAAAAATGGGGCGGGCCGCTTTGGTTCGCCGTGTGATTGCCACCGAGGCGGGAGCGGCGCTGCTGGCCGAAATCGTCGACCGTCACGGCCCGGTGCTGGTCCACCAGTCGGGCGGTTGCTGCGACGGTTCCAGCCCGATGGTTTATCCCCGCAGCGAGTTTTGCCTTGGCGGATCGGACGTGCTGCTCGGCACCATAGGCACCACGCCAGTCTATATCGGGGCGCAGCAATTCGCGGCATGGAAGCACACGCAGCTGATCCTCGACGTGGTGGAGGGACGGGGCGGGATGTTCAGCCTCGACAACGGAACGGGCCGACGCTTTCTCGTGCGAAGCCGTGTCTATGAGAAGGCCGAGATCACCATGTTGGCGGCAACCGACAGGCTTCACGCGATGCAAGCATCGGTGGAGCGCGATCCCGACGCCTTTTGGCTGGCCGAGGCATGCCGCCTGAACTGGAGCGTCTTCCCGACCAAAGCGGACGAGAGCAGCTTCGACAAAGCCGACTTCGGCATTCGCTGGTTTGCCGACGGCGAACTGAATGTTTCGGTCAACTGCCTCGATCGCCATCTGGATGCCCGTGGCGACAACGCCGCCATCGTTTTCGAAGGGGACGAGCCGGGCGAGGGGCGAACCCTCACTTACCGCGAACTGCATACGGAAGTCTGTCGTTTCGCCAATGTGTTGAAGGGCCGCGGAGTCGCCAAGGGAGATCGGGTAGTCCTGTACATGCCGATGGTACCCGAAGCCGCGATCGCCATGCTTGCCTGCACACGAATCGGCGGGGTACATTCGGTGGTGTTCGGTGGCTTTTCACCCGATAGTCTGTCTGATCGTATTTCCGATTGCGGCGCCAAGCTCGTTATCACCGCCAATGAAGGCAGGCGCGGCGGCAGGTCGGTTCCCCTAAAGGCCAATGTCGACGCGGCCTGTGCAAAGGCGGGCGGGGTCGAAACGGTTATCGTCGTACAGCGGACGACGACCGAGGTCGATCTCAAGGAGGGCCGCGATTGGTGGTGGCACGACTTGAGCAAAGGGGTCGATGCCGATTGTCCGCCCGAGCCAATGAATGCGGAAGATCCGCTGTTCATTCTCTACACCAGCGGATCGACCGGCAAGCCCAAGGGCGTGCTGCACAGCACCGGCGGTTATCTCCTGTGGGTCACGCTCACCACGGATCTTCTATTCGGGTTAGCCGACGACGATCTATTCTGGTGCACGGCCGATGTCGGTTGGATCACGGGCCACAGCTATGTCGTTTACGGGCCGCTCGCGAACGGCGCCAGCACGGTAATGTTTGACGGCGTGCCGACCTATCCTGATGCCGGACGCCTATGGGAAACGTGCCAGCGTCTGGGCGTCACCGTGTTCTACACCGCGCCGACCGCGATCCGCGCGCTGATGCGCGAAGGAGAGGAGCCGGTGAAACAACACGATCTGTCCCGGCTGCGGCTGCTCGGCACCGTAGGCGAGCCGATCAATCCCGAGGCCTGGAACTGGTATCACCGCGTGATCGGCGGCGAGCGTTGCGACATCGTCGACACATGGTGGCAGACCGAAACTGGCGCGGCGCTGATCGCGCCCGTGAACGGCACGGCGGAGGCGAAGCCAGGATCGGCGACCAAGCCGCTGCCGGGTGTATTTCCGGAACTGGTCGATGCCGAAGGCCGCACACTGGCCGGCGCGGTGGAGGGCAATCTCGTCCTCACCCGTAGCTGGCCCGGTCAGATGCGCACGGTTTACGGCAATCACGAACGCTTCTTTCAGACCTATTTCAGCACCTACCCGGGCAGCTATTTCACCGGAGACGGCGCACGTCGCGATGCCGATGGCGATTACTGGATTACCGGCCGGGTGGATGATGTGATCAACGTATCGGGCCACCGCATGGGCACCGCCGAAGTCGAAAGCGCGCTGGTGGCGCATGAGCGTGTGGCGGAAGCGGCGGTGGTGGGCATGCCGCACGATATCAAGGGACAAGGCATTTACGCCTTCGTGACGCTCAACGCGGATCAGGATGGCGACGAGGCCCTGCGTGCCGCGCTGTGCAAATGGGTGCGCAGCGAGATCGGTCCGATCGCCACGCCCGATGCGATCCAGTTTGCGCCCAGCCTACCCAAGACGCGCAGCGGCAAGATCATGCGCCGCATTCTGCGCAAGATTGCCGAAGGGAAACCGGGCGAAGTCGGAGACATGTCAACCTTGGCCGACCCTGCGGTGGTCGACGAACTCGTGGCCAACCGCATCAGCGCCTAGGTGTAGGCGCTTGCAATCATAGCAGCCTCTGCTCGCAAACAGAGCGACTTCCTGCTCAGATTACCTGACAGCGGGCGGGACGGGCTGCTCATGCTAAATGACAATGTGCTCGCCATCATCCGCGCCCGCTCGCAATCGTAGTCGGCCTGCTCACGCTTTCTGCCAGTCTGAGGATGCGATGACGGACATCAGCCATAGCTGGTGAAGTTCACACCAATCAACGTTCCGACGATCAGCGCAACGCCCAGCAGGGCCATAGCCATGAAGCATCGTCGACCCCAACCGACGTTCGCGATCATTCCCACTGCAACGGGGAGTCCGATCATCCAGGCCAGATTGGCCGGTGATCTGAACGCAAATGCGTCTGTCACCAACACGCAGACCGTGGATGCGACCGCGATGAAGCACACCTGTAGAAGGTATCGGTGTCGCGCAAGTGCTGGCGATAGCATCATA
>NZ_JANINM010000385.1:0-55851 GCF_024509055.1 Mesorhizobium sp. | reverse complement strand
ACGGTCGCGTCGCCGGCGACGGTGCGCCGTTCGGGCTCGCGGGCGAAGGCGCAAACCTGCAAGTCATGCGGGGCGGTGTAGTCTGCCGGCGGCTTCTTCCACGGGATCAGCACATTCAGTTTCTTGCGGGTCGCTGCGGCGTTGCCGGCGATCACAACGAGGTTCGTCCGAGCAAGCGTGGGTACGGTCGCGGTGATCGCGGCGTCCATGGACGCAATGGCGGTCGCATGATTCACGGGATCCCGCAGCTCCAGCAGGCGCTGCAGCTGACGCAAGCCCTTCGGAACGACGCTATCCCGATTCACCTCAAACCAAATGCCACGACCGTTGTGGACATTCTTGCCCGTAGTCGGATCTTTCAGGTTCTTCTCGCCATGGAGGAGGGCGGCGACGGCCGAGTTGGTAAGGGAGGCGCGCCACTTTGCTTCCCCGACGATGACCCGGACCACGTTCCCGGCCGCGTCGAGCCGTACCCCGACGAAGTCGGAACCGAAGCGACCGAATACCTGGCGCTTGCGGGATGGATCGTAGCGAAGGTCCCACAGATAGCTCTCCACATCGGCATGGAAGCGGAAAAGGAAGATCGGGACCGACCACTGATGCTCGCCGACGAGTTCCTCTGCATAGGCCTGGGTTACCAAGCCGGCGACTACTTCGCCAAATAGGCCACGCCGGGCGACGGCCGGCAGGCAGTCTGGATAGCAGGCATGGGCTCCCGCCGCCCCAGCGTCCGGGTGAAGGTCGATGCCGACCTGCTTATGAAAATGTTCGCGCGCGTCGAGATGAGCTGACTCAAAATACGGGCGAAGAGCGTCGATCAGACTCTTGTCGATTGGCTTGATCTGTTCGAGCAGGAGGTGACCGTAGCGATCTTCGATCGTCCCGTTGGCATCGAGCCACGCCTCAAGTGCGGCAGATGGGGGCGGTTCGGTGTGCACCTCACAACCTACCGGATAGTCACGATCTTCACGGCCACGTCGCCTGCTATGTCGCGCCACGCTTTGTCGGCGGTGTACGCCGCGACGCCGAGGCGTTTGGCCAAAGCGAGGCAGAAGCGATCGCCCAGCGACAACCCGGCCGATGAGGTGGCAGCGCGCAGGTTACCGGCATCCCAGGCGAGCGCATCATCCGCCGCGACGACGGTATAGGGCAGGGCCGCCAGCATCGCCCGCACGTCGTCAAGCGGCGCGCCTAGATGAACAAAGTGGCTGATGACCTCCGCCTGATTGATCGCGCACACTGAGGCATCCGCAATCACGCTGCCGACCTTGCTGGCACCGCGCTCGCCTTTCAACAGTGCGAGGATCGCCGAGACATCGAGAACGACATGGGTCATTCGCCGCTGTCCTCGCGCCGTACGGCAAGAAAGTCATCGACCGACGCGCCGGGCTGTTGTGCGTAGCGCTTGGCGATTGCTTGCGCCTTTGCCACCGCCTGCTCCACGGTGCGCAGGATAACTCCGTCCGGCGTTTCTTCGACAAGGACCGCACCGCCATCCTCAAGCCCTAGGCGCTTTCGAATGCCCACCGGCAGGCTCATACGACCATTTGGTGTGATGTTAACTTGTAGCGTCATATGGCAAAGCCCGCGTGTGGTGGCATTAGGAGTTATATATGCCACCATGATAGCGAAGAGGCGAGGGGGTAAACGCAAGCCGCCATCGATCCCGACAGCCACAATAGTTACTAGCGATAAGCCCGATTCCTGCTAGCAAGGTGGCAGGCAAAATTATGGGTCGGAACGGAGCCGAAACAGTGATCATCGACGTGCCGACGCCGGATGAATTTCACGATGCCGGCGTCAATCAGCTCTACCTGGCATGGAAGATCACCATGGACGCGCACGACGCGTGGTCCATCGGAGTTGGTGCCAGTGGGGATGCGGAGGCGACCGACGACTATTGGCGAAGTGTGCAGCCTGCACTGTCGAACGCCTACAGCCTTATCCAGCAAGCGATGGAGCTCGGCCTCAAGGGCCGGATCGCGCGCGTGTCGCCATACCTCCTCCTTGGCGATCCAGCCGACTGGAGCCCGAAGGCGGCGAAGGGGGCAACATCGTTTGGCGAGCTGCCGAGCCTCGAGGCGTCAAAGCTCGTAGCCGTGCACAACAGCGTTGCGGACCCGCCGCTGGACCCGGCGTTCAACACCTTCTGGACCGCGGTTCGCAAAGACCGCAACCGCATCATGCATTCGGCGCCGCGCGTAACCTTCACTGCGGGTGAGGTCACCCGTACCATCCTAATGGCGGCAAACGCGCTTTTTGCGGAGACATCATGGGTTGACCGGTTGTTTGCGATGGAGGGGGAGAGCAAGTTCGCCATCTTCGGCCTGGATGACCACGTCTACAGCGCCGTTGTCGGCCAGGTGGCCTGTGCCATCGAATTCCTCACACCCGCGGAGGCGATCGACCTTTTCGGCTTCAATCCCAGGCAGCATGCCTATCTCTGTCCTGCCTGCTTTGAGGCCACGCCGTACGATTATGCGGTGGATCTCCCAAAGCTAGCCCAGTTTGCCGCCAAGGTGCCCGGCGAGACCGAGCTAAGCTGCGTCGTCTGCCAGACGACGACTGACGTTAGCAGAGACGAGTGTGTGTATCCGGAATGTGTCGGTAACGTCATCGCCATGGAGCGGTGCCTGACCTGCTACCAGCTGCAGGACGAGCATCTGAAGATCGACGGCCCACCAAACGATGGCCAGGGGGATACTGTCTATGGCTACGACTTCATCTTTGGCCGGCCCCGCGAACGATCGGGGCGAACTTTTCTGAAGCACTATCAACGCGAAGACAGCGATGACGGTGCCATCGCCTTTGGGAAGCGAGCGCTGACGACACCTCACCTCGCAAGCTGGACCAGCGTCTCGATCTACGAGCACCAGTCCGGTATCTTTCCCTTTGGTGACAAGGCTCGAGTGCGCCCGCTTGGTCATTGGCTACGTCAGGAGGGCACGCTGTCATGGCACAAGGACGTGACTCTCTATGATCCTGTGCATGACGGTCCAGTATGATCGGCGATGATGCCGCGGAGCGCCGCGCGCTTCTCGCGATCGGGCCGATCGATCTGTCGCCAGCGTCAATCGATCTCGCACCGGATCTTAACCAGAGCGACCGCGCCCGGGTCGACCATTTCCTGGCGCGCGCATCGGCGGATGCGACCTTGCGTGCCTATCGGTCCGACTGGCGACTGTTCACGACCTGGTGCGACACACGCGGCTACGCCTCACTCCCGGCTTCACCCATTGTCACGGCTGCGTTCCTAAGCGAGCTTGCCAGAGACGGTAGCACCCATTCGAATGGGCGACCGTTATCCAAGTCGTCCATCGGTCGGCGGCTGGCCGCGATCGTCTTTGCCCACCGCGCCGCTGAGCTCGAACCGCCAACCGTACAAGCCGGCGCGGCCGCGCTGGATCGCGTGATGCGGGGTATCCGTAACGCCAAACGCAGCGATCGCCCGGCGAAGAAGCGGCCGGCCGACAGCGACGTGCTGCGTGACATGGTGCGCCATATCACCGGCTCCGCCCTCATCGACTACCGGGATCGCGCGCTGCTGAGCATCGGCATGATGGGGGCGTTCCGCCGCTCTGAGCTGGTCGCGATTGACATCGCCGATGTGGCCGAAGATCCACGCGGGCTGCTGGTCACGATTCCGTTTTCGAAGGGCGATCAGGAGGGCAAGGGGCAGAGCGTCGCGGTCCTCGATGGTCGTCGCATGGAGCCTGTGCGCCATTACCGCGCCTGGTTGGAGGTCGCGGGCATCACCGAGGGGCCCGTGTTCCGCCGTCTCACACCGCACGGCCGCCTCACCGAAAAGCCAGTTAGTCCGCAAACAGTGGCGCTGGTGGTCAAGGCGCGCGCAGCCGCAGCCGGCTATGATCCGGCACTTTTCTCAGGCCATTCACTGCGCGCCGGCTTCCTGACCGAGGCGGGTCGCCATGGTGCCAATTTGTTTAAGATGAAAGAGCACAGCCGCCATAAGTCGCTCGAGATGCTCAGCGAGTATGTTCGCGATCAGGAGGCGTTCCGCAATCACGCCGGCGAAGGCTTTGCGTAATGAGCAGGCGCGGAAGGGATGGGTTGGCGTTGGCGAGGATGTCGCATAGGCATAAGGGCGAGGGGACGCTGTGAAGACCGACACATCCGATGACTTCCAGTTCAGCCTGGCAGGCCGCGTGCGCAACCTTGGTTTCGCGCCCTCTCCGTTGAACGCGCTGTTCCCGTTGTTCGAGGCAATCGCCAACGCGTTCCATGCCATCGAGGCGCGCTGGGATCGTGAGGCGACGGCGAAGGGCGTCATCACGGTGACGATCCTACGCAGCAGCTCGGACGACGAAAACCCACCGGTCGCTGGCTTCCTGATTGAAGACAACGGGATCGGGTTGAACACCGACAATTGGCGCGCGTTCCGCACCGCAGATACCGCCAGCAAGATCAGCCGCGGCGGTAAGGGGGTGGGTCGCCTTTCCTGGCTGAAGGTGTTTCAGAACACGCACGTCAACAGCAGCTTCAGCGAAGGCGGCTCAACGCTGCACCGGTCGTTCGACTTCGCTGTCGCCCAGAACGACGCCAGTCCGCTGATTGGCCATGAGTTGCGGCTTGCGGGTGCGACCCCGACCATCGGCACGAAAGTGCGGCTGGAGCCTTACGTGCAATCCTACAGTGCGCATTGTCCTCGCAAGGTCGACACGATAGCCGCGCACATCATTGGTCATTTCCTGCGCAACTTCGCCAGCTATGAAGTGCCATCCTTCACGCTTGTTGATCGTGCCGAGCGGATCAGCCTGCTCGATTTTTACAGCAGCAACGTCGAGTCCGACACGCCCGAGACATTGAAAGTCGTCCTCGAGCCCGGGGAAGAACCGATCGACGTTGATATGTACCACATCCTGCTCAACAAGGGATTGCGCCTGCACGACGGCGGCAAGCACTGGAACCTGTATGTGGGCGATGGCCGCGTTGTTCGCGACGAGAAAATCGATAATCAGCTTGGGCTTGGTTACATCGGTGAAAATAGCGACTCCGTCTATATCGGCTTGGTGTCAGGCGACTACCTGAACGGCCACGTTAATCAGGAGCGCACCAACTTCACGTTCCGCGAAGATGACTATCGCAGCCTGCATCAGGCGGCGGTCGACGCTGCCAAGCGACACCTAGCGCCCTATATCGAACAGGTTCGCACCAAACAGGCCGGTATTACCTTGCGCGTCGTACGTGAGAACCCGCAGTTTCTGGCCGTCGCCAGCAATATCCCGGCTTTCGTCGAGGAGCATCTATCGCTCAACGCCAAGTCGGAGGAGGATATTTATATCGAGCTGGCGCGCCAGCGTCGACGCAAGCAACGCGAGACGAAGCGCGAGATAAAGGCACTATCCGCCGGCAATGCCAGTGAGGTCGTCGACCGGGTGCAGAAGGTTGCCAGTGCGATCAACTCGGACAAGAAAGCGTCGCTCGCCGAATATGTCGTTAAGCGGAAGGAGATCCTCGATCTCCTCGACAGTTCGCTGGCGTACGTCGATCCGGAGAAGCGAGACTACTTGCGTGAGGAGATCGTCCATGACCTCATCATACCGATCCGCTCGGATGGCGAAGCGCTCGACTATGAAGACCATAACCTATGGATTCTGGATGATCGACTAGCCTTCTATTCCTATTTGAAGTCCGACAAGCCCTTCACAACGTTTCTCACCGACAGCGACAGTACCCGCGAACCGGACGTCGCCGTTGTTTTCGATCGATCGCTGGCGTTCGACCGTGAAGGTACTGACGAACCGATTATCATTGTCGAATTCAAGCGACCCGGCCGACCCAACTACAGTCATAGCGACAACCCGGTCACGCAGGTGCTTGAATATGTAAACATCATGCGGAACGGCGGAGCGTTCAAGGATCGCACCGGCAGGTTCCGCAAACCTATTCCTCCCAGCACCAGATTTATCTGCTTCGTCGTCGCTGATTTTACGCCAAAGCTGGTCGAGGTTGTATCAATGTCGATTGCTCAGAATAAAAGTGCGGATGGCGAGGGGTACTTTGGCTTTTCGCCCATCCACAATGCCGTCGTTGAGGTTCTGCCTTACAACAAGCTGCTTCATGATGCCCGGCTGAGAAACGAGGCCTTCTTTGCCAAGCTCGGGCTGAACTAGTTACTCGGAATCACGAATTTGCGCGGATGACATAGCTGCGATTCCTATGTCAGCTAGGGAGGGCATCAGGTGGCACTACCGTCTCTGGTGGCGTATAAAGCTGGTCCCTAGTCGCGCGAACCACGTCGTTTACATATTCCGGCCATGGGCCGGCACCTGGTGGCATCGCAGCTTCTTCCTGTCGGTCCCGCAGGCGATTGCGGATCGTGCGGGCGGTGGTGCGGGTCGCCTCGTTGTCATCGTGCCAGGCGCCCCAGCGAACCCGCCAGTTAACGTATCGTGGCGCGAAAACCAGGAAGATCAAGGCCCCCACGCCGACGCCGTGTTCGCCAAGCAGCAGGATGGGAAGCGTGGCAATGGCGAATGCCTGAATCAGCGCCCAACAGGAACGATGACGGCGAAAGCCGTTCTGAACCAGCGTCGTCGGCCACCACGGACCTGCGACTGCCCATGCCGCGAGCGCGACCAACAGGCCGGTCAACACCATGCTGACGACGAAACCGATCCACAGCAGCGCCTTGGGAGCAATGAAGGTCAAGAAATCACCCATGCTGGCGCTGCGTGTCGAGGTCGCGCAGCTCGCGCAACAGATCGGTGGCCGGCGTCGAGACCACGATATCGTGGATGACCTTCTGGTCGAGGCTGATCACGTCTCCGACCGGACGTTCCGCGTAGCGAACCAGCGCAGGCTCGCTGGACGGCGTCCAACGTCGCGACGTGCCGGGCTTGAGTTCGAAAAGAAAGCGAGCAGGGGAGGCCAGGCTGATGCTCTGCGTTTGGCCATCGCTGCTCTGGCGGATGTCGGCGACCACGCCGCGATAGCCGACCCCAAGTCCGTCATGCTGGAGATCGGTCAGCACATAGGCGATCGGGCGATGACCGTGCTGCGTAGGCTTGATGATATGCGTGTAGGCCCAGCCGTGCCCGCCAAAGTCCCACCCTTCCGTAGCGACATCGAGTGCATCGTCGGCCATCAGCATGACGACTGCCAGCGTCGAGAAAATCGGTGCGCAAATGCCCCACACCAGATCACTAGCGCTCAACGCGGCTGCCTTTGGCCCACCCTGCGCGACGATCAGCAACGTGCCGATCGGATTGACCGCGGGCGTCCGGTAATCTGCGGGCAAGAAGCGGCTGACGTCGATCAGAAGCGTTTGCACCAGCCCGATAGCAAGCCCGGTCAGCAGGTGCGCGATCAGGGAAACGGCGACCCCGATCGCCAGCACGCTCAATGCGTTAACCGGCAGATCCGGGCGCGCAACGGCGTACCGGCGGGCGCGGGTATTCCAGAGCAGGATTGCGAAGAAGCCAGGAAGGAGGATTGCAACGCCTGTGACAACGGCCAGCGTCAGTGAGAACAAGGCTCAGGCCTCGACCAATTTCCGCTTACCGGTCGCCTGGTCAATGACCATCTTAGGGCGCTTGCCCGCAGCCTTCATAGCCTTGAGCTCCCGCTCGAGGCGTAACATGTCATCGTAACCGCCAAGCTGCCACGCGATCGAGGCGGTCTCTTGCTGTTCGCGAGGGGTCAGAACAGTGGCCATGTGGACAACATAGGGACGCGATCGCGCCGCGTCTATGGGGCACGGTCCTATACCAGCATCTGACGGCCTGAAGGCTTAGTCAGCCAGCGTTCGAAAGTGCGTCGATGATCCGACAATCGGCGATCGTTGTCGCGTCGCAGGTCGCTCCCCATTGCACGATCTCGGTTCTCAGCGCGGCGAGATCGGCGAGCTTGCGATCGATCTCATGGATGTGAACCGCGGCGATCGCATCGACCTCCGCGCAGGAGCCGCGCGGATCGTCTGCTAACCGCAGAAGGTCACGCACCTGGTCGAGGGTGAAGCCAAGATCGCGCGAGCGCTTGATGAACGACAGGCGATCCAGGTGGGAGCCGTTGTAAACGCGGTAGTTCCCTCCGCTGCGGATCGGCGCCCCGATCAATCCTTCCGCTTCGTAGAAGCGTACCGTCTCGACCTTCAACCCGGTCAATCTTGCTATTTCACCGATCTTCATCACAGACCCTTGACCCTCTAGTGGGATGAGGGTTCATATAGGGGGTCCGACCCAACGAATCGAGCACGATGATGGCGGACGCCTGTTGTTCAGCAAAGCGCGACACGATCGCGGAACTTGGCCGTAAGGCCGAGCAGCGACGCGCGCTGATCGTCGTCATGGTCATCAACCTATCGATGTTCGCCATCGAGTTCGGTGGTGGGCTGCTGGCCCGCTCGTCGGCGCTGATGGCGGACTCTGTCGACATGTTCGGCGATGCCGTGGTCTATGGGCTGAGCCTCTATGCACTCAATCGTGGCGCACGTTGGGAGGCGGGAGCGGCGATCGCCAAGGGCGGCCTCATCCTGGTATTCGGCATCGCCGTCCTCGTCGAAATCGCCGGTAAGATCGCCAACGGCGTGCCGCCGTCTTCGACGCTGATGCTCGGCTTCGGCGGGGCGGCGCTGGCAGCGAACCTCACGTGTCTGGCGCTGTTGTGGCGTTTCCGCGCTGCGAACGTGAACATGGCGAGCACCTTCGAGTGTTCGCGCAACGATGTCGCATCAAACATCGGAGTGCTCATCGCAGCGAGCCTCGTCCACCTCACAGGTGCCGCATGGCCCGACATCGTGGTCGGAGGCGTCATTGCGATTATCTTCCTCCGCTCCGCGTGGCGGGTGTTCGCGGATGCTATCCCCGCATGGCGTTTTGCTGACAGGTCCAGTGCCTACAATCGCCCTCATCGCGGAGAGAACGCATGACATCGGGTCGTCATGGTGATAGGCGCGTTCCCATGCTGGCCCGCGCCTGGTCCTTGCTGCTCCTCCTGCTGGCGTCGTCGCTCGTGATGACGGCGACCGTCCACGCGCGCGAAGTGCCGGGGCAGGCGACGACGATCGAATGCACAGGCGTCGTCCATGTAGATGGTGATGCCGATCAGTCGCAGGGTGATGCCGACAAGGCGATCCCGCATCATCATGGAACCTGTCACGGACAGGCTCTGAGCATTCCGCAGGCTGACGCCATCCCGGTCACCTTCAATATCGAGGGCGCTCGTCCCAAACCCGGTTTCGACGCCGTGCGGGCGCTGAGTTCCGTCGATCCGGCGTTGCGGCCGCCAAACGCCTGACGGATGCTGCCGGCCGGGATGACCCGGCCTGACGACATTCGTTAGGATTCCTCGACAATGCAGAAATTGTGCGCAGCCTTGCTGGCTGCGGCGTCGTGCGCCTCGGTGGCCCACGCGCAAGCCGGGCCGCCTGCGCCTATCACGCAGGCTGGACCGATCTATTCGCTCGACCAGGCGGTCGTCGCTGCCGGCGGCTCGGCGCCTTCGACCTCGGCCGCTACCGCTGCCATCGAAGCCGCACGTGCGGGCCGGACCGTTGCGGGATTGCGCCCCAACCCGGTCTTCCAAGGACAGATTGAGAATATAACGGGCTCCGGACCCTATCGGGGCGTGCGCGCCGCAGAGACTACGGTCGGGTTCGCCATTCCGATCGAACTGGGTGGCAAGCGCAGCGCCCGGGTCGGAGTTGCCAACGCCCAACTCTCACGCGCCGAGATCCAGGCGGCCATCATAGCCGCGGACGTGCGGTTGCAGGTGACGCAGCTCTACGTCGAAGCGGTCGCAGCCGAGCGGCGGGTGACGACGGCGCGGGATCAGGCGCGGATAGCGGGCGACGCACTCCGCGCGGCAAGTGTTCGCGTGCAGGCCGGACGGGCGTCGCCGCTCGAACAACAGCGCGCCGACGTCGCGCGGATCAACGCCGAGGCCAACGTCGAGCGTCAGCTCCGACTTTCCGACGCGGCCCGGGCGAATCTGGCGCGACGCATTGGTCAGCCGATCGATGGCCGTCTCGACGAGACGTTGCTCGATCGATTGCCCGACGCGGCGGCCTATGGGCCGGCGGCACCGGTACGAACGGTCGGAACGCTGGCGCTGGCCGCAGCCGATGCCGACTTCAGCATCGCGGATGCGGGCGTAAGGCTCGCGCGCGCCAATCGGGTGCCGGACATCAACGTCGGTCCGGCGCTGCGCAGGCTGGAAGCGACGAACGACACCGCGGCCGTCTTCACGGTCTCGATACCGATCCCGGTGTTCAACAACGGCCGCGCGGCGATCGCACAGGCGACTGCACAGCGTACCCAGGCGGACGCTCTTCGCCGGGTGACGGCGCTCGACATCGAGCAAGCCATCACTGACGCGCAGGCTCAGGCGGCGAACGCGGCGACGACTGCGCGTGCGGCGTCCGGACCGGCTTTGGCGGCCGCGCAGGAAGCGGCTCGGATCGCGCGCATCGGATATCGCGAAGGCAAGTTCGGGCAACTCGAACTGCTCGACGCCGAACGCACCCTCGCCGAGACGCGCGTCGCCGCGATCGACGCGCTCGCCAACTACCAGAATGCACGCGCGCAAGTGGAGCGGCTGACCGCCCCTGCGCCCGTTGGGGGAAACCAGTGATGAAAAGCTATTATCTCGTGGGCGCAGCGACGGCCGCCCTCCTGCTGTCGGCATGCGGCGGTGGAAGCGACGCCGGAAACGAAGCCGCTGCGAACGAGGCATCGAACAGCGCGTCGGCGAACGCCGGGGCGGAAGCACCGGCGCAGAAGGATGCCGTGACGCTCACGCGGGAGCAGATCGCCGCAGCCGGAGTCCAGATCGGCCGTCCGATCGTCGGAGGTGCGGGAACGATCGAGCTTCCTGCAATCATCGAAGGCGATCCGCAGGGCACACAGGTCGTGTCAGCTGCCATCGCCGGTCGGGTGGTCGCGCTCACGCGCAATCTCGGGCAGACCGTCGGCCGAGGTCAAACGATCGCCGTGATCGAAAGCCGGGAGGCCGCACAGATCAAGGGCGAGGTGCAGGCCGCACGTGCACGGCTGCAGCTCGCGAACTCCAATCTCGCGCGCGAACAGCGCTTGTTCTCGCAGAAGGTCTCGCCCGAGCAGGACCTGATCGCGGCGCGCACCGCAGCGACGGAGGCGCGCATCGCGCTGACCCAGGCGCAGAGCACCGTTTCGGCAGCCGGCGTCGGCGGGGCGGGACTGAACCGGCTGGGAATCGCCGCACCGATCTCGGGCCAGGTGATCGCACGGCCCGTGACCCTCGGTCAGACCGTGACGGCCGATGCCGAGCTCTATCGCATCGCCAATCTCGGCCAGGTGTCGCTGGCTTTGAACCTCAAGCCGGAGGATGCCGGCCGCGTCCGTCCCGGCAACGTCGTGACGGTCAAGGCCGCGGGCCGGCAGGCGACGGCGCGGATCACCTTCGTGTCGCCAGCGCTCGATCCCCAGACCCGCCTCGTGCCGTCGATCGCGACGCTCGACAATCGTGGTGGCACTTGGCGCGTCGGCGAACCCGTGACCGCTTCGGTCGAACTGACGGGCAGCGGCGGCAGCGGTGCGATCCGTGTGCCGACCACGGCGGTGCAGACCGACGAGGGCAAATCGGTCGTCTTCGTACGAACTCCGAACGGCTTCCAGGCGACCCAGGTGCAGCTCGGCGACGCATCCGGTGACACGGTGATCGTCCGCTCCGGCCTGACCGGCCGTGAGCAGATCGCCACCACCGGCAGCTTCACGCTCAAGGCCGAACTCGGCAAGAGCGAAGCGGTAGAGGATTGAGATCATGATCGCCCGCATCGTCACATGGGCGGTCGAGAAGCGTTGGCTCGTCCTGCTGCTCGCCGTCATCGCCGCAACCATCGGCGCCTTCTCCCTCTACCGGCTGCCGATCGACGCGGTGCCGGACATCACCAACAATCAGGTGCAGATCAACGTTCGCGCGCCAGCGCTGTCGCCCGAGCTGGTCGAGAAGCAGGTGTCGTTCCCGATCGAGACGGCGCTCGCCGGCACCCCGGGCCTCGAATACACCCGCTCGCTGAGCCGCAACGGCTTCGCCCAGATCACGGCCGTCTTCTCCGACGCGACCGACATCTACTTCGCCCGCCAGCAGGTCGGCGAACGGCTGCAGGGCGTGGCCGAGAACCTGCCCGACGGCGTGAACCCCGAAATGGGACCGATCGCGACCGGTCTGGGCGAGGTGTACATGTACACCGTCCGCCTGCAGCACCGCGCCGACGACAAGCACAAGCCCGGCGAGCCGGGCCAGCAGCCCGACGGCAGCTACATCACCCCCGAGGGCGATCGGCTGACGAGCGAGGAGGACAAGGCGACCTATCTGCGTACCGCGCAGGACTGGATCGTCACCCCGCTACTGAAGAACACGCCCGGCCTGGCTGGTGTCGACTCGATCGGAGGCTATGCCAAGCAGTTCCTGGTCGTCCCCGATGTCCAGAAGCTCGCTTCACTCGGCATCACGCTGACCGAACTGGGTAACGCTCTCGAGCGGAACAATACCAGTGTCGGAGGCGGCTTCGTCAACCGCAACGGTGAGGGACTGGCGGTAAGGTCGGACGCTCTGGTCCGCAACACCGGCGAGTTGGCCCGGACCGTCGTGGCGACCCGCAACGGTGTGCCCGTGACGCTCGATCAGGTCGCGACCGTTCGCACCGGACAGGCGATCCGGATGGGTTCCGCGTCCGAGAACGGCACCGAGGTCGTGGTGGGCACCGCGATCATGCGGATCGGTGAGAACAGCCGCTCGGTCGCGACCGCGGTCGCGGACAAGCTGAAGACGATCAACGCCTCGCTTCCGCCGGACGTGGTGGTGCAGCCGGTGCTCAACCGCACCGAGCTGGTTAACTCCACCATCCGGACGGTGGCGCGCAACCTCGGCGAAGGCGCGGTCCTCGTCATCGTCGTCCTGTTTCTCCTGCTCGGAAACTTCCGCGCGGCGCTCATCGCAGCGCTCGTCATTCCGATCACGATGACGCTAACCGGATTCGGGATGCTCAAGGCAGGCGTCTCTGCCAACCTCATGAGCCTCGGCGCGCTTGACTTCGGCCTGATCGTCGATGGTGCGGTCATCATCGTCGAGAATGCGTTGCGCAGGCTCGCGGAGCGCCAACATCACGAAGGCCGACGGCTCACCGTCAAGGAGCGGCTCGCGAGCGTGGCGGCTGCCGCGCGCGAGATGATCCGGCCTTCGGTATACGGACAGGCGATCATTATACTCGTCTACGTACCGCTGCTCACGCTCACCGGCGTCGAGGGCAAGACGTTCGTGCCGATGGCGCTCACCGTCATCATCGCGCTCGCCTTCGCGTTCGTGCTGTCGCTCACCTTCGTGCCTGCGATGATTGCCATCTGGCTGTCGAAGAAGGTCGATGAGGAGGACGGCCGCATCGTCACCTGGCTCAAGAAGCGCTATGAGCCGGGGCTCAATCGGGCCATGAGGCGTCCCACGATCACGATCGGGGCGGCCGTCGGCAGCCTCGTCCTGGCGGTCTTAGCGTTCGGAACGCTGGGGCAGGTGTTCCTGCCGCAGCTCGACGAGGGTGACCTGCTCATCCAGTCGCTGCGCATCCCGGCGACGTCGGTCCAGCAGAGCCAGGCGATGCAGGTGCCGATCGAACGCATGATGTCGAAGCAGCCCGAGGTGCAGTTCGTCTATTCGAAGACGGGCACCGCCGAGCTCGCATCGGACCCGATGCCGCCCAATGCCACGGACATGTTCGTCATCCTGAAACCGCGCGACGCCTGGCCCGACCCCAAGTTGGCGAAGGAGGATCTGGTCAAGCGCATCGAGGGCAATCTCGCGAAGTTCCCGGGCAACGCCTACGAGATCACCCAGCCGATCCAGATGCGCTTCAACGAGCTGATCGCAGGCGTTCGCGGCGACATCGCCGTCAAGGTCTTCGGCGACGATTTCTCCGCCATGAACCGGACGGCGGAGCAGGTCGCGTCAATCCTGCGCAAGACGCAAGGCGCGGCCGACGTGAAGGTCGAGCAGACGACGGGTCTCCCGATGCTCGACATCCGCGTCAACCGCGATGCGATGGCACGCCTCGGCGTCACCGCTCAGGATGTGCAGGACACCGTCACCGCCACCCTCGGTGGCCGCACCTCCGGGCAGATCTTCGAGGGAGACCGCCGCTTCCCGGTTGTCATCCGCCTCTCGGAGGCGCAGCGTTCGGATCTGGGGCTGCTGCAGCAGGTCCAGGTTCCGGTCGCCGGCGGGTCCTTCGTTCCCCTTTCCAGCGTCGCCGACATCGGAGTCGTGGACGGGCCGAACCAGATCAGCCGCGAAAACGGCAAGCGCCGGGTGGTCGTGCAGGCCAACGTGCGTGGTCGCGACGTCGGAAGCGTTGTGGCCGACGCACAGGCTGCCATCGGCAGCCAGGTGCGCCTGCCACCGGGCAGCTATCTCGAATGGGGTGGACAGTTCGAGAACCTCCAGTCGGCCAGCGCAAGGCTGAAGCTGGTCATCCCGGCCTGCTTCGTCCTGATCCTGTTCCTCCTCTATGGCGCCCTGGGATCGGTGCGTGATGCCGCGATCGTGTTCACCGGCGTGCCCTTCGCGCTGGTGGGCGGCGTGCTGCTTCTCTTCGTGCGCGGCATGGACTTCTCGATCTCCGCCGCGGTGGGCTTCATCGCGCTGTCCGGCATCGCGGTCCTCAACGGCCTCGTCATGGTCAGCTCCATCCAGGACCTGATCCGTTCGGGCATGGACCGCGCCGAGGCGGCGCATGTTGGTGCGATGCAGCGCCTGCGTCCGGTCGCCATGACGGCGCTGGTGGCATCGCTCGGCTTCGTACCGATGGCGCTCGGACATGGTGCCGGTGCCGAGGTGCAGAAGCCGTTGGCGACGGTCGTCATCGGCGGGCTGATCTCGGCGACGCTGCTGACGCTCTTCGTGCTTCCCACCCTCTACGCGCGGTTCGGGCAGAAGGCGATCGAGCTGCCGGAGCACTACAACGAAGAGCACGAAGGCGATGATCACGGTCAGACCTTCGGGAAGACCATGGCCTGACGAACGAGGAGGGCGGCACCGTCGTGCCGCCCTCCCATATCGATGATGGGGATACCCATGCCGGAGATCACGATTTCCCGAGTTTTCCATGGCCCGCCGCTGCGGATCTGGTCCGCGCTGATAGAGCCCGAGCACCGTCAAGCCTGGAGGCCGATGATCCAGCTCGACGATGCCAGCCAGGTTGGCGAAACCCAGTGCACGTTCGCCTTTCCGGGCTGGTCACGCTCCGTCCGTTCACCCGCCGAGGTCGACCACCTGGACAAGCCCCGGGCTTTCGCCTGGTCGTGCGGCATTCCTCACGTGTTCATGATCGAGGAGCGCTTCGAACTCCAGGGCGACGACGGCGGCACCACGGTGTCGCACAGCTGCGCCCTCCGGGGCCTGCTCTCGCTCCCGATCGCCGCGATGGTTCTGCGTCGTCTGCGCGTACTGATGATCGAGGCCGACGACCGACTTGCGGCCTACCTTCACTGGCGCGCCGGACAGGCGGTCCGCGGAGCCGACCGGCGCCGCATAGCGCAGCACTATCGGAGGAAGGTACGATGATTGGCATCAAGATCGTCGCGATGGTCGGCTTCGTGGTCCTGACCGGCTGCTCGAAGCCCGCGCCCAGCGACCCGCCCACCCAGCAGGAGGTTCATTCCGCCGACAGCGGGGTGTCGAGCGGGCAACTCGGCCGTCACCGCTATCGCTGCGACGACGGAAGCAGGCTGCTGATCGACTACAAGGACGATGGACTGCGGCTCGACCTGCGCGACGGGAACGATGCTCCTCCCCGGATCCTCAGCGCGCCCACGCAGAGGCTGCAATATGTCGGCGACGGCATCACGGCGACATTCTCCGGAACGCAGCTGACGATCGTCGAGGGCACGAGCCGAACCCGGACCTGCGTCCAGGAGGGCAGCAAGTGACCCGATCGTATCAACGGTGCGGTTCGGCCGGAACACGTCCGCGCAGACGTCAGCGGAGGGCGTGACGATGTCCGATCCGACCATCTCGAACGTCATGGCGATCCGCGCAGACGTGATCGCGCGCAGTCGAGCGCTTCGCGAAGCGCAGCCGAACGTCGCGCCCGGCGCGGCGCCGGGCACCCCCTCGTCCAGTTTCGCACAGACGCTCGATGGCGTCGTAGCGAAGGTCAACGAGACGCAGCAGCGGGAAGACGTCGCTACCGAGGCCTACGAGCGCGGCGAGACGAACGACATCGCGACCGTCGCGCTGATCCAGAACCGTGCAAGTGTCGCGTTCGAAGCGACGCTTCAGGTCCGCAACAAGCTTCTGTCCGCATACAAAGACATCATGAACATGCCGCTCGGCTGATGCCGAAGCATGCTGGAGCAATGAACATTTATGATTGTGGGCGCCACGCCACGATTTCGGCAGATCATGTTTGAGGTATGGAAGCCGCTGACGATCCTCTTCGTATGGGACGTTGCGGTCACCGCCTTCCACTTCATGACGCCGATCAAGGAGCCGCCGCTTCCGACTGCGTTGTTCGGCACCGCGATCGCGCTGTTCATGGGCTTTCGGACCAACGCCGCATATGCGCGCTGGTGGGAGGCGCGGACTTTATGGGGCGCGCTCATCAACGCGTCGCGATCTTTGTCGCGCGTCGCGCGGAGCCTTTCGGAAGGGAAGGACGATGCGGAGGGTCTCCACCAGGATGTGGTCCGTCGGCAGATCGCCTTCGCCCATGCGATACGATGCCAACTCCGCCGCGAACCCGCCTACGACGAGATCAGGCGGATCGCGGGCGAAACGCTTGCCGAAATGGTCGTTAAGAAGACGAACCCGGCCAATGCGATCCTGAACAGCATCTCTCTGCTGTTCGCCAGTGCCCTCGCGAACCGCAGGATCGACACCATTCAGCAGGCGATGGTCGAGCGCGTGCTGGTCGACATCGCCAACGCCCAAGGCGGTATGGAGCGGATCAAGAACACCCCGCTGCCGAATGGCTTCCGTTTCTTCCCGAACCTGTTCACCCGCCTGTTCTGCCTACTCTTGCCCATCGCGCTGGTCGAATCGCTCGGGCTCTGGACGCCGATAGGCTCGACGTTGATCGGCCTCGTCTTCCTCGCCGTGCTGAGCATCGGCGAAGATCTCACCGATCCCTTCGCCAACACCGTCCACGATGTGCCGCTCACCGCCATGTGCCGCACGATCGAGATCGATCTGCTCGAGTCCGCCGGCCTCGAGGCGCCAGCACCGCTCAAACCGGTGCATGGAGTCCTGTGGTGAGCAGCGAGCGAGCTAAACGGACGGCTGTGCCTCGTGGCAGGCTCTCCCTGCTCGCGCTCGCCGCACTGGGCCTCACGGCTTGCGGGCCAGCGCCAGACGACACGGAAGGCGTTCTTCACAACGCGGAGACGATGCCGGACTTGGTTGGGCAACGTGTCGTCTACTGCGACGACGGATCGCGCGCCGACGTCGACTACCTCCGCGATGGTCTGCGTATGGCGGTCACCTGGCTGCCGCGCGGCAGGACGGAGATCCTGCGCGCGCGGGGCACCGGTGACGAGTTCCGCAACGGCAGCACGAGGGCGGTGATCGCGGGTGGATCGATCGCCTTCACCCGCTCCGACGGCAAGGTGCGCGTCTGCCACCGCACCAAGGGGGAGAACTGAGCGATGCGCCCTCTTGCACGCACTTCGTTGTCGGCGTCCGCGGTGATCCTCGGCACGATCATCATCACCAGAAGCGGGCTGAAGCTGCGGCTGGTTTCGTGTTCTCGGCACCTCGCCGCGAGCGTCGTCTTCCTCGCCGCCGCACGCGAGATGCGACGCGATGCCCGCATACGATCGAAGATCACAGTTGGGAGGCCGTCATGAACGACAAGCTCGAACTCGACATTCCGGTGCTGCTGCCCGACCTGCCCGATGCCGCCGACGCCTGCCTGGAGCGCCTCGTCTCCACCCTGGCGACGCGCGACGGCGTCGAGAAGGCCCACGTCATCGCTGTCGACGGTGACGCCCCTGCGGCACTGTGCATCCATTTCGACGCCGCCAAGCTGCCGCTGCCGCGGCTGCGCGAGATGGTACGTGCGGCAGGCGCCGAAATCACCGAACGCTACGGCCATTCCGTTTGGGAGGTTACGGGGATCACGCACGAACGTCGGGCACGCACGATCGGCGACACGCTCTGCGCGATGCCCGGCGTTGTCCAGGCGAGCGCGACCACCAGCGGAACGATCCGCGTCGAATACGATCGGCAGCGGACCGGCGAGGACGAGATCCGTGCGACGCTTCGCAAGCTCAAGGTGGGTCTCGGCGAACGGATCGCAGCCGACGATCATGCCGGACACGATCATGGGAAGGGCGCCCGGACGAAGGAGGAGCAGCATGGCCCAGGCGACGGCCACGACCATTCGCACGCCGAGTTCCTAGGGCCCAACACCGAGTTGATCTTCGCTCTCGCCTGCGGTGCGCTGCTGGGGATAGGGTACGGCGTCGAGAAGCTGATGCCTGACGCGGCGCAATGGCTGCCGACCGCCTGCTTCGTCGCGGCCTATCTCTTCGGCGGCTTCTTCACGCTGCGCGAGGCGATCGACAACCTGCGACTCCGCAGGTTCGAGATCGACACTCTGATGCTGGTCGCCGCAGCCGGTGCCGCAGCCCTTGGCGCCTGGGCGGAAGGCGCGCTGCTGCTCTTCCTCTTCAGTCTCGGTCACGCGCTCGAGCATTATGCGATGGGTCGCGCCAAGAAGGCCATCGAGGCGCTGGCCAAGCTCGCGCCGGAGATCGCGACCGTTCGGCGGGACGGCCAGAAAAGCGAGATACCCGTCGAACAGCTGGTGATCGGCGATGTCGCGATCGTTAGGCCGAACGAACGCCTGCCTGCAGACGGCTTCATCATCAAGGGCTCCAGCGCGATCGACCAGGCTCCCGTCACCGGCGAGAGCATCCCGGTCGACAAGATCCCCGTCGCCGATGCCGCGATCGCTCGTGCCAAGCCGGACGCGGTGGGTCCGGAAAGCCGGGTGTTCGCCGGTACGATCAACGGCGGGAGCGCGATCGAGATCGAGGTGACGCGTCGCTCAAACGAGAGCGCACTCGCCAAGGTCGTGAAGATGGTCAGCGAGGCGGAAACGCAGAAATCGCCGACGCAGCGGTTCACCGATCGCTTCGAGCGGGTGTTCGTGCCTGCCGTCCTCGTGCTCGCCCTTCTACTCCTGTTCGCCTGGGTCGTCGTCGACGAGCCCTTCCGCGACAGCTTCTACCGGGCGATGGCTGTGCTGGTGGCGGCAAGCCCCTGCGCGCTGGCGATCGCGACGCCGAGTGCAGTGCTTTCCGGCGTCGCGCGAGCGGCGCGAGGCGGTGTCCTGGTCAAGGGCGGCGCGCCGCTGGAAAATCTCGGATCTTTAAAGGCGATCGCCTTCGACAAGACTGGCACGCTGACCGAAGGACGGCCACGCATCACCGATGTCGTGGTGGTCGATGCTGCCGACGAGAACGAGCTGCTGGCACTCGCCGTCGCGGTCGAGGCGCTCAGCGACCACCCGCTTGCGCAGGCGATCGTCAAGGACGGCCGTGAACGACTCGGCGCACGCGGACTACCCGAAGCCGGAGACCTCAAGAGCCTCACCGGCCGCGGCGTCACCGCAACCGTCGGAGACGAGACGGTATGGATCGGGAAGGCCGAGATGTTCGGCAAGGAAGGCATTCCGGTATTGGGTCAAGGGGCAACGAGTGCCGTCGCCGCGCTGCGCGAGAGCGGCCGGACCACGATGGTCGTGCGCAAGGGCGACCGGGATCTCGGCGCCATCGGTCTCATGGACACGCCGCGCGAGGCCGCGAGGACCGCGTTGCGCCGTCTGCACGACATGGGTGTGTCACGGATGATCATGATCTCCGGCGACCATCAGAAGGTCGCCGAGGCGATCGCCCGGGACGTCGGGATCGATGAAGCCTGGGGCGATCTGATGCCCGAGGACAAGGTGGCCGCAATCAAGAAGCTGGCAGGCGAGGACAAGGTCGCGATGGTCGGCGATGGAGTCAACGATGCACCTGCCATGGCGAGTGCGACCGTCGGGATCGCGATGGGCGCGGCCGGGTCGGACGTGGCTCTGGAAACCGCGGACGTGGCGCTGATGGCCGACGATCTGGCCCATTTGCCGTTCGCGGTGGGTCTCAGCCGTCACACCCGTGGGATCATTCGCCAGAACGTCTTCGTCAGCCTCGGCGTCGTCGGCTTCCTCGTACCGGCGACCATCCTGGGGCTCGGGATCGGACCCGCGGTAGCGGTGCACGAGGGATCGACCTTGCTGGTCGTCGTCAACGCCTTGAGGCTGCTAGCCTACCGCGATCCGACCGGTAGGGCAGGATGACGGTGGAAGCCGTGAGAACGCCCACGTCTGAAAAGGCAGTTGCGTGCAGCAGCCTGGGGATGTTGCTCGAGCATCGTCTTCGGCTGCGCCCGCGACGCTCGGGGATCTGAAATCACAATGTTCGACATCATACTGGATGTACTTTCCTCCTTCAAAGGTTTCGGCGTTTTTCTGCTGATGCTTTTGGAGAACGTCTTTCCGCCGATCCCGTCGGAGGTGATCCTGCCGCTCTGCGGCTATGTCGCCACGCGAGGTGAAATCGGCGTGCCAGCCGTCATCGTCGCCGGCACGCTCGGATCGGGTGTCGGTGCGCTCCTGTGGTACTATGCCGGTCGCTGGGTCGGCGTCGATCGCCTGAAGCGCTTCGCCGCCTCGCACGGCCGCTGGCTGACACTGACCCCAAGCGAGATCGATCGGGTCGACCGCTGGTTCGATCGGCGCGGGCGCTGGGCGGTGCTGTTCGGACGCATGATCCCGGGCATCCGCACGCTGATATCCGTGCCGGCCGGCGTCAGCGGAATGCCGCTCGTACCGTTTCTCGTTGCGACGTTCGCAGGATCCGCAATCTGGACGAGCGTCCTGGTGGTGGCCGGCTTCCGATTGGGCACCCGGTATCGGCAGGTGGCCGACCTCATCGAGCCCACCAGCAACGCCGTGATCGTTGCCGCCTTCATCTGGTACGCCTGGAGGGTCGCAACGTTCGATCCATCGAGGGGGGGCACTGATGGCCCTCAGTAATCTTCGCGCGCGTCGATCCATTCGGGTCCGGGCCTGCTCGGATCGCACCCGGATCCGTTCTTCGGCGGGCGCCTTGCGTGGCCGTGCGATCGCCCTGCCTGTCCTGCGGACCATCACAGGGCAGAAGCGTTGCCTGACCACCCGATGAAGACGCTTCAGCTTTTCGCCGCTCTTCTTCCGGCCGGCCTGTGGCTCCTGGCCGCCAACCTGCTTGTACGCACGACGCGCCTTGGCAGAACCTACAGTCTGATCTCCACCCCGCATGTGCTCGTGCTGATCCGATGGATCGGAATGTTCCATCGCATCGGATTCGCGACATGGAGGCGCCGCGGAGGGAAGTGGCACTGGTCCTCACAACCAGGGCCGATCGCATGATCGTGAGGATCCGAAGGTCGGCATACCGACCGGCATCGACCGCATCGAGGGAGCGACGATACGCTGCGAAGACGCCGAAGCGCCGCGGCGGTCGGAGCACGATCCGACTTCGGACGATTGGTGATGGAAGGCTGTCCCGACCGACCGGGCGAAGCCGATCGCGCGGACATTCGCGTTTGGGAGTACTGCCATGCTGGCACTGAGCTACACCATCATCCCGACCATCGCGGTCATTCTGGGCGCAATTGCCGCGGTCGTGCGACGTCCCGGTGCCGCCTTTACCAGCGCCATGCAGCATCTCGCGGCCGGCGTCGTGTTCGCCGCGGCGGCGACAGAGATCCTTCCGCAGGTCAAGCACGAGGCGAGCCCGACCGCGACGTTGATCGGCGGGGCCGCCGGTGTGGCGGTCATGCTCGCGCTCAAGGGCTTCGAGGAACGCTTCGAAGGTCCCGCCGCGCTGCTGGGCGCGATCGGGATCGACCTGCTCATCGATGGCCTCGTGTTGGGACTGGCATTCGTCGCCGGCGCCAAGGCGGGCATCCTGCTGACGGTCGCGCTGACGCTCGAGGTGCTGTTCCTCGGCGTGACGCTCACGACGGAACTCGGTGAGACCATGCGCTCCAGGCTGCGGGTCGTCCTGACGGTCGCAGGCCTCGCCCTTCTGCTTCCGATCGGATCGCTGGCCGCGCTGCCGGTGGCCACACTGTCACCCGTGGTGATCGCCGGCTTTCTGAGCTTCGGCCTCATGGCGCTCCTCTATCTGGTTACCGAGGAGCTGCTGGTCGAGGCGCACGAGAAGCCGGACAGCCCACTCATCAGCGCCTTCTTCTTCATCGGCTTCCTCGCGCTGCTCGCGCTCGAGGAGATCGCCGGATGAACCGCCTCGATCCCAATCGGCGCCCTGCGCCCACCCATCCGAAAGGAGAGACGACATGCCCACGATGAAGAAAATGCTGGCGGTCGCGGCCGTCGCCGCGACCGCGTCGGTGAGCGCGCAACCGGTCGCACAGACCATGCCGCACGGACGGCACCTGCGACCGGCCGCACCGACAGGTTCTCCCGCGACGCGGGCGTATCGCGCAGCCAACGCCAAGATGCACGGCGTCATGGACATCCGGTTCACCGGGGATGCCGATGTCGACTTCATGCGTGCGATGATCCCGCACCACGAGGGCGCGATCGCGATGGCGGAGGTCGAGCTGAGATACGGCCGCGATCCCGAAGTGCGGAAGCTCGCACGGGAGGTGGTCATGGCGCAGCGGGCTGAGATCTCGCGGATGCGCATCTGGCTCGCGAAGCGGGAGGCCGGCAAGTGAGCGCCGGTCACGACCACGGCGCCGGAGCGCACGATGCTGGCGCAGGGCACGATCACAGCCATGGCGCGGGCGGTCACAACCATGCGGCCGGCGCCAACGCCAAGATGCTGAGCTGGGCGCTCGCGCTGACCTTCACCTACTTCATCGCGGAGGTGATCGGCGGCTTCGTCTTCAACAGCCTGGCGCTCCTCTCGGACGCCGCTCACATGATGACCGACGTGATGGCGCTGGTGATCGCGCTGCTGGCTATCAAGCTGGGCCAGAAGCCGGCCGACGACAAGCGGACGTTCGGGTATCGTCGTTTCGAAATCCTCGCTGCGGCCTTCAATGCCGTGCTGCTGTTCGGCGTAGCGATCTACGTCTTCGTCGAGGCGATCAAGCGCTTCAGCACCCCACAGGAGGTTCAATCCTGGGGCATGCTGATCGTCGCGACGATCGGCCTCGTCGTGAACATCGTGTCGATGCGGTTGCTGATGGCGGGTAAGGAAGGCAGCTTCAACGTCAAGGGCGCCTATCTGGAGGTCTGGGCCGACATGATTGGCTCCGTCGGCGTCATCGCCGGCGCTCTCACCATCCGCTTCACGGGTTGGACCTGGGTCGACCCAATCGTAGCGGTCGGCATCGGCCTGTGGGTCCTGCCGCGTACGTGGATCCTGCTGCGCGACACCAGCAACGTCCTACTAGAAGGCGTTCCGGGCGGCCTCAAGCTCAGCGAGGTTCGCACCGCCATCGCCGGCGTGCGCGGCGTCGCCGACCTTCATGACCTGCATGTCTGGTCGATGAGCAACGACGAGGTGAACTGTACGGTCCACCTCGTACTCGATCGCGGTGCCGACGTCGATGGGACGCGCTCGGCCGTTCAAGCGCTTCTGCGAGACCGATACGAGATCGGACACAGCACGATCCAGACTGAGGTCTCGGGACGCGATTGCGCCGAACAGGGCATCCATCCTTGAGCCTCTCGGGCGAACCTCAAGGGCAGGCCATGAACGACATCCCATCGTCATCGCAGCGCCGTGACGGCGTTATGCTGGCTCCCGGATGTCAGCTCGGACTGCTGATCGCCGACCGCCGAGGGGGCGAGCTCTACTATCGCCCCCGATGCCGAGGCGTCTGGTTTGACCCGAGCAGACTCGACAAGGTCATCGCGCGAAATCCGCCTACGCTGGCATTGATGGTCCGCGGGACAGCCCGCATCCCAGCAGCGCCCGCTTCCCTGCCCGGGGGCCTGAAACCAGACCGAAGAGCACGCCCGGCATTCGCGGCGCTGGCCGCCATGAGCGAAGTCGACGAGGGGGCGTGATCGACGGCCTCTTCAACCACTGAAAAGCAAGGCGACGAAGAGCCGTCGCTTGCAAGCAGCATTCAAGCCGACGTGATCAATGGCGCCGCCAATCCAGGCGGTGTCCTGGGCATGATCAGAGCGATGTCTGCGCAGGCGTCACGCATGGATGCTCACCATCGATAAAGCCGAGCAACGGCTGCATACCGGAGTAAATTCGTGAAACTCATCAACATCGCCATCGTCGGCATCGGCAACTGCGCGAGCTCGCTCGTCCAGGGGCTGGAGCATTATCGCGGAGGCACCAACGACGCGGCCGGCCTGATGCACTGGGAAGTCGGCGGCTATGAACCCTCCGACATCAAGGTCGTCGCCGCCTGGGACGTGGATACGCGCAAGGTCGGCAAGGACGTCGCCGAGGCGATCTTCGCCAAGCCCAATTGCACCGCGGTGTTCGCCGCCACCATCCCGTCGACCGGCACGGTGGTGAAGATGGGCGCGGTGCTGGACGGCGTCGCCGACCATATGAGCCAATATAAGGACGATCGCACCTTCGTGGTCGCCAACGACACGCAGCCGACCAAGGAAGAGGTCGTCGCCGAACTGAAGCGTTCGGGCACCGACGTGCTGATGAACTACCTGCCGGTCGGCAGCCAGGAGGCGACCGAATTCTACGCCGAATGCGCGCTGGAAGCCGGCGTCGCCTTCGTCAACAACATTCCGGTCTTCATCGCCTCCAACCCCGAATGGGCGAAGCGCTTCGAGGATGCCGGCGTCGCGATCATCGGCGACGACATCAAGGCACAGCTGGGTGCGACGATCGTCCACCGCGTGCTCACCGACCTGTTCGCCAAGCGCGGCGTCAAGCTCGACCGGACGTATCAGCTCAACACCGGCGGCAACACCGACTTCCTCAACATGTCGAACCACCGCCGCCTCGAATCCAAGAAGATCTCGAAGACCGAGGCGGTCCAGTCGGTCGCGGCCGAGCGGCTCGACGACGACAACGTCCATATCGGGCCGTCGGACTACGTGCCGTGGCAGAACGACAACAAGGTATGCTTCCTGCGCATGGAAGGCCAGCTGTTCGGCGGCGTGCCGATGAACCTGGAACTGCGCCTGTCGGTCGAGGATTCGCCCAACAGCGCCGGTGTCGCGATCGACATGATCCGTTGCGCCGCGATCGCCAAGGACCGCGGCATCGCCGGCGTGATCGACCCCGCATCCGCCTATTTCTGCAAGCATCCGCGCACCCAGATGACTGACGACCTCGCCCAGATCGCGGTCGAGAACTTCATCGCAGGCGCATGAGGCCATCGATGCTTCGTACATCACGCCTACACTTGATCGGCATGGTGCTCCTCGCGGGCGCCGTGCCGGGTCGGGCACAGTCGCAGGCCGCCCCGAAAGCCGGCGCGTCCGCGTCGTCCACAAAGCCCCCGACCGACATCTATGGCCGCGACACGCCGCGAGGCACCGTCTCGGGTCTTCTTTCCGCAATGGCCGAGCGCGATTACAGCCGGGCCGGCCGCTACTTCGAAGCCAAGGCGGACGTTCGCCGTCTGACGGAGGAGCTTCAGTCCGTATTGGATCAGAGCGGTGCGATCGATCCGTTCGTTTCGCTGTCCAACGACCCGCAGGGAAATCTGGAGGACGGTCTCGGGTCCAACATCGAACGGGTAGGAAGCCTCTCGAGAACGGGTGACGTACCCATACTCCTTACCCGTGGCGGAACGGCAACGGCCGGCAACGTCTGGCGTGTGGCGCTGAAGACCAGCATCGCCGCACGGCGGCTGCACGAGCATAGGAACACCGGCAAAGGCGGGCAACCGATCGAAATCGGGGGCGCGGCGGTCGGGGACTGGTCGACCCTGCTCGGCCTCGCGTCGCTCGTCTTCCTTGGCTTCTACGTGGTCAGCGCCGGGATCCTCTTCGTGATGAGGCGCACGATCCACGATCACGAAAGGAGCAGGACCTATCGTGTGGCTCAGGCGGCGATGCCGCCGGTAAGCCTGTTCGGGGCGACCCTGCTGTTCCAGCTATGGGCGGGATCGCTGCCGGTCTCCATCATCGCACGTCAAATCCTGCTGCGGTACCTGGGTGTTTTCGCCTGGATCGCGCTGGCGTGGTTCTTCGCCCGCATGATCGATGCGGTGGCACAGCTCAGCATCAATCGGCTCAAGGGACTGGAACGACGGCAAGCGGTGTCCGTGATCAGTCTCGTCCGTCGCGCTGCGAAGCTCGTCCTGCTGTTCATCGCGGTCGTGGCCGTCCTCGACACGTTCGGGATCGACGTCACGACGGGGGTCGCCGCATTGGGCATCGGCGGCATCGCCTTGGCTCTCGGGGCGCAGAAGACGGTCGAGAACCTGGTCGGAAGCGTGACGTTGATCGCAGACAAACCCGTGCAGGTCGGCGACTTCTGCAAGGTCGGTGACGTGGTAGGCACGGTGGAGGACGTCGGCATACGTTCCACTCGCATCCGCACCTTGGAGCGGACCGTGGTGACCATTCCAAACGGAGATTTCTCGGCGCGACAGATTGAAAACTTCGCTCGACGGGACTCCTTCCTATTCAATCCGATCATCAGGTTGGAGCACGGGATCAGGTCCGACAAGCTGCCCGCGACCCTCCACATGATGACGGAAATCCTGGAGGCGAACGAACATATCATCAAGCCGGGCGCGCGGGCGCGCCTGAAGGACATCAATCTGAGCTCCGTAGACATAGAAATCTTCTCCTACATCAGGGCGCAGGACTTCGACGAGAGCTTGATCATCCGACAGGATTTGCTCTTGAAGATCCATGCCAGCTTGGAGAAGGCTAAGGTTCCGATAGCCTACGCCACGCAGACCGTTCACCTGAAGCATGTGGATACCGACTCGGACGACGTGCCTGCGGAAGTCTCGCCGATTATAACCTGAACCTGGGACTTGCGCAGGGTGCGGGAGCGTGTTCGTCGAAGAAAGGTGCATCTAATGCGATGATGCAGGTCTTACCTGCGCTGCATCATCAGAAGCCACAGGTCCTCTCATACATGCGATGGCGTTCGATCCGGCTCATGCCAGTGGAACTATTCTTTAGCGGATTTGCATATTTCCCCTGCCGATCCGCAATTGAGGTTTGGACATGGCGGATCCTCATCAATAGCTCGTCAATCGACGGAGGCGCTGCGCGCTTCGGTTTCCCACGCGCAGCGCCTTGGCTCACGGCAACCTGACGGTCGCCAGTCCCGAGTTGCCCGTTCGGCCGTTCACGGCGTTGACGTAGATCTTCGCCTTCCCGGCTCGCGGTAGGGCGATGCGCCCACTGAACGTCCCAGGCGCCGCGGTGAACGCAAGCGGCGCGCTCGCCAGTTCGTGGCGCCCGCTCCAGATGCTCGCAGTGACGGCGTAATCGGCGGATGGCCAAGGTCCATCGGGAGTTATCGGGCAGCCGCACATCAGCTCGACCTTGGCCGTGATCAAAACCGATCGGCCCTGCGTCGATATGGTGGGCGTGATCGCGAGCCCCGGAAGCTCGACAAGCCAGCCATTGCCTGCCGTCACCGGCACGCCTGGGACGATCCAGCGCTGCGATCTCACGCTGATCCTGGATCGAGGACGACCTATGGGGCCCTCCACCTCAAGGTCAACGAGCGTCGGCTCGCCGAGATCGAGAGTGACCTTGTAGGATGCGGCATCGGCAAGCGCGATCGAAGGGCTGCGTCGAGACGCCTCCATGATCCGCTCCGTGTCGCCCGTCCCGCCCCTTGTGACGCCGCGTGCGAGCACCCTGCCCGATTTCACCTCGCGCAGCGTGATGGATGCTCCTCCCGTGTGATCGCCGACGAACTTCCCGTCCTGGCTGATTACCCGCACGACGATCTGCGTCGGCTCGGCCGCCGCGGGCGCGACCATCAAGAGCCATGCGATGCATGCCACCGTCGACTTCAGCATGATCAGGCCCTCTCCGTCCGAAGCGTCTGCCTCGCCGAGACCTCGAAGATGATCCCGAGCTGAAAGGACATGATCACGATGGCGCACGACGAGAGGATCGTCGAGTCGAACCAGATCGGATCATGAAGCTTGAACGTCCCTTTGAACATCGCGAGCCAGCCGCCATTGAAGTTCTGCATCATGCCGACGCCCAACCCGAGCGTGGCAACAGCGACTGCGGCATACCGGAGGAAGAACCGATTGCCGTACGGGAGAAGCAGAATCAGTATCCCCAGGATACCGATCGCCGAACGTTGGACTCGACAGAACGGACAGGCGTAGGTCGCCTGTGTGAGATCCAACGTCCAAGTGGCGACGCTGATCAGGATCGATACAAGCCCTGCCAGGAGCAGGAAGCGTTTGGTGCTGATGGCTGCGAGCGTTGTCTCGCTGTGACGTTGGCTGAGCATGAAGGTATGTTCCTCGCTTAGGTCGAGTCTGGTCGCGCGCCATCCGCGGACCGGAGGCGTCATGCGACCTTTCGAATCTTCCATCGGTCATGGAATTATGGTTGGAGGCGGCGGACGCAGAGGATGCCGCCTGACCGATGCCTAGCGGGTCGAGGGTGGTCCCCGTAGTGGAGGACGAAGACGTGGAGGAGCCGGCACAGTGCTTCGTACGGCGTGGAAGATCGACGTCTTGATGATGAAAGCGAGGGCGGCAGTCAGTAGGACCGGATCGACCGCCGAGCAGATCGAGGTGTCCGTGGCGGAGACCGAGCACGGTGACGCAGGGCGGATGGATTCGGAGCCGTCGCGCGTGTCCGTCGACGCACCCGGAACCTGAACGAGGGTCACCAGCGGACCAGAGCTCGTGCAAACCGCCATGACCACGTGGTTGCCCGCCCTCTGCGGCATGAAGCCGCTCGGGACGACGAGTCTTGCTGCGATCGCGAGCACCGCGAACCATATCGCCAGATGGCGCGAACATGGTTGTTGGAGCATACCCATGATGACGGGGTACATGACGTTCAACGCCGTGTCATGCAGGTTGTGGGCTTTCGACCGGAGAGTTGGTGCTTGATGCCGCGAGCGTGTTCACACCGACGACCAGCGGCGCGACACGTACGTCTCGCCCCATCCATCCGGGGAGCGGCCAAACTTTCAAATGTCCGGGATCCACAGGTAGTCCGATGGTGTGCCCTTCGCGAGGAACACGGGCCCGCCGGCACCGTGGCCGTTCGGTGCGGTAGCCCCAGCGCCCGCCTTGAAACGCATCGACGCCGCTACCGCGTGGATCGCGGCGCGAGGTTCGGCTTCCGCGACCAACGGTGTGCCACGTGACACACCGCGGGCTACTGGCGAGAAAGAAATCGATCCCGTCTTACGGGTCGACGATGATCGGGCGCTTCGGATCTATGGATCGGTGCGTATGGTCTTTTATAGCTAGCTCATCGCATGCAAAACGCACCAAAATTGAGAGTGGTACCTTTGAACCTGTAGCACACGGAAAGTGTACTGAGACCCGGTAGTGCTATACGGGTATACCCAAAACGCACCTCCTAAAAAGCGCATCTGGCAGGATCGTAGCGGTGTGACACGTAAGGACAAGCATGACATTGGAGTGGAAGATAGGCGCAAGAGCGACATTGTTGTCGTAGGCGGACGTTTTAGCTATATTGCATCGAAGTGGTGCATCGGGGCTGACGTGCTAACATGACCTTGCAAATTAATATTACCCCTAACGGGCGCATGAGTCTGCCAGCGGACGTCCGGAAGCGCCTCGGTCTGAGTGGCGGTGGTGCGGTCTACCTCGACGAAACCGAAGATGGTGTGGTCTTGCGAACAGCAAGTCAGGCAGTGGCACGTGCCCAAGCCCTGGCCAAGCAGTACACCGGCGGTAACCCTGACGCTTCTGTTGACGCTTTTCTCGCCCGACGTCGGGAAGAGAGCGGCGAATGAGCGTGGTGCTTGACGCGTCTGCGATCATCGCGATGCTCAAGGGCGAGCGCGGCGCGGCAAAAGTTGCGGCGGAAATCGGTGGCGCGCGAGTGAGCAGCGTCAACTATGCCGAGGTCGTCAGCCACTTCGTCCATGCCGGCATGCCCGAGCGCGAAGTCGATGCGATGCTTGATCCATTGCCGCTGACGGTCGTGCCGGCCGACAAGGCGCTCGCGCAGATCGCTGGGCGGTTGCGGGCGGCCACAGCCGAGGCGGGGCTCAGTCTCGGTGACCGTTTCTGCCTGGCACTCGCACGGCGCGACGGTCTGCCCGCATGGACCAGCGACCAGAATTGGAAGAAGGTCGCCGACGCCGTCGAGGTCAAGGTTGTCGCGATCCGCTGACTTCGTACGGTCAAGGGTTAGGGGAGCGGGTAGGGGGCTCGGCTCGACTGCCATGGCCCACACCGCCAGAAGGTTTCGATGCTACGCCTGATCCACACAGCAGACTGGCAACTCGGCAAGCCATACGGCCGCTTCGACAGCGATGTGCGCGCTGCCCTCAGCGAAGCCCGATTCGATGCGATTGACGCGATCGGCAAGGCGGCAGCGGAGCATGAGGTCAGGCACGTACTGGTCGCCGGCGATGTGTTCGATACCGAAGGACCAGAAGACCGTGTGATCGTGCAGGCGGTATCGCGAATGCAGCGCTATGCCTGTACCTGGTGGCTGCTGCCCGGCAACCACGACTTCGCCCGCAATAGCGGCTTGTGGGACCGTGTCCGCGCCAAGGGCGCCGCCAATGTCCGCGTCCTCGCCGAGCCGGTGCCATGCGAGTTGGAGCCCGGGCAGTGGCTGCTGCCGGCACCGCTAACCCACCGGCACAATCTCGACGATCCAACCGCGCTGTTCGACACGATGGAGACGCCAGGCGCGCGCTCGCGCATCGGTCTCGCTCACGGCTCGATCCGCGACTTCTCGTCGCGCGGCGAGGCGCAGAACCAGATCGCACCTGATCGCGCGCAGCGCTCCAACCTCGACTATCTTGCGCTCGGCGACTGGCACGGGAGCCTCAGGGTCGATGCGCGCACCTGGTACTCAGGAACGCCAGAAACCGACCGCTTCCAGCGGGATGAGCCGGGCTACGCTCTGCTCGTGACGCTTGAGGCAGGGGCGGAGCCGTCGGTATCGCCAATCCGTACTGGCAGGTTCCAGTGGCTGATGCGCTCGTGGACGGTGGCCGACGCGGAGGGCTTTGCCGCCGAGTGCGACCGGCTGCTTGCGCAGGTCGAACCATCGGCAACCCTCCTGCAGCTCTCGCTCTCGGGTATCGTCAGTTTGTCCGATCGTATCGCGATCCTTGCGCGTCTCGACAATGACCTGCGCCATCGCCTGCGCCATCTGGTGGTTACCGCCGACGATCTCGTCGGTCGGCCGAGCGAACAGGATTTGGCAGACCTGCGGGTCGAGGGAATGATAGGTACGGCCGCGGGCAAGCTGATGAGCATGATAGAGGCCGGTAGCAGCGACGGCGCCATTGCCAGGCGCGCGCTTGAGCGCCTGTTTGTGGAACATCAGCGTGGGCAGGACGCGGCATGAGCCTTCGAATCCGGCGCGTTGCGCTTTCAAACTTCCGCAAATACCGCGACCCCTTCGTGCTCGACGGGCTGACCAACGGGCTCAACGTCATCATCGAGCCCAACGAAACTGGTAAGTCGACGCTGCTGGAAGCGATGCGCGCCGCCTTCTTCATCCGGCACAACACCGCCAACCGGCTTGCGCGTAGCTATGCGCCTTACGGTGAGGCCGTCGCTCCGCAGATCGAGATCGGCTTCGAGGCGAAAGGTGAGGCGTGGGAAGTCAGCAAGCGCTTCCTGAAAAGTGCTTCGGTTGAGGTTCGGGGACCGAACGGGCGTGCGCAGGGCGAGGATGCCGAGGCGCAGCTGCAAGCACTGCTCGGTGCGCGTCGCGACACCAGCCAGGGCGGCGACGCGGCCGCCCACGGCGCACTCGGCCTGCTGTGGGTCGGGCAGGCACAGGCGCTTGAAGTGACGGCGCCGGGTGAGATCGTGCGCGACAGCGTTCGCGCTACGCTGGAAGCTGAGGTCGGCACGATCATGGGCGGTGCCGCCTACCAGCGTGTTCGTCCCCGCATCGACAGCCAGTTCGCGGAATACTGGACCAACAGCGGTCGGCCGACCGGTCGCCAGACCGCGGCACGCGACGAGCATGAGGCAGCACAACGCGCCGCGAGCGAGGCGGCCACTCGGCTTGCCGCCTTGGAACAAGGCTTCTCCGATCTCGAGGCTGCGCGAGCGCGGCTAAAGGTGCTAGACCGCGATCTTGCCGATACCACCGATGCTGAGCAGCGTCGGACGCTGGTAGGCCAGCTCGATGTGGCGCGCTCTGCCGCTCAGCTGCTCGACACACGCCGCGCAGAGCACGGCCGCCTTGTCGAACGCGTCAGGGCCCTTGAGGATCTCGCATCGCGCCTCGCAACCGCCCGCAAAGCTGTCAGCGACACGGCTACGGCGCTCAGCAAGGCACGGGATAGTCGATCCGGCTTGGTCGGGGAGCTGGCGGCCGCACAGGAAAGAGCGAGGATAGCCCGTGAGCTGCTAACCCGTGCTCGTGACACTCGGCGGACCGCTCACGCGGCACTTGATGCTGCTCGGATTCGGGCTGCGGAGCGCGAGCGCCGGGGGGCAATCGGCGAGGCACGACGGCGTTATACCGAGTTGGTTGGGCTGGAGGCCGAATACGAAGCGACGCGACAGCTCGCGACTGCGACGATCCCTGCCACCGTCATCAAGGCCCTCGAAGAACGTGAACGTGCCGTGGACAAGGCGCGGGCGGCTATGGATGCCGGTGCGACGCGGATAGAGTTCGCCGGTGATGTCAGCGGTCTGACGATCGACGGAGCTGCGGCGGAGCGTGGAGACCGCATGCTGTCTCGCGAGACGCGCATCAGACTGGGCGATGCCGAACTGATCATCCGTCCGCCGGTCGGGCTGCAAGGCGCCGAGACGGCACTCGCCAATGCGACCGATGATCTGAACTCAGCCTTGGCTGAGCACGGGGTGGAGAGTGTCGCTGCGGCTCGTGATCGTAACGAGGCGGCACGAGACGCGGTCGCCAACCTTCGCACGCTTGAAGCGCGGATCGCCGGGATCACGCCTGCCGTGACGCTGCTCGACGTCGAGGCGGGTGCTTCGGCCCTGAAACTTTTCATCGCCGGATTGCGGGAAGGCGCGGAAGGGGAGGGGAGTGGCGAAGAACCAGACGTCGAGGCGCTGACGATCGCGTCACGTGAGGCGGATATAGCGCTGGCAAAGGCTGAAGGTGTCGATGCGGTGGCATCCGAGCAGTTGCGCGAGGTGGAGGCGCGCAATGCTCCATTGATGGTTCAGGAAGCTGGCGCCGAGCGGGATGCGCTGAATGTCGCGGCCCAGCTTGCCACCCTGGAAGCCAAGTCCGAGGTGGCCTCGCTTGACGACGCTTTGCGCGATGCGCGCCAGCAGGAGGCGGCAGCGCTCGTCAACCTGCAGGATGCCGAACGCGCGGCGACTGCGCATGACGTTGTGACGATCGAACGGCAGATCGGACTGCTGGACAAGCGGGTCGAGGTGGCCCGGGCCCAGCGTACCGACCTGGAAAAGGTGATTGCCGGGCTCGAGGCGCGGATCGAGGCGGAAGGCGGCAAGGGGCTGGCCGACCGCGCCGCAGTTGCGCGTGAGGAGGCTGATGCCGCAGCTGCCAATCTGGCACGTGTGACGCAGGAAGCCGAAACGCTGAAGTTGCTTCGCGACACTTTGGAGAGCGCACGCGCCGAGACGTCACGGACGTTCGTCGGGCCTGTGGCGCGGCGTGCGCGCCGGCACATCGAACGGCTGCTGCCGGGCGCGGACCCCGGCTTTGGCGACGACCTTGGCCTGGCGTCGATTGCGCGGGGCGGATTAGCCGAGGGTTGCGGCGATCTCTCCAGGGGCACGCAGGAACAGCTGGCAGTCCTCACGCGGCTTGCCTTTGCCGACATGCTCCTCGAGCAGGGCATGCCGGTCTCGCTGATCCTGGACGACCCGCTGGTCTATTCGGACGATACCCGCCTCGATCTTATGACCGAGATTCTGACGGAGGCAGCAACGCGAATGCAGGTCATCCTGCTTACCTGTCGTGATCGCGCCTTTCGCCATCTTGGTAACCGGATTAGCCTGGCGGGAGGTCGGTAACGGAACCTAGAAATTCTGGTGGTTAGCGGACCGGCCGCTTTTGGGTAAAGCAAGGCGCATAGCTGACGTTGGCTACCGCGGCCCCCGTTCCGATTGGGATCCCATGCGAGACGGGATCCCGAAACCTTGGGGTGTCATCTCGCCCTCAACCGGACCGGCCACCAGCGGCGCATTTTTCAACAGCCCCGGTCGATTTTCTGGCGGTCTGGCTTTCCGTTTCGCCACGCTCGACAAGCAGTTCGGGAAACGGCACCCGCCTTGCCGTATGTCGTGCAACTCGCGCATTGGTAGTGCTGGCCGCCCTTCCCAATCGGGATAGGACAAACTGAAAGTCAGGCGATCGTATCCACCACACCGCCGTCAACGCGTAGCGCCGCACCGGTGGTCGCGGACGCTTGTGGAGAGGCGATGTACACGCACAGGTTGGCGACTTCCTCGACCGTGGCAGCGCGCTGGATGATCGAGGACGATCGGTGTGCCTTGACGAAATCGGCGCCGGCCTCTTCCAACGATTTGCCCGAGGCGACCGCATCCGCCAGCATCTCGGATACGCCCTCCGAGAGCGTCGGACCGGGAAGGATAGCATTCACCGTTACACCCGTACCCGCCATGCGCTTGGCGAGGCCACGCGACAGGGCGAGGTCGGCGGTCTTGGTCACGCCGTAGTGGATCATGTCCGCCGGGATGTTCAGGCCCGACTCCGAGGACAGGAACAGCACGCGACCCCAGCCCTTGTCGCGCATCCGCGGCAGATAGGCCCGGGACAGGCGTACGCCCGACAGCACATTGACCTTGAAGAAGCGTTCCCATTCCGCGTCAGGCGTCTCGAAAAAGTCCTGCGGGCCGAAGATGCCGGCATTGTTGACCAGGATGTCGACCGCCGGAAGCGCGGATACGATGGCATCGCATCCGGCTTCCGTTCCAACGTCTCCGGCTACACCGCGCACATCGGCATCCCCGACCTCACGCTTCAGCCTGGCCACCGCCTCCTGGGTGCGGCTCTCGTCGCGCCCGTTCAGGACGACGATCGCCCCGGCTGCCGCCAGCCCCTTCGCGATTGCGAAGCCGATACCGGCGGTCGAACCGGTCACGAGCGCTGTTTTGCCGGAAAGGTCGATGTTCATGCGCTATCTCCAGGGATGGCTTTTTAACCGTCGGAGGATTGCGTAACGTCAGCCCTGCGCGGCGAGTTGCGCCCGCACGGCGTCGGCCAGCGGCGTCGTCGGACGTCCGATCAGCTTCGAGAGCTGATGGCCGTCATCGAACAGCGCGCCGTTCGAGGCATCGACGTCCCACGCCGCGAGCCCTTCGGCGAAGCCCTCGGGCAGGCCGACCTGCTTCAGGATCGCAGCGTAGTCGGCCTGCGGCAGGTCGCGGTACGGGATGTCGCGACCCGTCTGGCGCGAGATCTCGGCGGCAAGGTCGGCAAGCGTCACCGCGTCGTCACCAGCCAGCTCATAGGTCTTGCCCTCATGGCCCTCGCTGGTCAGCACGACGGCTGCGGCCTCGGCATAATCGGCACGGGTCGCGAGCGACAGGCGTCCCTCGCCAGCGCTGCCGACGAACGCGCCATTCTCCAGAGCCGCCGGGATCGAGCCCGTGTAGTTCTCGGTGTACCAGCCATTACGCAGGAGGGTCGTCGGGATGCCGGAGGATGCCAGCATCGCTTCGGTCGCACGGTGCTCCTCGCCTAGGCTGATCGGCGAGCGGTCGGTGTGGAGCAGGCTGGTGTAGACGATACGCTTGATGCCCGCCTGCTTGGCGGCCTCAATGACGTTGCGGTGCTGCGGCTCGCGCTGCCCGACTTCGCTCGACGAGATCAGGAGCAGCGTGTCGACCCCGGCCAGTGCCGGAGCAAGCGTCTCGGGCTGCGCGTAATCGAACGCGCGTGCCTCGACGCCCAGATCGCTGGCCTTCTCGGGCGAGCGCACCAGCGCCACGATCGGCTCGCCGGTCGACTTGCGCTTCAGGCTTTCGATGACGAGGCGGCCAAGCTGGCCGGTCGCGCCGGTGACGGCGATGGTCATGACAATTCTCCTTCGATGACGCGTTGAGAGTTGAGATCAGTTGAAACGGAAGCCGGAGATGGCGGTCGACAGCACTTCCTCGGCATAGACCCGGGCGCCTTCGCCTTCGGCCGCGCCGGCCGCGACCATCAGGGGCAGCAGATGCTCCTCCTTGGCCGGGGGATGGGCGAACCGCGCCGAGGGCGCATCGGCCCATTGCGTAAGACGCTCGGCCCGCTGTGGGCCGTCCAGCTCCATGCTTTCGGCCAGCCACTGGTCGAACGCCTGCGAGCCGGGCGTCGAGCGCGGATCGCCATAGGCGCGCATGTTATGGAAGCTCATGCCCGAACCTAGGATCAGCACACCTTCCTCACGCAGCGGCGCAAGGGCGCGGCCCGCAGCGACATGGAGGGCCGGGTCCAGCCCGCGCTCGACGGACATCTCGATCAGCGGAATGTCCGCATCCGGAAAGGCGACCTTGAGGGGCACGAACACGCCGTGATCCAGGCCCCGCTTCGGGTCGACAGACGAGGGGATGCCCGCATCCTTGAGCAGAGCCGCGGCACGGGCGGCGAGCGCTGGTGCGCCCGGCACGTCGTAGCGCAGCTGATAGGTATGGGGCGGGAAGTTGTAATAGTCGTAGATCAGCTCGGGCCGTTCGGCGCCGGTGAAGGCGAAGCCGTCCGTCTCCCAGTGTCCCGAGACGACGAGGATGGCCTTGGGCTTCTCGGCAAGCGAGTTCGGCAGGCTGCGCAGGAACGCTTCCATACCGCTCCACACGCCGCGCGGATCGTCCATGAAGAAGCAGGGGCCGCCGCCATGCGGGATGAAGTAGGTAGGCTGGACGCTCATGGTCATACACTCCGGTGCAGGCGCCACGGAAGCCGCCTGGATCATTGTTCGATCTGTTGACCGGAATATGTGCCCGATATCGCGCAATGATAATCGTTCGCGTAGAAGGATCAGCTTCAACCACGGGTAGGAAATCATGGCTGATCGATTGACGGGTATGGACGTGTTCGTCCGGGCGATCAGGCTCGGTGGCATCTCTGCTGCCGCACGCGATCTGCACATGTCGCCGGCGATGGCGGCCAAGCACCTAGACGCCCTCGAAGCGCGGCTCGGCACCACGCTGATCCAGCGCTCGACGCGTCGGCTGTCGCTGACCGAGGCAGGCACCGACTATTTCGAAAAGGCCGAACGTATCCTGATGGAGATCGGAGAAGCCGAGGCGGAGGCATCGTCGCGGTCGATCACCGCGCAGGGACTGCTGCGCGTCAGTGCGCCCGCCACCTTCGGCGTTCTGCACCTTGCCTCACTCATCCCTGCTTTCTCCGCACGTCATCCCGAAGTGACGATCGAACTGGGCTTCAACGATCGTTACGTCGACCTGCTGGAAGAACGTTGGGATGTCGCCGTACGGATCGGGCGCCTCGCCAACAGTGCGCTTGTTGCCCGCAAGCTCGTGGCGATGCGCGTCGTGTTGTGTGCCGCACCCTCTTATTTGGCGAGGCGGGGAACGCCAACCCGCCTGGCCGATCTCGGCGATCACGATTGCCTGGGCCACACCAACGCGTCGCTTGCAGGAACGACATCGTGGGCGTTCGGCAAAGACGGGACGATCAAGGTGCCGATCTCAGGATCGATGTGTTCCGACAATGGCGAGGCCTTGGTTCGCGCTGCCATCGCGGGCCAAGGGCTGGTCTATGGGCCACGCTTTATTGCGGCAGAGGCGCTTCGCGCCGGCCAATTGAGCGAGCTTGAGCTGGACGAGCCGCCTATGATGCTGGGAGCGGCATATGCCATCACACACCCGACGCGGCGCCCCGCCGCCAAGACGCGGGCGTGGATTGACTTCTTAGCCGAAGCACTCCCCGCTCTTGGCACCGATTGGTGAGAGGCCGAGCTAGCAGACGTCCCGAGTTTTCACCCGAGGACCGCGTCTGCTATCTCAAAACATCACGGTCTTTTATGATTGTAGATATCAGTGACCCAGCGAAAGCGACGCCCACAACCGCACATGGCTGGCATCGATAACGCCGAGGCTTGGTCCTTTTCAGTTGGTGCGGCGGGGGCCGCGGGCACGGCGGACGTTGCGGGTGAGCGTGAACCGCATCACTGCCAACCCTCGATGACGATCTTGCCGCGTGCGGTAGTGCTCTCAAGCGCCTGGTGCGCACGCTTGAGGTTCGCGGCGTTGATGGGGGAGAACCGTTCGGTGAGGGTTGTGCGCACGTCGCCGGCGTCCACGAGGCTGGCGATGGTCGACAGGATCTGACCCTGCGTTTCCATATCAGCGGTCTCGAACATGGACCGGGTGAACATGAACTCCCAGTGGGTCGACACCGACTTGCGTTTGAATGGTACGACATCGAGCGTCTTGGGGTCGTCGATGAGCGCAAAACGTCCCTGCGGGGCGATCATCTCGGCGATCTGCTCGATATGCTCGTCGGTGTGCGTGGTCGAGAAGACGAAAGCCGGCGCGCCAATGCCCAAATTCGCCACTTGCCGAGCCAGCGGCTGGCGATGATCGATGACATGGTGCGCACCGAGCTCGGCCACCCAGGCCTGCGTTTCAGGGCGCGAGGCTGTCGCAATGACGATCAGCTCGGGTACCTGGCGAGCAAGCTGGATTGCCATCGAGCCTACCCCGCCGGCACCCCCGACAATCAACAGCGCATGTGCTGCACCGGCTACAGGAGTACGCACGGACAATCGCTCGAAGAGGGCCTCCCACGCAGTGATCGCCGTCAGCGGCAACGCCGCTGCCTCTGCCCAATCGAGGCTAGCCGGCTTCTTCCCGACAATGCGCTCGTCGACCAAGTGCAACTCGGCGTTGGTCCCATCGCGGCCGATGCTACCCGCGTAGAACACCTCGTCGCCCGGTTCGAAGCCGCGCACTTCAGGGCCAACCGCGCGAACGACACCGGCGGCATCCCAACCCAGGACGCGCCAATCACCGTGGATCGAACCCGAGCCAGCGCGCACCTTCGTGTCAACCGGGTTTACCGAGACAGCCTTGACCTCGACGAGGAGATCACGGCCGGTAGCGTTGGGATCGGGAAGTTCGATATCGACGAGAGCTTCTGTGCGATCGATCGTTCCGGGCTGCTGGTAGCCGATTGCGCGCATGATAAATCCTATCGTCAGAGGCTATATAGCGAATTTTGTTACCTACGGGATACGCACAAGCGACGTCGCGGTTCGACATCGTCCTCAGGCTGGCGACGGCGTGGCTGCCGCTGCCGTCTTCCCCGTGAGGTCAGTGATGACCGCGCCGATCAGCGCCCGTAGCCAGCGGTGTGCGGGATCATGCCGATAGCGGACGTGCCAAGCCATTTCCACGGGAAAGCTGCCAAGGTCGACCGGAGCCGGCAGGATCTTCAGCCGGGGGTCGTGCATCAGCCGCCTGCAGATGAGCGAGGGCAAGGTGGCGCAATAGTCGGTCACCGCCACCATCTCGGCTACCGCGAAGAAGTTTGTCACGGAGATTGCGACGTCGCGCTTCAGCTGCTGTTGCGCCAGCGCCTGGAACAGCCCGGCGCGCATCCGTCCGGGCGGCACGATGTTGACGTGCTTCATCGCCTCGAACTGCTCGCGCGTCATGGCATCGCCGACGCCCGGATGGTCGGCGCGGACGGCGCAGGCGAGCCCTTCGTCCATCAGGTGCTGGACGACGAGGTTGTCGGGCGGATCGACGATGCGGCCCAGCACGAGCGCCGTCGTGCCCGACACGACGCCTGTTTCCACAAGATCGTTGCCGTAGGGCGTCAGGCGGAGCTTGATGCCGGGCGCGACCTTCTCCAGGCGCGCCACGACAGCGGGGACCAGGACGAACTCGACATAGCCGTTCGGCGCGATGGTGAAGAGCCGTTCGGCCTGTGCGGGATCGAAGGCCTGCTGACCGAGGACCGCGTCGTCAAGCTGCGCGAGTGCCTCGGCGATCAGCGGTGAGAGTTCAAGCGCGATCGGGGTCGGCTGGATGCCGTAGCGCTCGCGGACGAACAGTTGGTCCTGAAGCATCAGTCGTAGACGCGATAGGGCATTAGACAGGGCGGGCTGTGTCATGCCCATTCGCTCGGCGGCCCGCGTGACGCTGCGCTCCTCCATCAACGCCACGAAGATCGGCAGCAGGTTCAGATCGTAGCGCACGCAGTCATCCTGTCAGACGTATATCTGACATTAGAAAGATAAACTTCTAGAATATATCAACTAGGCCCATTTCCCATCCATCGGCGACGGGCGCCGCGAACATGGAGGTTCAGATGAGCAAGGGTCAGGTTCTCGTTCTTGGATCGAACGCGACACAGCTCGGTCTGCGTGGCGGCAGTACCGCAACGGTCGGTCAGTATCTCAACGAAACGGCAGTCCCCGCGCTGGCACTGCTCGACGCCGGCTATGATATTGTTCTCGCTACGCCCAATGGGACCAAGCCGCACATCGATGCCGGTTCCGACACGAAGGACCACTTTGGCGGTGATGAGGCGGCATACCAGCGCGCCAAGGACTTCTTCGCCAGCCACCCGGCCATGAACGACGTCCGCACGCTGAAATCGGTCGTCGACGAGGGTCTGGACGGCTTCGTTGGCGTGTTCGTGCCGGGAGGTCACGCGCCCATCGTCGATCTGATGCAGGACCGCGATGCGGGCACGATCCTCCGTCACTTCCACGCGGCGGCCAAGCCGACCGCGCTCCTCTGCCACGGACCGGTGGTCGTTGTTTCTACGCTCGACGATGCTCCGGCCTTCCGCAAGGCGCTGGAGGAAGGCGATGACGCCGGGGCGGCCGACCTGGCGCGAGACTGGATCTACTCAGGCTACCGCATGACCGTCTTCTCGGCGAGCGAGGAGAAGATCGCTGAGGAGCAAGTGCTGAAGGGCGAGCTCTTCTTCGACATGGAAAAGGCGCTGCGGTCGGCCGGTGGCGACGTCTCTGTCACCGACAAGAACTTCGCTTCGAATGTCGTCGTGGACCGGGAGCTGATCACGGGTCAGAATCCGGCGTCGGACCAAGCCATGGCCGACGCTTTGATCGAAGCCCTCGATCGCGCCGCTGCGTGAGTACCAGGATGACGGGCGGGGCGCTCAGGATGCGCCCCGCTTCGGATATAACCAGGACAGGATATGGTGCCATGACCGCCAACGTGAAGATCGTCGCCGTCCTAACCGCCCGTGCGGATACCGTCGACCGCCTGCGCGCTCTGCTCGACGCCATGCTAAAGCCAAGCCGTGCCGAACCGGGCAATTTGCGCTACGATCTCTGGCAGGACCAGAGCGATCCGAACCGCTTCGTCCTCGACGAGCTGTACGCGGACGCGGATGCGGTTACCGCCCACCGCGCGACGCCCCACTTCCAAAACTACCTCTCTCAGATCGGCGATCTGGCCGAGCGCGCCACGTTTGTCCTCAACCCCGTCTCCGCGACCTAAGGGTGCTGCCATGGGCAAGCTTAAAGAATGGGTGGGGTCGGCGCTGCTGGCACAACCGTTCTACATAGAGGAGCTGCGGATGATCGGCCTGTTGGCACCTGCGCTTCGCGCGGGCCTTATCGGCCTCGTTCATCCACGCGGCTACCGCTGGCGCGGGGCCGCGACGCAGCGAAAAATCAACATCTGAAGTGAAGGAAACACAGTCATGACCAAAGGTATCGAAGGCAAGGTTGTTCTCATCACCGGCGGGAGCACCGGCATCGGCGCCGAGACCGCGCGTCTTCTCGCCGAACGCGGTGCGAAGGTCGCCATCGCCGCACGGCGCAAGGACAAGCTCGACGAGGTCGTCGCGCAGATCGCCGAGAACGGCGGAACGGCACGCGCCTATGCGCTCGACGTCACCGACAAGTCGGCGGTCCAGACCGTCGTCGCCGCGATCGTCGCCGACTTCGGCCGTCTCGACGTACTGATCAACAACGCCGGTCTGATGCCGATCCGTCCGATGGCCGAGGTCAACACCGACGAGTGGGACCAGATGATCGACGTCAATTTGAAGGGCACGCTCTACGGCATCGCCGCGGCTCTTCCCGGCTTCCTGGAGCAGGGCAGCGGCCACATCATCAACCTGAGTTCGGTCGCCGGCATCAAGGTCTTCGCCCCGGGCGGCACGGTCTATTCCGGCACCAAGTTCGCCGTCAGCGCGATCAGCGAAGGTCTTCGCCAGGAGGTGGGCGAGAAGGTCCGCGTCACGTCGATCGAGCCCGGAGCCGTCGAGAGCGACCTGAAGTTCACGACGTCGGGTACGGCTGCTGAGACGGTGCTGGACTTCTACAAGCAGGCCATCCCGGCGGCATCGGTGGCGCGTGCTATCGCGTTCGCTGTCGAACAACCTGATGACGTCGACGTCAACGCGATCGTCATCCGGCCGACCGCACAGCAGTTCTGATTTCGACGAGGAGGCGGGGCCGCGTTTGCTCCGCCTCATGGGGAACGTAGCGGCCCGCTCTTCCGTTACTCTGCCGAATAATGACTGTCGGTTTCACTTGAGGAGTCATTTATGCCCAAACTTGCCCTGTATGTACCACTGAAGGCCAAGCCCGGAAAAGAGCGTGATGTCGCCAATTTCCTGACCTCGGCATTGCCGCTCGTTCAAGCTGAGGCGGGCACTCTGACCTGGTATGCGATCGAGGAAGGTCCCGGTGCGTACGCGATCTTCGATACGTTCGACACAGAGGAGGATCGGCAAGCCCATCTCGACGGCAAGGTTGCCGCCGCACTGATGGACAAGGCAGAAGAACTTTTTTCTGAACCGCCGCAAATTCACAAGTTCACCCTGCTGGCCGCGAAATAGCCGAGCGGTCGGCACCCTAAGCTGCTGTCTGACTGCAGGGTAAGGTTCGTGTTTCTATCCGGAATGGGTGGCCCGGCCGTATCGGGAAATGAATAGATGAATATGGCAGGTCATCCGCAATAGTGGATGACCTTGTCTTCTGCACTTATCATATCTCTGAATTTAACGATAAGGCGCCGTTGATGGGTCGCGACGTGACGGCACCATTCGTTCGCGGGAGGGTGCCGAACGCGAGCGATGACTTGCCCGAGCCCGATATGCCGGTGAACACCACGAAGGCGTCGCGCGGTACATCGACGTCAATATTTTTGAGGTTATTCTGGCGCGCGCCGCGAACCTGCACGCAAGCGGGCAGCCCCGTATGCCCATGATCGGTGGCCGGCGTCGTCGCGTGAATATCCTTGCTCTTCAATTCAGTCTTCCTGCCCTATCCGCCCGTGCGGCCCGTGGTTCATCACAGTCGGGGAACAGATGAATGCTTTTCCGACTCAATACATCCAAAGGTCAGGCTGGCCCGATATTCGGCACCTTTGAAGTATTTTTCCAGCAGTGGACAAAGGTTACGATAAAACCATTTTCCCTGTTGGGTCGCGCGACGAGGCCACACACACTCCGCTGGTAAGCGCCTGGGCTGGGCGGCCCTGGTCCGTGCCGCTATCGGCATGTAACGACCGTACTTCGGCGCTTGTTACCGCATCGCGACGCGTTGCCCATTTGCCAGAGCGCGCTTCATCATGGCCGGGGTCGGGCCATGATGACGGCCGAGTTGTCGATCCGAGCGCCTCGCGCCGCTTCGGATCGGCGGGTCAGTAGTGAATGACCGTGCGGATCGACTTGCCTTCGTGCATCAGTTCGAAGGCCTCGTTGATCTCCTCCAAACCCATCGTGTGGGTTACGAATGGGGCCAGATCGATATCGCCTCTCATCGCATCCTCGACCATGCCGGGGAGCTGTGTCCGTCCCTTGACGCCACCGAAAGCGGACCCCTTCCATACGCGGCCCGTGACGAGCTGGAATGGGCGGGTGGAGATTTCCTCGCCCGCGCCGGCAACGCCAATCACGATCGACTGACCCCAGCCACGGTGCGCTGATTCAAGCGCGGCGCGCATGACGTGGACGTTGCCGATGCACTCGAAGGTATGATCGATGCCCCAGCCCGTCATCTCGATCAGCACTTGCTGGATAGGCTTGTCATGGTCCTTGGGGTTGATGCACTCGGTAGCACCGAACTGGCGTGCCAGCTCGAACTTGGATGGATTGGTGTCGATGGCGATGATGCGACCCGCCTTCGCCTGGCGCGCACCCTGAATCGCCGCGAGGCCGATGCCGCCGAGGCCGAACACGGCGACCGAGTCTCCCGGCTGGACCTTGGCGGTATTGTGGACTGCGCCGATGCCGGTCGTGACGCCGCAGCCGAGCAGGCAGACATGTTCGGGGTTTGCCTCGGGATTGATCTTGGCGAGCGAGACTTCGGCGACGACAGTATATTCACTGAAAGTTGAACAGCCCATGTAATGATAGAGGGGCTGACCATTGTAAGAAAAGCGCGTGGTCCCATCGGGCATCAAGCCCTTGCCTTGCGTTTCGCGGACAGCGACGCACAGGTTGGTCTTGCCCGACAGGCAGAAGTCGCACTTGCCGCATTCGGCGGTGTAGAGCGGAATCACGTGATCGCCCGGTCCGACGCTGGTGACGCCTTCTCCGACCTCGACAACGATGCCCGCGCCCTCGTGGCCCAGAACCACCGGGAAAACACCCTCCGGATCACTCCCCGCCAGCGTGTACGCGTCGGTGTGGCACACACCGGTGTGCGTCACCCGTATGAGGACTTCGCCTTTCCGGGGTGGGGCGACATCGATCTCGACGATTTCGAGTGGCTTGCCCGCCTCGAAGGCTACAGCGGCGCGAGATTTCATGTTGGGATACCCTCGTTGAGTTAAACCGATTGCTGGTGCGAGGCCGTCGCGTCAGCGCAAATTCGTGGGGGAGCGATCGCTCACTCCCCCCGGTATGCAGGTCAGACCGTAACGACGACCTTGCCGACCTGGTCGTTCGATTCGAGGAAGCGGTGAGCGTCCTGGATCGCGTCGAGCGGGAAAGTGCGCGCGATCCGCGGCTTGAGCGCGCCCGATTCCAGACCCGCCACGATGAACGCCTTGGCGCGATCGAGGGCGGCATCGTCCGAGACGATCTCGCTGTAGAGATACCCCTTGAGCGTGAGACTCTTGCCCAGCACGGAGAACAACGGGAACGGCGTCGGTTCGCCGCTGAGCGCGCCATATTCGAGCAGGATGCCGCCGCGTGCCATGCTCTCGGTCAGCGGCTCGAACGACGGGCCTCCGACCGGATCGAGCACCACGCGCGCACCCTGACCATCGGTTATCTCCATCACCCTCGCTACCAGATCCTCTTCCCCGGTCGCGACGACATGATGTGCACCGGCATCGATCAGGGCCTGGCGCTTGGCGCCGGTACGCGTCGTCGCGATTACCGTCGCGCCGACCATCCGCGCAATCTGGAAGGCAGCAAGGCCGACGCTGCTGGAGGCAGCAGTGACGATGACGAAATCGCCCTCGCCGAGTTTCGCCTGCTCCACCAGCGCACCCCAGGCGGTGACATACTGCATCCACACGGCCGCCGCTTCCTCGAACGTCAGCGCCACCGGATGCTTGACGACGAGGCGGGCGGGCACGTTGGCGACCTCGCCATAAGTGCCCCAGCGCGCGATATCGAGCGGGGGGATGACGCTGACGGCTTCGCCTTCCGCAAACCCGGTCACGTCCGCGCCGACCGTAACGACAGTGCCGGCAGCCTCATAGCCAAGGCGGCTCGGGAACTCGGCTTCCTGAAGGTAGGCATGGTTGCGGAACATCACCTCGGCGCGGTTTATGCCTATCGCCTTCACCGCGATCTGCACTTCGTCGGCCGCGGGCGCGGGGACTGCCACATCTTCAATCCTGAGGACGCTGGCGTCGCCATATTCGTGGATGCGGACGATGCGGCTCATTGTAAAATCCTTGATTATTGAATGATCGTTCTGTAAGGAGACGGACCACCCGTTTCAAGATATTATTTATCGATCGTTCCATATCGTGCACGAAAGATGACAGAGACGAAAGCCCGTCGCCGCGCAGGTCGCCCTCGTGTGTTCGACACTGACGCTGCGCTCGACAAGGCGGTGCGGCTGTTCTGGCAGCGCGGCTACGAGGCGACATCGATGGCCGATCTGGTGGCGGAGACTGGCGTCGCCGCTGCCAGTCTCTATGCAGCGTTTGACAACAAGGCGGGGCTGTTTGCGGCGGTGATCGAGCGCTACGCCGCGACGTTCAGCGTCCACCTCTATTCACCCATCAACGATCCGGCGTTGTCCACCTACGAGGCCGTCAAAGGCCTGCTGGAACGAGCGGCGTCATCATTCTCGGAACCTGGAACGCCGGCCGGCTGCTTCATGTATTCGGCAGCGGCAGCCGTTTCGCCGGCGTCCGCCGCCATCGAATGCCTGCTGCGCGACAAGCGTATCGCGGCGGAGGCTCTCCTGATCGAGCGTCTGCAACGCGGCGCCGCGCAGGGCGAGCTTGCGGCCAACACCGATCCGGCCGTGCTAGGCAAATTCATCAATACGGTCATGGAAGGCATGTCCGTTCAGGCGCGCGACGGCGCTACGATCAACGAACTGCTCTCCATCGCCAAAATGGCACTCGATCGATGGCCGGCCGCGATATGATCGTTACATGGTGGTCATCTGCCAATCCGCCTCCCGCGACCGAACAGTCGAACTCATCTCATTGGACGAAAGCACATGAAACACGTGACATTGCTCGGCGGGGAAGTGGTTCCTTCAATGGGTCAAGGCACCTGGAAGATGGGTGAACGTGCTGAGCGGCGATCCGATGAGATCGCCGAGCTACGCGCCGGTGTCGAGCTAGAGCCGCCTCGACGATCCGCTCGAACGTCGCCAAGGCGTCTTCGGCGAGGTCTCGCAGGATCACAGATCGGTCTGCTTCTACCCTCTCGGAAGGATTCGTCGCCACTGGTTCGCCCCCTCAATGCATTCTTAGAAGCAAGTTGAGCTCAGACGGTGGTTGATCGCAAGAACTTACGTGTCGCGCGCGCCTTGATGTGTGCCCACAGGCCAATCCGATTTTAAGGTCGCCACCTTGGTGACGGACACGAGGCCTTGAGGCCGGAACGCGACGGCCCGTGCTCCTGATCTTGGCAGCCGGCGCTACGCGTCGATTAGGAGATACATATACCACGATACCCCACCTGCGGGAGCGTCAGCACGGCGTTATTTTACCGCAAATTTCGCTCCCATCTTACGCGACAAGGGTCACGCCGGAGCGATCGGCAAGCGCCTTGAAGCGCATGGCGAGCCCCGGATCACCATCGATGCCAGACGTGCTGACCACGCTTAGCGCACCAGGCGGCACGCGATCGCCGAACAACATCATCGCCTGCGACGAGGGATAGGGGCGAGACTCCCAGACCATCCCATGCGTGGCGGCGTCTTTGCGATGCAGTGCCGCAGACCAGCGCCGCGTGTCCGGAAATTCGCGCGCGGGCGTGTCGATCAGCTGGGTACGGGCGACGCCCAGCTTCATCAGATCGGGCGCGAGAAAGGAGCGAAGCACCAGCGGGCTGGCGACCCGGAGTACCGAGCAGCGAACATCGGCAAGCCTGCTCAGCGCAAAGGTCTTGAAGGTCTGCGTGGAATCGAGATCGTGGAAGATCGTATCGTACACCGCAGCCTCAAACCCGTCTGCGGCATAGGCCGTCGGCACCCGCTTGCGCACCGGGCCGATCGGCGCGAAGCGCGAAGCGCCGAAACCCGGATTGAACGCGTCTCCGGCAAGCTTCTCGGCGTGAATGCGCCAAAGCACCGTCCCCACCGGTAGGTCGGTAACGTGGGTCGGGAAGGCGGTCGGCGGTTTCGCAACGATGCCTGTCGGAGCGAGGGCCGTCACCCGCTGATCTCATCACCTTCGTGGGCTGCCGCCTCGAGAACGGCTGCTGGTTCGTCGAACCGCTCAATGGGTGCGGGACCACCAAGCCATGAGTTGGACGATACGAACCAGAAAGCAACTTGCCATGGCGTGCGGTTCGCGGGGAGGGCCGCGAGAACCTGCCGGATTAGCGGAAGGGGTTTGCCGTCGGCATCGAACTGGAACGCGGGAAAGCGATCCTGCCCCTGATAGGGGACGGCGAAGACACGGGCCTGCGCCTTCCAGCGCGCCGCCGTCTGGTGGCGGTTCTTGGCTTCGTGCCCGGCGCGCGCGGCAACCTCGACCGAGGTAAGCGTCTCGACCTCCTGAAGGAAGCGCTGCCGGATCGCGGTGTTATCGGCCGCGACCGCAGTGTGAAATTCCGCCATCGGGTCATGCGTGTCGGCCAACACATCGAGGAGCTGCTCGATCTTGCGCTCGAGGTGTCGGGTGCGAATGTCGGGCAGCAGCTTGTCGACGATGGCGTAGAGCGCCTGCCGATCCGGATCAGTTGCAATACCGGCTTCAGCTAGCTGCTCCAGCGCGTGATCGACGGCGGTGCGATATTGTGCGGAGAAGCCCTCAACCGTGGGCGCTATATATAAGGTTTCGTCGACCGTAGGCGCCGGCTCGGATCCACGCTGTTTGGCTGGCTTGTTGCGTGCGGTCTCGACCAAGCTGGCGAACACCAGATTGGCAAAGGCACCCGGATCAACGGCGTTGGCGAGGGTCGCCATGAGCAGCTCCTACGGTTAGTCTAGCTAACATATAAGCGATCTAACCGGCTTCGTCACCCTCATTGTATTTTCCGGTAACCCCTCTTCCTGGAAAAAGAGAGTGGCCGGGCAGGGCGCGTGTTGGTTCTCCTGAAACGGGACGCTGGATATCGCACTGCTTCGGATGAGCCGGTCAGCCGCCTAATTGCGGGTACGGCCCGCCTATGACTGGCCATCACTGGAATGGCTGCTCGCTAGCACGCCGAAATGGGTCCAGGCGATGTTGATCCAGAACTGCAAGGACTGGTTGGCGCCGCTGCGCGCTCGTGGCCAATGCACCATCGGCAAATGGGACTGGACGTTGCCGACATTCTGGCGCAGTTTCATGCGTGGCTCGCCGAGCCGAAGCACGCCAGCGCGAGCGGGTGTCGCTGATCGGGTGAGTGCCGGTAGAGCGGCCTAAGTGCTTCCGCCGCAGAGCAGATTTGCTAGTCCGATAATATTGATTATGTTAAATGCAGAGCTTTTTGGATTTAGACTTTATGGATGGAGACAGGTCTGACGGACGTCTGACGATCTCGAACGCCGCGTTATGAACCCGCGTCTTCAGCCTCGATTGCCGCAACATCCATGTCTGGCGCCCGTACTACCTCAAGCGCGACGTTGGCGATCTCGACCGCGGTGATCTGAAGCTGCGTGATCGGCGTCGACGGCGCGTCCACACGCTCGAGGCCGTTCTCAGATATCTTGACGAGGAATCGGTCGACGTCGTTCAGGACGACGAACCTGATCGATTGTTCCTCGTCCAGCGCGAGCTGCTGGACGGTGCCCTCGTATGCGATCGTGAAGCACTCGTGGCTCGTCTTTGTCAGCACATAGGCGACGACAAACGAGTCTCCCTTCTTGACCGCTTGGACGGCCGGGTTGAGCCAGCCGAACGCGATCGCGTCGGTCTTCCCGCTAACTGCTTCCCGCTGCACCAACCAGTGCGCGATCGAGCCCGTCGCGGCTCCGATGAGGAGCATCGCGAAAAGCCACATTTCCAGCGCGAGGTCGGACGCATCGCGTGCCCCAGCGCCGCCGCGGGCGAGCGCGCGATAGATATTTGGATCGAAGCCGGGGTCGAAACAGACGCTTGTCGCCCGGCACCATGCCGCCTGGGCGGCGAAGAAGCCGGTTCCCAGAAGGTGCCCTGCGATGGTGCCGAACACCACGATGAACAGCGTCACCGTAGAGTTCGGCCGGTCCGGGGTTGGGCTGAGGAAATCGGTGCGCTCGCCGACGCGCCACCCTGCCCAGAAGCAGAGCCCCAGGAAAAGCAGCAGCAGTGCGAGGAACAGCGAGTAGCTGAACGTCACGGCCGTTACGCCGTGGCGGGAACCGCTACATCCTTGCTGTCGCGGTCACCGCCAGCGCTTGGATCGACCACATATACGCCGTTCTCGACGCGCGAGGCCTGACGCACGGCCGCCCACGTGCCGAACCTCCCCTTCACCTGCCGGGCCAGCCGCATAGATTTGGCAGTGTTCACGCGCCTGTCATTCTCCAACGCCTTAGATAGCGAATAATTCGTGAACATCCAACACGTGGCCGGGCGACGCCGGCCGGTGCTGTCAAGCCTACAGTCGGTCCTTAAGCGCCTTGGCCGGCGTGAATGTGATTTTCTTCGACGCCGCGATCGTGATCGCCTCGCCGGTCGACGGATTGCGCCCGGAGCGCTCGGGCGTGTCCTTCACCTTGAATTTGCCGAAGCCGGGAAGCGATATCTCCTCACCCTTGGCGGCCGCCTCCGCGATACCCTCGAGGAGCCCAGCCATGACCTCGAGGGCCTGCTTCTCGGTGACGCCCCGCTTGGCGGCAACGTCCTTGGCCAGATCCTTGGTGTTCATCGTCAAGCACGCTCCCCTTCATCTGTCGCTGTAGCGACCTGAAGCGATAATCGCGTCAGCGCAAGACAGGTAGCGCTCGACGATCCAGCTGACGCCTGGGGAGGCCGGCCACGCAGGTTGAAACCCGTAGGTTTCTCAAAGCGCAGAGCACAAGCCGGATTAGCCGGCGGGACCACATTAGCGTGGCTCGCTTCGGCAAACGTCGCATCAGCCGCCTGCCTTGACGGCGTGCCGGCCACGCGGTTTGGCCGCAATCGCTATGCTCGACAGATCGGTCGCGCGGTCGATTGGCACGCCCGCCGCTTTCCGCTCTGAGTAGCGATCAACAAGCTGAACCGCGTGCGGGCGCAGCAGCACCGTGAACCGCACCAGTTCCTCCATCATATCCACGATCCGGTCATAGTAGCTGGACGCCTTCATGCGCCCCGCGTCATCAAACTCGTTGAACGCCTTGGCAACGCTCGATTGGTTCGGGATCGTGATCATTCGCATCCAGCGACCCAGCACGCGCAGCGTGTTGACGCTGTTGAACGATTGCGATCCGGCCGACACCTGCATGACCGCCAGCGTGCGCCCCTGTGTCGGACGCATCCCGCCCATAGAAAGCGGCAGATGATCGATTTGAAGCTTCATAATGCTCGTGATCTGGCCATGCCGCTCCGGGCTGCACCACACCTGCCCTTCCGACCATAAGGACAGCTCGCGCAGCTCGTGGACGGCCGGATGGTCGTCGCCAGCATGTTGGTCAGGCAGCGGCAGGGTCGATGGATCAAAGATGCGCGTCTCGCAGCCGAAGAACCGGAGCAGGCGTGCCGCTTCCTCAACGCACAGCCGGGAGAAGGACCGTTCGCGCAGCGAACCGTAGAGCAGAAGGATACGCGGCGCGGGATCGAGCGGGCCGAGCCTCACGGCGGGTCGCTGGATGGCATAGGCCGGATCGAGCGCCGGCATGATATTGGGATCGGCGAGCGTGCGGAGCGGCATCAGAGGGCTTTCACGAGGTAGGCGGCCGACGCGGGGCACAGTGCGGTGAATTCGCGCGATGCGGCGATGGCCGAGGGAGCAGCGCCGCGATCGGCATCGGCATAGCCGAGCGCCCGGAAGAATGGTGCGGCCGTGGTCGTCAGGAGGTGCAGGCGCTCCACCCCGAGGTCGTGTGCCTGTCGTTCGAGGGCGGCGACCAACACCCGCCCGAGGCCATGTCGACGTCGATCGGGGACGACGACGATCGAGCGGAGCAAGCGGTCGGACCCTTCTCCCTCGAGCCCACCGAAACCGACGAGGCTATCGGCCTCAATCCGGATGATCAGGCGGCCGGGATCGGCGATATCGGCACTCGGCAGGTCCGCGGCATCGAGCAATTGTGCCAAGCCAGCCAGACCGGCAGGTTCGAGCAACGTGGCGACCGTTCTGGTCATGCGATGCTAATCCTGATTGCAAGCGCCGCGAGCGTGATGAGCAGCACCGGTACGGTGAGCGTGACGCCGACACGGAAGTAATAGCCCCATCCGATCCGCACGCCCTTTTGCCCGAGGACATGGAGCCAGAGCAGCGTCGCGAGTGAGCCGATCGGCGTCAGCTTGGGGCCGAGATCGCAGCCGATCACATTGGCGTAGATCATCGCTTCCTTGATCGCGCCGCTCGCGTGCGTGGCGTCGATCGAGAGCGCGCCCACCAGCACCGTCGGCATATTGTTCATAACCGACGACAGGACCGCTGCGATGACGCCCGTTCCTAGCGCCGCGCCCCACACGCCGCCTTGCGCGGTGCGATCCAGCAGTGCTGCCAGATGGTCGGTCAGGCCGGCGTTTCGCAGGCCATAGACGACCAGGTACATGCCGAGCGAGAAGATCACGACCTGCCAGGGTGCGCCGCGCAGCACCTTGGCCGTTGGGATCACATGGCCTCGCCTCGCGATCACCAGCAGCAGGATCGCGCCGGCAGCGGCGACGGCGCTGACAGGGACGCCGAGCGGTTCGAGCAGGAAGAAGCCGGCGAGCAGCAGTGCAAGAACGATCCAGCCCGCGCGGAATGTCGCGGCATCGCGGATCGCGTCACGCGGCGCGCGCAGCGCGCCTACGTCATAATCCGCCGGTATGTCGCGCCGGAAGAACAGCAGCAGCGCGCCAAGCGTCGCTGCGATCGACACCAGGTCGACCGGCACCATCACGGACGCATAGTCGCCGAACCCGATCCGGAAGAAGTCGGCCGACACGATGTTGACGAGGTTCGACACGACCAGCGGTAGGCTGGCGGTGTCGGCGATGAACCCCGCCGCCATGACGAACGCCAGCGTCGCCTTGTCGTTGAAGCCCAGCGCCCGCAGCATGGCGATGACGATCGGCGTCAGGATCAGCGCCGCGCCGTCGTTGGCGAACAGCGCGGACACCGCCGCACCGAGCAGCACGATCAGAACGAACAGCCGGCGACCATGCCCCCTCCCCCAGCGCGCGACATGGAGCGCCGCCCATTCGAAGAATCCGGTTTCATCGAGGAGTAGGCTGATAACGATGATCGCGACGAACGCGGCTGTCGCGTTCCAGACGATGCCCCACACCACCGGCACGTCGGACAGCGTGACGACGCCTGCAAGCAGCGCCACGACGGCCCCGCCCATCGCGCTCCACCCGATCCCGAGGCCTTTGGGTTGCCAGATGACGAGCGCGATCGTCGCAACGAAGATCAGGACAGCAAGGAGCATCAGGCGACGCGCTGGCCCGATGCGTCCACCACTTGCTCGCCGTCTTCCTTTGCGAACGCTCCGAGCTGATTGGTCGGCAGCAGGTCGAGCACGGCTTCGGAGGGCCGGCAGAGCTTCACGCCGAGCGGCGATACGACCAGCGGCCGGTTGATGAGGATCGGATGCGCCATCATCGCGTCCACCAGCGCGTCGTCGGATAGCGACGTGTCGCCCAAGCCCAACTCCGCATAGGGCGTCCCCTTCTCGCGCAGCAGTTCGCGGGGTGTCATGCAGGCGCGATCGATCAGCTCGACCAGCAACGCGCGGGCTGGAGGGGTTTTCAGATACTCGACCACGTGCGGCTCGATGCCGGCGTTGCGAATAAGGCCGAGCGTGTTGCGCGACGTGCCGCACTCGGGGTTGTGATAGACGACGACATCGACGGCCACAGGGCGTCCTTTCAGCAGCAGGGGGTGAGTTCGGCGACGAGCGGCGCGCACAGCTCCGCATTGCCGGCGCAGCAGTCCTTGACGAGGAACAGCGTCAGCGCGCGCAGGCCGTCCAGATCGACACGGTAGATGATCGAGCGGCTATGCCGTGCGGAGCGGACCAGGCCAGCGCGGGCGAGGATGCCGAGGTGCGCCGACAGGGTGTTCTGCGGCACGTCGAGCTGACGCGCGATATCGCCGGCAGCCAAACCATCCGGTTCGTGCCGTACCAAGAGGCGGAACGTGTCAAGGCGCGTTCCTTGTGCAAGAGCACCCAGCGCCGAGATGGCATCCTCGTTTTCCATATATCCAGCATAATGGATATGCTTGGTGTGTCCAGCCCCGTGAGCTGCCCCCTTCTGAGTGGTCCATCGACTATGACAGTCTGGATCGAGGAAGGGACGACGAATGCCAGCGAAGAAGCACAAGCCCGAGGAGATCATCGGCAAGCTGCGTGAGGTTGAGATCATGCTGGGCCAGGGCGGCACGACGGCCGAGGCATGCCGGCGCATCGCAGTCAGCGAGCAGACCTATTACCGATGGCGCAAGGAATATGGTGGTCTGAAGACGGATCAGGCGCGGCGGATGAAGGATTTGGAGAAGGAGAACCTCCGGCTGCGTCGCGCGATCTCGGACCTGACATTGGACAAGCTGATCCTGCAGGAGGCGGCGCGGGGAAACTTCTGAGCCCCGCACGGCGCCGGCGGTGCATCGACCAGGTGCGTGAGGTGCTGGATGTGTCCGAGCGACGGGTGTGCCGCGTCCTCGGGCAGCATCGGTCGACGCAGCGCAAAGTGCCGTGTGGGGCAGATGACGAGGAGGCGCTGACCGACGACATCGTCGCGCTGGCCAGGCAGTACGGGCGCTACGGCTATCGCCGGGTAACCGCACTGCTGCATGCGGCCGGCTGGTCGGTGAACCACAAACGGGTGGAACGGATCTGGCGACGCGAGGGGCTGAAGGTGCCTCAGCGACAGCCGAAACGTGGTCGGCTGTGGTTGAACGATGGCTCGTGTATTCGGCTGCGGCCGGAATATCCCGGGCACATCTGGGCGTACGACTTTGTCGAGGCACGGACGCACGACGGGCGCAAGTTCCGCATCCTCACGATCATCGACGAGGCCAGCCGCGAGTGCCTGGCGCTGGTGGTCGCCCGTCAGCTTCGCCACGAAGATGTGCTGGCGGCCCGTAAGCGTCCGGTGAAGGCGTCGCGTCAGGCGGGACGGTAGTTCCACGGCAGCAGTTCATTGATCTGGCGGGCTGGATGGTCGGCGATGCGGCTGATGGTGTCGGTCAGCCATGCCTCGGGGTCGACGTCGTTGAGCCTGGCGGTTTCCACAAGGCTGTAGATGCCGGCGGCGCGGTGGCCGCCCTGGTCGGAGCCGGCGAACAGCCAGTTCTTGCGACCGACGGCAATACCGCGCAACGAGCGCTCGGCGGCATTGTTGTCGATCTCAAGGCGGCCATCGTCCGCATAGCGGGTAAGCGCCGTCCAGCGGGCGAGCGCATTGCGGATGGCGACCGCGAGGTCGGAGCGTCGGGACAGCTTCGGTCCGGTCGCGTCGAGCCACTGACGGAACGCATCGAGCAGCGGTCCAGCTCTGGTCTGGCGTACGTGTCGTCGCTCGTCCGGGGGCCGACCGCGCACGTCCTGTTCGACCGCATAGAGGCTGGCGATATGGTCCAGCGCCTCGCGGGCCGTGGCGGAGCCGGTTGCGGCATGGACGTCGAAGAACTTGCGCCTGACATGCGCCCAACAGGCTACCTCTGCGATGCGCTCGCCATAGAGCCTGTCGAACCCGGCATAGCCATCGGCGTGCAGATCGCCCTGGAATGTTCGCAAGTGCGCGACGGGGCGTTCGCCCTTGCGGTCGGGCGCGTAGCGAAACAGCACGGCAGGCGGGGCCTCGCCGCCAGCCCCGCGCTCGTCGCGCACATAGGTCCACAGCCGGCCCGTCCTGGTGCGACCGGCGCCGGGGGCCAGAACCGGCACGGGCGTGTCGTCGGCGTGGAGGGTTACGCCACCCATGACGTGGCGCTCGAGCGCGTCGACCAGCGGGTCGAGGAGCGCGGCCGAGCGCCCGACCCAGTCGGCGAGGGTGGAGCGGGCAAGGTCGACGCCCTGGCGCGCGTAGATGCCCGACTGGCGATAGAGCGGCAGATGGTCGGCGTATTTGGACACCAGC
>NZ_JANINM010000384.1 GCF_024509055.1 Mesorhizobium sp. | reverse complement strand
AGCTCGAAAAGGAGCACTTCAAGGAGCGGCTGACGTCCGAAGAGGCGCTGGCGGTGCTCACCGCTTTCATGAACCGGAAGAAGGCGTAGGTTCTAAGCCAAACTCCCAGCCTGGGCAGCGCCCCGCCGTAGCAGACTCTGCCGTCTCAGGTGAGCTTCTTGGCGGCCTGTTCGTCCAGCGCCTTGCCGAAGGCTTCCGGAGTCCAGTTGGCGTCGAGCGCGCGGTGGAACAGCGCTTGCTGCGTCTCCGGCGCCAGTCCTCCGATCGGCGGGTCGCGATCGAGATTGGTCGGGAAGGAATAGCCTTCCGCTGTCGAGCCGATCGCGTTCGAGGCCGCTGTCGCCGAAATCGTTCCCTTGGCCAGCATCTCCTGGATAACCGGATAGAGCGCACGGCTCATGCTCGTACGGTCGACGCTTTCCATGGCGCGGCCATAGGCCGATGAAACCTGCAGCAGGTTGGCCATGCGGCGGATGGTGGCGGAGCGGTTGTTGCCGGCGGCGTGAAACAGTGCAGGGTTGAAGAACGCCGCATCGCCCTTTTCCAAATCGAGCTGCACATGGTGATCGGCGAAATACGCCTTGAACTCCGGAAGGCCGGTCGCGAGGTAACCGGGCAGATAGGCCTGCGAATAGGGCATATAGAGCGTCGGCCCGCTTTCGAGCGGCATGTCGCAATGGGCGACCGCCCCCTGCAGCGTCAGCACCGGCGAGATGCTGTGCACATGCACGGGATAGCGTTCGATGATTTCGGGCGTCTGGAACCCAAGATGATAGTCGCGATGCGCCGATTGCGCGGCGCCGCCGGGGTTCACGCAATTGATCTGCGACGTCACCTGGTAGGCCGGGCCGAGCCACGCTTCGGAGATCAGCGCAATGATGTCGTTGCCATAATAGGCAGCGAAGGCCTGCGGGTCGCGCAAGCAGAATTTCTCCAGCGCGTTCCAGATGCGGTCATTGGCGCCGGGCTTGGCGAAATGGTCGCCGCCGCCGGTGCCGGTCGCATGCTGCTCGGCGATCATCTCGTTGAAGAGCTTGGTGGCGGTGTCGATCGGCGCGGTGTCGGCGAAAGCCTTCTTGAAGGCCACCACGCCCGGTCCGCTGGTGAGCGCCTCCACCCATTCCGCCAACAGTGCCTTGCGCGTCTCGGGATCGGCCACCGCTTTGCGGACGGCATCGCCGTCATAGATGAGCACGTTCTTTTCCACGCTCGCGGCGAAGGGGTAGTCGGCGGGATTGGTCGTCTGCTCGACGATCGCCCGAAAGCCTTCGATGTCGCACTGGTCCTTCGTCAACCAGACCCGGGCGGACCTGATCTTGGCTAGGTTGTCGGCCTTCATGACGCATCCTCCTGTTGCTGTCCCGGTACTCGACGCGGTATACCGCAATCTGCGGTGCCATGTTCCTCCGAAACACCTCAAAAACACCTCAGAAGATGTCGCGCCCCTTTCTCGTCAAGGATATCGCTCTCCAGGCTGGCCTCAGCCTCGCGACCGTCGATCGCGTCCTGAACGGCAGGCAGGGCGTTCGCGAGCACACTGTGCGTCGCGTGAAGCAGGCCATCGGCGAGCTGGAGAAACAACGCGATCAGATCGGCCTCTCCGGCCGCAAGCTTGTCCTCGACGTCGTCATGGAGGCGCCCTCGCGCTTCAGCGAGGCTGTCCGCCAGGGGCTGGAGCAGGCGATGCCGTCGTTGCAGCCCGTGATCTTTCGTGCGCGCTACCATTTCGCCGAGACGCGCGGCGTCGAGGATACGGTCGCGATCATCGAGGCCCTGCGGCGCCGCGGCAGCAACGGCGTGCTGCTCAAGGTGCCAGACGTCGCCGAGGTGAGGGCGGCGGCCGCAAGGCTTGTCGGCGCCGGCATTCCCGTCGTCACGCTGGTTACCGATCTGCCCGACACCGGGCGGCAGGCCTATGTCGGCATCGACAACCGCGCCGCGGGCGAGACTGCCGCCTATCTGATTGGCGAATGGCTCGGCGGCGGACCGGCGCGCATCCTGGTGACCATCAGCAGCAATCGTTTCCGCGGCGAGGAAGAGCGCGAGATCGGTTTCAGGCAGGCGCTTCGCGAGCGCTATCCCGCGCTCGGCATCATCGAGGTCAGCGAGGGCCATGGTCTCGATCGAGACACAGGCATGCTCGCGCTAAATGCCCTGCGCGAACATCCCGACATTGAAGGCGTCTATTCGATAGGCGGTGGCAATCGGGCGGTCGTCGAGGCTTTCGCCTCGCTGGGCCGCCGATGCCGCGCCTTTGTCGGCCACGATCTCGACGCCGACAATCTTGCCCTTCTGCGCGCCGGGCGCATCAGCGCGGTGCTGCACCACGATCTTGGCCAGGATATGCGCGACGCCTGCCTGCATGTCATGCGGGCGCACGGGCTGCTGCCGAAATCGCCGGTGTCGGGCATGGCCAGCATCCAGATCATCACGCCCTTCAACCTGCCGCAGACGGCGGCATGGCTGTAGATCGGTGTCAGGGATAAAGCCGGGTCTTGTTCCAGCCGCCGGCTGCGTTGCGCGAAAAGACGACGCGGTCATGCAGGCGGAACGGGCGGTCGTGCCAGAACTCGATGGTCTGCGGCAGGATTCGGAAGCCCGACCAGTGCTTTGGCCGCGGAATCTCGCCGATCGCGTAGCGCGCCGTGTATTCGGCCACCGCCTTCTCCAGCGCGAAACGGCTTTCCAGCGGCCGCGACTGTTTCGAGGCCCAGGCGCCGATGCGGCTGCCGCGCGGCCGCGTCGCGTAATAGGCGTCGGCTTCGGCGTCGCTGACGATCTCCACCGGTCCGCGTATGCGCACCTGGCGCCGCAGCGATTTCCAGTGGAAGCACATCGCCGCCTTCATGCTGCCAAGAATCTCTTTGCCCTTGGCGCTTTCGAAATTCGTGTAGAAGACGAATCCCTTTTCATCGAATCCCTTGAGTAGCACCATCCGCACATCCGGCATGCCTTCGGCATCGACGGTCGCCAGCGCCACGCCGTTGGGATCGTTGGGCTCGCTCTTGCCGGCGTCCTCCAGCCATGCGGCAAAAAGCCGGAAAGGCTCGGCCGCCTCGGTAAAGTCACCGCTTGTTAACTCAGTTTCGCTCATAGTTTTCCGAATTTTTACCGTTGCTGGAGGAGTTCGCCGATTGTCGCGTATCGCGCAAGCTTTTGACAGCAGGCAATGGAGCGCTATCGCTTCGGCCAGCGTCAAGGCTGCGGTCGTGGCTTTGGCATTGCCACTCGCCGCCTGCGGCGCAGGCGGCTTCAGCCTGGAGAAGGCCGAGGTCGACCGTTCGATCGTCACCTCGAGCACGAACGCGTCGCCCGCCGTGCCGGCCGCCAACGACAAGGACTCCGACCAGACCACCATCGGCAACGCGGTTTCCTCCGCCGACATCAAGGAGCTCGGCGGCCAGGCCGTGCCGTGGGCCAACTCCGGCACGGGTTCGCGCGGGACGATCACGGAGCTGGTGGAATTGAAGGATGCGGGCTTGACCTGCCGCAGTTTCACCGCCACGCGGGAAAGCTTCGACGGCGTCGCCCTGTACAAGGGTGAGCTCTGCATGGCCGGCGCCGGCGGCTGGCACATGCAGGCCTTCACCGCTCTTTGATTTTCAGCCGCTGATCTGGCCTTGCGCCTCTGGAATTTCTTCCTATGCGAGCGCATATAGGGAGCGACCCATGAACTCAATCTCTCTTGCAGGCAGGAAGCATGCGCGACCCCTATGAGGTGCTGGGCGTTGCCAAGAACGCATCGGCCAAGGACATAAAATCGGCCTACCGCAAGCTCGCCAAGAAGCATCATCCGGACCAGAACCCGAATGATCCCAAGGCGAAGGACCGTTTTGCCGCCGCCAACCAGGCTTACGAGATCGTCGGCGACGAGAAGATGCGCGCTGCCTACGATCGCGGCGAGATCGACGCCGATGGCAAGCCTAAATTCCAGGGCTTCGAGGGCGCTGCCGGCGGAGGCGACCCGTTCGCCGGATTCCGCCGCCAGCAAGGCCCCGGCGGCGCGCATTTCGAATTTCGTTCGGGCCGCCCGGGCGGCGATCCGTTCGACGGCAACAGCGACATTTTCAGCCAGATCTTCGGCGATGCCTTTGCGGGCGCGCGCGGCGCCGGCCGGGGCGACCGACGCCAGCCTGCCCAGGCCGCTGATTTGAACGTCACGCTGGACGTGACCATCGAGGAGGCAGCCGCCGCCGAGAAGGTGACGGCGATGTTCCCCGACGGCCGCAAGGTGGCGGTCAAGCTGCCGGCCTATGTCGAGGACGGCCAGACCATCCGCCTGAAGGGCCAGGGCGAGCAGGGTCCGGGCCAGCCCGGGGACGCCCTGGTCAAGATCCATATTCGCCGCCATCCGCGCTACCGTATCGAGGGCCGGGACCTGCATGTCGACCTTCCCGTCGATCTGGCCGACGCGGTGCTCGGCGCCAAGGTGGCGGTCGAGACGCCGACCGGCAAGCTCGCGGTCAACGTTCCGGCATGGTCGAGCTCCGACAAGGTGCTGCGCCTCAAGGGCAGGGGCTTGCCGGAAAAGGCAGGCGGCCATGGCGATCTCTACGCGCATGTGCGGCTGATGCTGCCGGAAGGCGGCGACAGCGAGCTCGAGGCCTTGATGCGTCGCCGAAAAGGCTGATCGACAGAGTTCTGTCCCCGCCGCAGTCCGTTTTGAAAGCTTGAAGGGGCTTTGTGCCTGTGCGATAGGGCTCTTCACGAAGCGGATATTCTTGCGGAGAGCTTGCACATGGCGGGTGGACAGGGCCTGATGGCCGGTAAGCGCGGCCTTATCCTTGGCGTCGCGAACAATCGGTCGATCGCTTTCGGCATCGCCAAGGCTTGTGTCGATCATGGCGCCGAGATCGCGCTGACCTATCAGGGCGAAGCGTTCAAGAAGCGCGTCGAGCCTCTGGCGGCCGAGCTCAACGCCCATGTCGCTGGCCATTGTGACGTGACCGACCCGGCAAGCCTCGACGCGGTGTTCGACGATATTGCCAGTCATTGGGGTAAGCTCGACTTCCTCGTCCACGCCATCGCTTTCTCCGACAAGGACGAACTCACCGGACGCTATGTCGAGACGACGCGCGACAACTTCCTGCGCACGATGGACATTTCGGTGTTTTCATTCACCACCATCGCCAAGCGCGCCGAGCCGCTGATGAGCGAAGGCGGTTCGCTTTTGACGCTGACCTATTACGGCGCCGAGAAGGTCATGCCGCACTACAACGTCATGGGCGTCGCCAAGGCGGCGCTTGAAGCCAGCGTGCGCTATCTCGCCGTCGACCTCGGCGCCAAGAAGATCCGCGTGAACGCGATCTCGGCCGGACCGATCAAGACGCTCGCGGCCTCCGGCATCGGCGACTTCCGCTATATCCTGAAGTGGAACGAGTACAACGCGCCGCTGAAGCAGACGGTGACGCAGGAAGAGGTCGGTGATTCCGGCGTCTATTTCCTGTCGGACCTGTCACGCGGCGTGACCGGCGAGGTCCACCATGTCGACTCGGGCTATCATGTCGTCGGCATGAAGGCGGTCGACGCGCCGGACATCTCGACCGTCAAGGAATAATCCGCTTAGCTTACTCGTCCCAGGCCCTGGCCCGACCTCGGAAGACCTGATGTATCCGCTCGTCTACATCGCGCGCCACGGTCAGACGGAGTGGAATGCCGAGCATCGGCTCCAGGGACAAGCCGACACCGACATCAATGCGCTTGGCCGCAAGCAGGCCGCGAATAACGGGCATCGGCTGGCGGAACTGGTCCGCAATCCAGCGGATTTCGACTTTGTCGCCAGCCCGATGCGGCGCACGCGCGAAACGATGGTGCTGATGCGGACGGCGATGGGGCTCGATCCCACAGCCTACCGCACCGACCCGCGTCTCGTGGAGCTGAGCTTCGGCGATTGGCAGGGTTTCACCTTCGCCGAGCTCGAGGAACGCCATCCGGGCTGCACGGATGGTCGCCGCGCCGCCAAATGGGACTTCCAGCCGCCCGGCGTCGGCGCTGAAAGCTACCAGATGCTGCTCGATAGGGTGAAGCCGTGGTTGGACGCGCTTCGTCAGCCGACGATCTGCGTCACCCATGGCGGCGTCATGCGCTGCTTGTTTCGCCTGGTCGCCGGCACTTCGAAGAAGGAAGCCGCAGGCCTCGAAATCCCGCAGGATCGCCTGCTGCGGCTGGAGGGCCGCAGCCTGGAGTGGTTATGAGGTCCGCTGGCCAGTTGGTAACGAATTGATCGTTGTAGTCGGCAATGCTTGCCTGCCATGCTGAGCCTACCATTTCCAGGGCTGCCAAGAGACTGCATGTTCTCCAGTTTTATCGAGAGATTTCGCCGACGGCCTGAGTTAGGTCGCCCAACTCGCCGCGGACAGGTTCTGGGCGACATAGTGGCAGAGGTGCTGGCGGATACCTCGGCGCCGGATTTTCAGCGAGTGGGCGATTTGCTCTGGGTGAGCGAGCCGAAAGACCACATGCGCTATCTGCTGAAGTTTCAGGCGATGAAAGGAATGACTTTTTCTGCTTGCTGGGGCGTGTCGGTCGACTTTGTGCCGATTTTCGCCGGTGGAAAACTTAAGTGGAAAAGGACGGCAAAGTCGGCCGCCTTTGATCTCTGTATCGACCCCATCGACTCGTCAGAGTCGATTCCCGGCTGGTGTTCTTTCTACGCCAATGACCGCGACTATCATGTCAAGCGGTCTACATCGGCCGCTGTGAAAGCCGCGCGACTGGACTGGTCGAAGATCACGACACTGCGGGATGTCGCCGACACTTTCGAGCGACGGACAAAGATGGAGTTCAAGCGTTTTTCTTTGGAGAATTACGTGCAGACTGACTTGGCGTGGGGCCTCGTTTTAATCGCCCTGGGGCGGTTGAACGAGGGCCAACATCACCTCGACGCGTTTTGCCAGCAGTTCGCCATAGCTCCCGGATCGCCTATCCTCGAAAAAGCGAAGGATGAAGCCATCGCAATTGCGGCCGGATGACGAGCTCCGTTGTTTGATTGATCAGGATGCGGCCTAATTCTGGTCGCTGTCGGGCAACTGCATATCCGTCACGACGTTCTCGCCATTGGTCACGTCATAGGCGATGACGATGTCCATGCCGGGCTTCAGGGCGTCGAGGTCGGTTTCGGCATTGAGCTTGTAGGACTTTCCGTCGTCCAGCGTCAGCGTCAGCGTGTCCTTGTCGACCTTCTTGATGAGGCCTTCGGTCTGGCCGGCGAATGCGGCGGCGGTGGAAATCAGCAAAATGGCGCCAACAGCGCCAATCAGGGTACGCATTATCGTCCTCTTTAGGTCATTGCGCCGGCTGGTTAGCGGCGGATCCTCAACGGCGGTTGGAAGAGAGCAGAAATCAACCGAATGTGTCAAAACTAAATCCGCCAGATCACAGTTTGACCACTGTGGAAAACGCCAATAGAAGGCAGCCTTGACCGGCCCGGTGCCGGCAGGGCGTAGTTTCATGTCACACAACACATTCGGCCACCTGTTCCGCGTCACCACCTGGGGCGAAAGCCATGGCGCTGCGCTCGGCTGCGTGGTCGATGGCTGTCCGCCCGGCATCCGCTTCACCCGGGAGGATATCCAGGCCGAGCTCGACAGGCGCCGCCCCGGCCAGTCGCGTTTCGTCACCCAGCGCCGCGAGCCGGACGAGGTCAAGATCCTCTCGGGCTTCATCCTCGACGAGGACGGCGTCACGATGATCACCACCGGCACGCCGGTATCGATGATGATCGAGAATGTCGACCAGCGCTCGAAGGACTATGGCGAGATCGCGCGCCAGTACCGGCCGGGCCATGCCGACTACACTTACGACGTCAAATACGGGCTGCGCGATCATCGTGGCGGCGGCCGTTCCTCAGCGCGCGAGACGGCGGCGCGCGTGGCGGCCGGCGCGCTGGCCCGCAAGGTGGTGCCGGGCATGGTGGTGCGTGGCGCCCTGGTCTCGATGGGCGAAAAACAGATCGACCGCGCCAACTGGAACTGGAATTTCATAGGCGATCCCGAAAATCCGTTCTTCACGCCTGACCCGGCTTCCATTCCCGTCTTCACCCAATATCTCGACGGCATCCGCAAGGCCGGTTCATCCGTCGGCGCGGTGATCGAGATCGTCGCCGAGGGCGTGCCGGCCGGGCTCGGCGCGCCGATCTACGCCAAGCTCGACCAGGACATCGCCTCGGGCCTGATGTCGATCAACGCCGTCAAGGGCGTCGAGATCGGTAACGGTTTCGAGGCCGCCCGCATCACCGGCGAGCAGAACGCCGACGAGATGCGCATGGGCAATGACGGCAAGCCGGTGTTCCTTTCCAATAATGCCGGCGGCATCCTCGGCGGCATCTCGACTGGCCAGGCGATCGTCGCCCGCTTCGCGGTCAAGCCGACGTCCTCGATCCTCACACCGCGCAAGTCGATCGACAAGGACGGCAACGACGTCGACGTCATGACCAAGGGCCGGCACGATCCATGCGTCGGCATCCGCGCGGTTCCCATCGGCGAGGCCATGGTTGCCTGCGCGATCGCCGACCATTACCTGCGGCATCGAGGACAGACCGGGAAGGGAGCAGGGGAGTAGGCAGTAAGGTGATATGTTGCGTCGCAATTCGCGACGCCAAACTTTTTCCTTTTCCCTACTCCGTTACTGCCCTACTCCCATATTTCCCTGCGAGCGAAGCGAGCGCCCAATGCCATACGACCAGAAGAAGATCGTCGAAGCGATCCGCGCTTTCGAGCGCGGCGAGATCGTTGTCGTCATGGACGATGACGGGCGCGAGAACGAGGGCGACCTGATCGTCGCCGCCGTTCACTGCACGCCGGAAAAGATGGCCTTCATCGTCCGCAATACCTCCGGCATCGTCTGCACGCCGATGCTGCGCGAGGACGCCAGGCGATTAAACCTCGCGCCGATGGTGGCGGACAATGATTCCGCCCACACCACCGCCTTCACCGTCAGCGTTGATTTCAAGCACGGCACCACCACCGGCATCTCCGCCGACGACCGAACGCTCACCGTGCGAAACCTCGCCAACGGCAATGTCGGCCCGTCGGATTTCGTTCGCCCCGGCCATATCTTCCCGCTGATCGCGCGCGAAGGCGGGGTCTTGATGCGCTCGGGCCATACCGAGGCGGCGGTCGACCTTTGCAAGCTCGCCGGCCTGCCGCCGATCGGCGTCATTTCCGAACTGGTCAACGACGACGGCACGGTCAAGCGCGGGCCTGAAGTGCAGGCCTTCGCCGAACAGCACGGTCTGAAGCAGGTTTCGGTCGCCGATCTCATCGCCTACCGCCAGCGCAAGGAAACGCTGGTCGAGCGCGTCGCTTGCTCGGACATCGATACCCCCGGCGGCAAGGCGCAGGTTTTCACCTACACGCTGCCCTGGGATTCCATGCATCATGTCGCGGTCGTCTTCGGCGACATCCGCGACGGCGAGGATGTGCCGGTTCGCCTGCATTCGGAAGATGTCGTCACCGACGTGTTCGGCACTAGCCACCGGCTGGACGGCATCATGCAGGCGATGGGCGAGCGCAAGCGTGGCGTCATCGTCTATCTGCGCGAGGGTTCGGTCGGCGTCGCCCACCAGGAGCGCAAGCGGCCCGCCAGCGGCGACCGCGAGGATCACGAGGAAGCGCGCCGCCGTGAGAACGAGTGGCGCGAGATCGGGCTGGGAGCGCAGATCCTCAAGGATCTAGGCATCTCCTCGATCAACCTCATCGCCTCGCGCGAGCGCCACTATGTTGGTCTCGAAGGCTTTGGCATCCACATCGCCAAGACCGAGATACTCTGAACTAGCTTCAGCATCCTCAAGCGCGGTCGGGTGAGTTGCCGCCGTTGAAGCGGCCGAACCGCCGCGCCGTGGTCACGGCCAGCAGCAAGACGCCGAGTCCGAGCGCTACGGCGTCCACCGAATCGCGCAACGCGAAGTCGCCGACGCGACAGACGAGAAGATAACAGACCACGAGGTTGGAGAAGCCCCAGAACACGTTGACGGTCGACGAGGAGAAGCCTTGTCCCGGCGGCTTGGCGAACGGGCTTTGGAACGGCCTCCCCATCATGCCGCTGACGAGATGCGGGACGGCGTTGGCCAGGAACGCACCGCCGAAGAAATAGGACACCAGATCAAGCCACGGCATGTCGCGCGCTCCTCGTTTTTGGAATGGGTGGTTGAAAGGCGCGGCGGCGAGCCCCCGTGTGGTTCGATGCCGGTCAGGGCGGTGTTCGGGCCAAGAGTCGTCAGCGTCACGAGATGTCCTGTCGGCGCATGGATACTCAGTCCTCGACGAGCCGGTTGAGCAGTTCCGCCACCTTGGCGACGACTTCCATCTCGTTGGCGGAAAGCCGCGCCTGGAGCCGTCGCGACAGCCAATCCTGACGCGCCGCGCGTCCCTCCTCGACCCATTGCCGGCAGGCGTCGGTGAGCGAGAGAAGGGTCTGGCGCCCGTCTGCCGGATCCGGCGCGCCACTCACCAGGCCCGCGGACTCGAGCGCGGCGATCACCGGGGCCATGGATTGCGGGCGCATGCCCTCGGCGCGGGCAAGGCTCGACGTTGTGGCCTGCCCGTCCTTTTCGAGGCGAAGAAGCACCGACACCTGAGACGGCGTCAGATCGCCGACATCCGTCTCTTCGCGCAGACGGCGCTTCAGCTTGCCGACCAGGCCTCGCAAATCGGCCGCCAGAGCGGTGGCGCGTGTGGAGCGGGCTTCTTCCGGATGATTGTCCATGGCAGGCATGGTGATATGTATACAGGTAAACTGTCAAGTTAGACTTGGTAGTTTACCTGTCTTTATCGGCTGACCGAGGCCGCCGGGAAGGTCGCTTCGCCACCGTCAAGGTCGCATCCCGGCGTCGCCAGTCGGCATTGACCGGCGAGCACGGTGCCCAAGGCAATCACGCCGGCGGCGACGGAGACCCAGAAACCGTTCTGCGGACCGCACGTGTCGACCATCCAGCCGGCGGCGAAGGAGCCCAGCGCCATGCCGATGCCGATGCCAGTCGTGACCCAGGTGACGCCCTCGGTCAGCATCGCGGCGGGCACATGGCGCTCGATCAGGCCGAAAGCGGTGATGAAGGTCGGCGAGATCGCCACCCCGCTGACGAAGACCGCGAGAGCGAGCATTGGCACGGTTTCGGCAAAGAGCAGTGGCAGCGTGGTGACGGCGATCACGGCGACGGCGACGGCCAGTTGCCGCTGCAGAGGCGCCTTGAGGTTGAGCGCGCCGACGATGATGCCGAGCACGAAGGATCCCAGCGCATAGACGCCGATGACGAGGCTTGCCGCCTCGGGCTGGCCAAGCTGCTTGGTCATCGCCACTGTGGTCACTTCCGTGGTGGCGAAGGTTGCGCCGACGAAGATCAGGGCAAAGGTGATGATCTGGACCGGCCGCAGGCGGATCGCGGAGCCCGACGCGCCTTGCTCGGTCGGACGGACAGGCGGTTCGGTGGAGCGCTGCAGCAGGAATGCCGCCGACCCCAGGGCAAGCAGCAGCGTGCTCACTAGCATGCCGGCTTCCGGAAACAACGCCGCGCTCAAGCCGACCGACAGCGAGGCGCCGGCGACATAGACCAGTTCGTCCGCCGCCGATTCGAAGGCGAAGGCGGTGTTGAGTTCGGGCCGGTCGCGGAAGATTTCCGTCCAGCGCGCCCTGACCAGCGCGGGGATGCTGGGCATTGCGGCGGCGAGCAGCGCCGTCAGGAACAGTGTCCAGATCGGCCAGTGCCGGTTGGCGGCCGCAATCAAGGCATAGAAGGCAAGAACAGAGACGATGGTCGCCGGCACCGCAACCCGGCTTTGACCCAGCCGGTCGATCACCCGCGACACCTGCGGCGACAGGAAGGCGTTGACTAGGGCATAGGTGGCCGAGACGGCGCCCGCGAGCCAGTATTCGCCATGCGTCTGCGACAGCATCGCCACGATGCCGATCGGCGCCATGGCGATCGGCAGTCGCGCGACGAAGGCGGCGGCCGCAAAGCCTTTCGTGCCGGGAGCCTGAAAGATTGCCGAATATGGGTTTCGCATGGTCTCGATCCTCGACAAGGCAGGTCGCCACAATTACATACGCAGCGTATGAGTGTCAGATAATTCATACGCTGCGTATGTCAATTGGCATACGAAGCGTATGTCAGTAGAGCCAGAAGCCATGCACAGACCCCGCAAGGAGATGATCGCCGAGACCCGCGCCAAGCTGATCGCCGCTGCCCGCCAGGCCTTCGGCACGATAGGCTACGCGGAGGCTTCGATGGACGATTTCACGGCTTCGGCGGGGCTTACGCGGGGCGCGCTCTATCACCATTTCGGCGACAAGAAGGGGCTGCTGCAGGCTGTGATCGCCGAGATCGATGGCGAGATGGCGGCGCGGGTCAACGAGGTTGCGGCGCGGGCGCCGACGCGCTGGCAGCATTTCGTCGACGAATGCACCACCTATATCGAGATGGCGCTGGAGCCTGAAATCCAGCGCATCATGTTTCGTGACGGCCCCGCGGTGCTGGGTGATCCGGCGCAATGGCAGAACGCCAATGCCTGCGTCGCTTCAATGACCGGTCATCTGACCGAGCTGCAGCGGGAGGGCGTCGTGGTTCCCGACCTCGACCCCGAAACCGCCGCGCGCCTCATCAACGGCGCTAGCAGCCAGGCGTCTCAACGCATTGCCAATTCGACGGACCCCGAAGCGACTTCGAAGAAGGTGGTGGCGGCTTTCAAGCAGTTGCTCGAAGGCTTGCTGCGGAAGTCCGGCTCGGCGGCTGGATAGCACGTGGCCCGAAACTTTTCGTCAGTCTGCCTTTTGCACCGGATTTGCCGGCGGCCAGGCATGGGCCGAATTGACTTTCGCCGGGGCGGGGCCATCCTCGGCGTCCAACTCTGAGGTGAGAGAGTCGGGGGCATGTGGGACTTCAGCATTGGCAGGTCGGTGTCCATCATGATGCGGACATGGCCTTTCATCGTCTTTCGCATGATCGTCTATTTCGGCATCACGCTTGCCTACATCATGGCGACCGGCACGGGCGCCAGTGTCGGCTACGGTGTCGGCCACATCTCGACCGATCCTGACGGACCAGCCTCCTTCGCGCTGTGGGGCGGTGTGGTCGGCTTCGGCGTCGTCTCGATCGCCGTCTACTGGATCCGCGAATATATCCTCTACGTCCTCAAGGCCGGCCATATCGCCGTCATGGTCCATCTGATCGACGGCCATGATGTCCCCGACGGCCAGAACCAGATCGCCTATGCGAAGGAGGTCGTGACCCAGCGTTTCGCCGAGGCCAATGTGCTGTTCGTCATCGACCAGCTGGTCAAGGGCGCCATCCGCGCCATCACCGGCCTGATCGGCGGCATCGCCGCTTTCCTGCCCATTCCGGGGTTGAGCGGTCTGGTCGGTTTCGTCAACACGGTGATCCGCATCTCGCTGACCTATGTCGACGAGATCATCCTGGGCTACAACATCCGCATCAATTCAAGCTCGCCCTTCGAGACGGCGAGGCAAGGCGTGGTGCTTTACGCGCAGAACGGCAAGCACATGGTCAAGAACGCTGTCTGGCTGGCGGTGATCATGTGGGGCGTGTCCTTCGTCATCTTCCTTCTGATGCTGGCGCCCGCCGGCGCGATCCTGTGGTTCATGCCGGGACAGCTTGCCGGCTGGGCCTTCGTGCTGGCCATCGTCTTTGCCTGGGCGTTCAAGGCGGCATTCATCGAGCCCTTCGCCATCGCCTCGCTCATGCAGGTCTATTTCGACGCCATCGAGGGGCAGGTCCCCAATCCGGAATGGGATCGGCACCTGGCCGAAGCTTCCTCGAAGTTCAGGGAGCTCCGCGACAAGGCTCTTGGCTCGTTCGGCGGCAAGTCGCGCTGGGACACGCCGCGGGCAGCCTGAACTACGCCGGGCCGCTCAGCGCGTCGGCCTGCTTGCGCCGCAAAGCCTTGCGATAGCCGATTTGAGCGGCGCTTCGCCGGCGCCGTGAAAAGTCTCGCTCATCACCAGGTCTGGGAGCGGCAGGCGCTGGCCCCAGCCATGCGCTTCGAGGTCCGGCCTGGGCGCGAATTCCGAGACCCGGCCGACGCAGAGATAAGCGATCGGCGTCACATGGTCGGGGATCGACAAGAGCCGCTTCAGCGCGTCCGCCTCGATGATGCTTACCCAGCCCACGCCGACGCCTTCCGCGCGCGCGGCCAGCCAGAAGTTCTGCACCGCGCAGACCGTGCTGTAGAGGTCCATCTCCGGATTGTGCCAGCGCCCCAGCGGCGAGTTCCTCGATCGCTCTCGGTCGCAGGTGACGCAGAGGTTCAGCGAGCTTTCGCAGATGCCTTCGAGCTTCAGCTTGCGGTAGAGAGCCTGCCGTTCGGCCTCGATCGCCGGCAGTTCCTGCTCCCGCGCTGCGAGGAACAGGTCGCGCACTTGTCGCCGCCGCTCGCCGTCGCGGATGACGATGAAATTCCATGGCTGCATGTAGCCGACCGACGGTGCGTGGTGCGCGGCGGTGAGCAGCCGCGCCAGCACGGCGTCGTCGAGTTCGCCTGCAACGAAGTGGCTGCGTACGTCGCGTCTGGTGAACATCGCCCGGTAGACGGCGTCACGCGCCGATTGGTCAAAGTCATCACCGCCGGCGGCGGTTGTTGGTGCCGTCATCGCTTTTCCCCTTGCGACAGCAATCCGGCGCCTGACCAAGCGCAAGACCATGTCTGCCGGGCCGGTCTTCTGGCTTGGGATCGTCCCGCGTCCGGCGCCTTCCCGTCCTGAGACAGTGGCTTTTGCCGGCGCGGTCCCCCTCACAGCGTTGGGCACGCCACGGATTTCAACCGTGTTCCCGATTCTCCCGCGCGTCGCGGGCACCAGGCAGCGAAGCGACCTTATCGCGAAGCGCCGGCGGTGCCAATGTCGCCAGCGACATGGCGGGGCGCGATTTTCCCCAGCCAATCGGTATTGAAACATGGCCATCCAGGCCGCAGGTGCCTAGATTAGGGGCCATGACAACCCGTCTCTATACGCACCCGATCTTCCTGGAACACATCACGTCGCCCGGCCATCCGGAGCGACCGGACCGTCTGCGCGCCATCGAACGCGTGCTGGACGATGAGGCTTTTTCGGCGCTCGACCGTATCAGGGCGCCGGAAGGTGACGAGGCGACCATCCTCTACGCGCATCCCGAGGATTTCGTCGCCCGCGTGCGCGCCGCGATCCCCGAAAGCGGCATCGTCTCGATCGACGCTGACACCAGCGCCAGCCCGAAGAGCTGGCAGGCGGTGATGACGGCGATCGGCGCCGCCAACGCCGCCGTCGACGATGTCTTTGAGCGCCGCGCCGGCAACGTCTTCGTCGCCGCGCGTCCGCCCGGCCACCACGCCGAGCGAACGACGGCGATGGGCTTCTGCCTCTTCAACACGGCGGCCATCGCTGCCCGCTACGCGCAGAAGAAGCATCAGGCAGAGCGCGTCGCCATCGTCGACTGGGACGTCCACCACGGCAACGGCACGCAGGACATTTTCTGGGACGATCCGTCGGTGCTCTATTGCTCGACTCACCAGATGCCGCTTTATCCCGGCACCGGTGCGAAAAGCGAAACCGGCGCCGGCAACATTGTCAACGCGCCGCTCGCGCCGCGCACCGGTAGTGAGGTGTTCCGCGACGCATTCCTGTCGCGCGTGCTGCCGTCGATCGATGCGTTCGCGCCGGATCTGATCATCATTTCCGCCGGTTTCGACGCGCACCATCGCGATCCGCTCGCCGAGATCAACCTGACCGAGGATGATTTCGACTGGGCAACCGGCCAGCTTATGGACCGCGCCGGGCGCCACAGCGGCAACCGGCTCGTCAGCCTGCTGGAGGGCGGCTACGATCTGCAGGGACTGGCATTTTCGGTCGCCGCCCATGTCGGGCGGCTGATGAAGGGATAAGGCATGGCTGTGGAAGGCAATGAGGACGTCAAGGCGATGAGCTTCGAACAGGCGCTCGACGCGCTGGAGAAGATCGTCGATGATCTGGAGCGTGGCGACGTTCCGCTCGACCAGTCGATCCGCATCTACGAGCGCGGCGAGGAGCTGAAGGCCCATTGCGACCGGTTGCTGAAGGCCGCCGAGGACAAGGTCGAGAAGATCAGGCTGTCGCGCGACGGCAAGCCGGTGGGAACGGAGCCGCTCGACGCAGACTAGGGTGTATTGGCATTCGGGCGAGGCTGGCCAGCGAATGGCCGTCTCCCGCGCTTCCGGTGCGCACGCGCTTCAATTACGCTCTGGTTCTCGATTGCCATCATTTTCTGCACGGCTTGACCTGAATCTCACCACACCGAGGTGCATGATGCCGGACCGGCCAGGACCAGAAAACAGGTAAGGAGTTCAAGCTCATGTGCCGCAACATCAAGACCCTGTTCAACTTCGAGCCGCCGGCGACCAATGACGAGGTGCATGACGCCGCCCTGCAATTCGTGCGTAAGCTGAGCCGCACGACCAAGCCCTCCAAGCGCAACGAACATGCCTTCAACCATGCCGTGGAAGCGATCACGGCCGCGGCCCGCGAATTGATCGACTCGCTCGAGACCAGCCAGGAACCGCGCAACCGCGAGGAAGAGGCCGCCAAGGCGAAAGCCAGGTCGGCGCTTCGCTTCGCCTGAGGGGCAGCCATGAGTTTTTTTCCGGGAAACGATCCTGAGCCCGGCGATGCCTTCGCCTGCGACCAGATCGAGTTGATGGTTGTCCCGAACGCCAAGGATATCGGCGGCTTCGAGGTGCGCCGCGCCTTGCCGACGGCAAAACGCCGGCTCGTCGGGCCGTTCATCTTCTTCGACCGCATGGGACCCGCTATCCTGCGCGCCGGCCATGCGCTTGACGTGCGCCCGCATCCGCATATCGGGCTTTCCACCGTCACCTACCTCTTCGACGGCAAGATCAGGCACCGCGATTCCCTCGGCACCGAAATGGTTATCGCACCAGGCGACGTGAACCTGATGACCGCCGGCCGCGGCATCGTCCATTCCGAGCGTACGCCGGAGGAACTGCGCGGCGCGCCGATGTCGGTCTCTGGCCTGCAGACCTGGCTGGCCCTGCCTGACGGCAAGGAGGAGATCGCCCCTGTGTTCGCGAACACGGCGATGATCCGCCTGCCGCAGATCGATGCCGAAGGCGTCAGCGGCCGCGTCGTCATCGGCGACTTTTCCGGCTTGCGCTCGCCGGTGGCGACGGCCTCCGATACGCTCTATGCTGATTTGCGTCTGGCGGCGGGCGCCAGCGTGAAGATCCCTGCCGATGCCGAGGAGCGCGCCATCTACACCCTGGAAGGCGAGGTTTCGATCGCCGGCGACCGTTTCCCGGCCGAGCGGCTTCTGGTGTTCAAGCCGGGCGAGGAAATCGTCGTTTCGTCCGAGCGCGGCGCGCATTTCATGCTGTTCGGCGGCGCTTCTCTGGGGTCCAAGCGTTACATCTGGTGGAATTTCGTCTCATCCTCGAAGGAGCGCATCGAGCAGGCCAAGGAAGAATGGAAGACAGGCCGCTTCGATATCGTTCCTGGCGATGAGGAAGAATTCATTCCGCTGCCGGAAGGTTGAGCCGCGTCACTGGCACGCATTTACATTCGACCGCCAGCGGCATATTTCGCGCATGATCACAGCGCTTATTGGTGAAGCTTAGCGCAAGCTCAGGATTTCAGCAGGCCACCCCAGAGTGAACCAGAAGCCCGACACGCCGCTACTCGACAAGGTCCGCATCCCCGCGGACCTGCGGGCGCTCGACGAAAGCGAGCTGCCGCAGCTGGCGACTGAACTGCGCGCCGAATTGATCGACGCCGTCTCGCATACGGGTGGCCACCTCGGCGCCGGACTCGGCGTCGTCGAGCTGACCGTGGCGCTGCACTACGTGTTCAACACACCAGCGGACCGGCTGATCTGGGACGTCGGCCACCAGGCCTATCCGCACAAGATACTCACCGGCCGTCGTGACCGCATCCGCACGCTGCGGCAGGAGGGTGGACTCTCCGGCTTCACCCGGCGAGCTGAGAGCGAATACGACCCGTTCGGCGCCGCGCACTCCTCGACCTCGATTTCGGCCGGCCTCGGCATGGCTATGGGGCGCGATCTTTCGGGCGGCAACAACAACGTCATCGCCGTCATTGGCGATGGCGCCATGTCGGCCGGCATGGCCTATGAGGCGATGAACAATGCAGGCGCGCTCGACGCGCGGCTGGTCGTCATCCTCAACGACAACGACATGTCGATCGCGCCGCCGACCGGCGCCATGAGCGCTTACCTGGCGCGTCTCGCTTCCGGCAAGACCTATCTCGGCCTGCGCGATGTCGGCAAGAAGCTGACTTCCTATCTCGGTAAGCGCGCCGACCGCGCCATCACGCGCGCCGTCGAGCATGCCCGCGGCTATGTCACCGGCGGCACGCTGTTCGAGGAGATGGGTTTCTATCACATCGGTCCGATCGACGGGCACAATCTCGAGCACCTGATCCCGGTGCTGAAGAACGTCCGCGACAACGCCCACGGGCCGGTGCTGATCCATGTCGTGACCCAGAAGGGCAAGGGCTACGCTCCGGCGGAAGCCGCGGCCGACAAATATCACGGCGTCAACAAGTTCGACGTCATAACCGGCGCGCAGGCCAAGGCGCCCGCCAACGCGCCGAGCTACACCAAGGTCTTCGCCGAAAGCCTGATCCAGGAAGCCCGCGAGGACGACCGCATCGTGGCGATCACCGCCGCCATGCCGAGCGGCACCGGCCTCGACCTGTTCGGCGAGGTGTTTCCCTCGCGCACCTTCGATGTCGGCATCGCGGAGCAGCACGCGGTGACTTTCGCCGCCGGTCTCGCCACCGAAGGCTACAGACCTTTCGCCGCCATCTATTCGACCTTCCTGCAGCGCGCCTACGACCAGGTGGTCCATGACGTGGCGATCCAGAAGCTGCCGGTGCGCTTCCCGATCGACCGCGCCGGTTTCGTCGGCGCCGACGGCGCCACCCATTGCGGCGCCTTCGACACGACGTATCTGGCGTCGCTGCCCGGTTTCGTCGTCATGGCCGCGGCCGATGAGGCGGAACTCCGACACATGGTTCGGACCGCCGCCACCTACGATGAAGGCCCGATCGCTTTCCGCTATCCGCGCGGCAACGGCGTTGGCGTCGATATGCCGGAGCGTGGCTCGGTGCTGGAGATCGGCAAGGGCCGCATCCTGAAGGAAGGCACCAAGGTGGCGCTTCTCTCCTTCGGCACACGGCTTCAGGATTGCCTGATGGCTGCCGAGGAGCTCGGCGCCGCCGGGCTTTCCACAACCGTCGCCGACGCCCGCTTCGCCAAGCCGCTGGATGAGGATCTCGTTCGCCGTCTCGCCCGCTCGCATGAGGTTCTGGTGACGGTGGAGGAGGGCGCGGTCGGTGGCTTCGCCAGCCAGGTGCTGCATTTCCTCGCCCATGAAGGGCTGTTGGAAAGCGGCCTCAAGGTGCGTCCGCTGGTCTTGCCGGATGAGTTCACCGATCACGCCAAGCCCGAAAAGATGTATGCCGATGCGGGCCTCGACACGGCCGGCATCGTGCGCACCGTTTTTGCCGCGCTCGGCCGCGGCGTTCAGGCGCAGCGCGCCTGAATCGAAACGTCAACTTTTTGAATCAGTTTGCCGGCTTCCGACTGTAACCTTTTGTTAACGCTTACGTTTGGCGGTTCGCTTACCCTGTCTTTTGGCCGAATTTCAATGGCGCCCTGCTAAGACCTTGGTCCTAGGCAGGGGGTAAAACAATGAAGTCGATCCTTTGCGGCATGGCCCTCGTGATGGTCATGGCCGCCCCGGCGGGAGCCGAAATGCGCTACGACCGCAACCTCGAAAAAGCGGCATTGGATATCGTCGCCAGCAAGATGGGCAACATCCGCGGCGGCTTCTCCTACAAGCAGGTTCCCCAGTTCGTCGTGCAGCCTGAATCCGCACCGGCTGCTCCTGCCGCCGAACCATCCCGTAAGCAGCTTTCCAGCAATGGCGGTTTGATGCCGGCCGTAGAGCGTCGGGCGACTTTCTAGAACCACATATCGCGCACGCAGCGCCCGTCGCGGGGCAGGTCGTTGAAAGTGTCGAGGCCGTCGAAATGGTCAATCGGCAGGTCGGCGACGGCCTCGGGCGGGGCGAGCCTGACATTGACGGCGATCCGTGTCTGGCCGTTTTCGTCCGGGCGCAGGCCGCGCCAGGCGATCACGCAGACACATTTGGGGCAGAACAGGATTTCCAACACCGGCTGCGCCACCCCGACCCGTGTGTAGGAACCCATCGGTCCTGCGATGCGGATACGCTCGTCGACATAGTCGTAGGCCCAGAGCGCGCCGTAGCGGCGGCAGAGCGTGCAGTTGCAGGCCGTGATCGGGCCCGGGTCGCCCTCGAGCGTCCAGTGGCCCGAACCGCAATGGCAGGTTCCCTTCAGCATCGGCTCCTCCTCGGCTGCGCCATCTCGCATCCGCATTGTGCCGCGTCCCGCTCCATATTCAACAAGCGCGGCCATTGCCTTCGCGGCCGGCTTTCGCCAATGAAGGCCGATGAATTCGCCTTCGCCAGCCAATGCGCGCCTCAGGCTTGACGAACTGCTCGTCGAACGCGGGCTGTTCGCCAGCCGCTCGCGTGCCCGCGACGCGATCGAGCGCGGCACGGTCACCGTTGACGGCATTATTGTCCGCAAGCCTGGCCAGGCGGTCGCGCCGGACCGCCTGATCGCCATCGACGATCCGGCGCAGGCCTATGTGTCGCGCGCGGCGCTGAAGCTGATCGCCGGGCTTGACCATTTCGGCCTCGATCCTTCGGACGCTGAGGCGCTGGACATCGGCGCCTCGACCGGCGGCTTCACGCAGGTGCTGCTGGAACGCGGCGCAGCGCATGTAACCGCGATCGATGTCGGCCATGGCCAGATCCATGCCGATATCGCCGGCGACCCGCGCGTGACGGTGATCGAAGGCCTCAACGCCCGCGACCTGATAGGCGGCGATCTCGGCGGCCGTATTCCGGATTTCCTGGTTTGCGATGTCAGCTTCATCTCGCTGAAGCTGGCGCTGCCGCCGGCGCTCGCGCTGGCCGCAAACGGTGCAAGGGCATTGCTGCTCGTCAAGCCGCAGTTCGAGGCGGGCCGCGAGGCGATCGGCAAGGGCGGTCTGCTCAAGGATCATGCCGAAGCGGAACGCACGGCCGGCGGTTTGCGTGACTGGCTGGCGGGCATTGCCGGCTGGCGCGTGCTCGGGCTCATTCCTTCACCGATCGAAGGCGGCGACGGCAATCGCGAGTTCCTGCTAGCGGCGATCAAGGACGCAACCACGCGATGAGCACGCGCTTCACCATCGCCAGGCTTGGCGCGCAGGGCGACGGCATCGCCATGGCCGAAGGCGGCGAGGTCTTCATCCCGTTCACGCTGCCCGGAGAGACGGTCACGGCCGCGCGTCAGAAGGATCGCGCCACGCTTATGTCGGTGCTGGAAGCTTCACCGCTTCGCATCGATCCCGCCTGCCGCCATTTCACCGAATGCGGCGGCTGCGCGCTCCAGCATTTCGAAGCCGAGGCCTATCGCCAGTGGAAGCGCGACAAGGTCGTCCACGCGCTCAAATCCAAAGGTATCGACTGCGAGGCCGAGGCATTGGTGCCGTGCGGGCCGGAAAGCCGCCGCCGCGTCGTCTTCAGCGCAAGGCGCACCGAGGCCGGGATGCTGCTCGGTTTCGTGCGCGCGCTCTCCTCCGAGATCATCCCGGTCGAGGAGTGTCCGATCTCGCTGCCGGCGATCGTCGCCGCCCTCGATCGCCTGCGCCTGCTGGCGGGCCTGGTCTGCGCCACGTCGAAATCCTTTCATATGACGGTGACGGCCACCGCTTCCGGTCTCGACATCGCGGTTCAGGACGGCGGCAAGCTCGGTGACAACCAGCGCCGCATCGCCTCCAACTTCGTCATGGCCGAGGGTTTTGCCAGGCTTTCCGTCGATGGCGAAATCGTCGTCGAGCCGAAGAAGCCTATGGTGCAGTTCGGATCGGTTGCCGTTGCCGTGCCACCCGGCGCCTTCCTGCAGGCGACCGAAGCGGCCGAGCAAACCATGGCGAGCCTAGTTGGACAGCATCTGGTGCGGACAAAGCGGGTCGCCGACCTCTTCGCCGGCTGCGGCAGCTTTGCGTTGCGGCTGGCGGCGAAATCCGAGGTCCATGCTGTCGAGGCCGATGCGCCGGCTTTGGCCTCCCTTGACCGCGCCTTCCGCTTCGCCAGCGGTCTGAAGCGCGTGACCAATGAGCGGCGCGACCTTTTTCGCCGGCCACTCACCTTCAAGGAATTGAATGCCTTCGACGGTATCGTCTTCGATCCGCCGCGTGCCGGCGCCGAGGAACAGTCGAAGCAGATTGCCCGGTCCGAGGTCCCCCTGGTCGCGGCTGTCTCGTGCAATCCTGTGACGCTGGCAAGGGACCTGCGCATCCTTCTTGACGGCGGCTATCAACTGAAGGCCGTCACGCCGATCGACCAGTTCCTGTGGTCGCCGCATGTCGAGGCCGTCGCGCTGCTGGAAAAACCCAGGAAGCGCCGATAGCCGGCACCGGTCGTCTACGACGTACGCGGAGCGCGATCACATTTCCTTGAGGTCGCCGGTTCCATCCGGCCTCATGCATGCCGTGCCAGAATCGCGCCGCAAAGCCGCCTCTTTGCGCCCGTCTATTTTGGATTCGCTGGAGGAGGGGAAGGGCCTCGTCAGCATTGGCTCTTACCCATGGTG
>NZ_JANINM010000383.1 GCF_024509055.1 Mesorhizobium sp. | reverse complement strand
GAAAAATGGCGCGAGTGACGGGGCTCGAACCCGCGACCTCCGGCGTGACAGGCCGGCACTCTAACCGACTGAGCTACACCCGCGCACTTGACGAGCACGTGTCAGGCGTGTCGTCGTTGGGGCGCTGGATAAGGGGTTCGTTTGCAGGTGTCAAGCGCGGGATGTGAGCATAACAGCAATCAGCCGAAGGTTTTTTGACAATGGCGTCCGCGCTGTGGAAATCCGCCAGGCGACGTGGTCGTTGCCCGCTCATTTGGCCTTGCGAATGGCGCCCTAACTGCTTAAAGGTCCGGCCCGGAGCGGGCGATTAGCTCAGTTGGTAGAGCGCTTCGTTTACACCGAAGATGTCGGCGGTTCGAGTCCGTCATCGCCCACCACTTTCCCGCAAAATCGAGACTTACGACGGCGCCAGGCGGAAATCCTGGCCCTCGGGCAATAACTGTCCGCCGTCGACGACGATCGTCGTGCCGGTGATGTAGCTGGCGTCGTCGGAGGCGAGGAACAGGAAGGCGTTGGCGACGTCGAGCGGCGTGCCGAGGCGGCCAAGCGGCACCGCGTCCTCCATGCTCTTGATGAAGGCTGCATCGCGGTGGAGCTTCATGCCCTCGGTCAGGATGTTGCCGGGCTCGACGCCATTGACGGTGATTCCATAGCCGGAGAACTCCAGCGCCGCCGAGCGGATGAAGCCGTTGATGCCGGCCTTGCTGGCCGAGTAATGCCCGTGGCCGGGGCTGCTCACCTGAGGGCCGGTGATGGAAGAGGTGAACAGCATGCGGCCGCTGCCCTGCGCCTTCATTGGAGGGAGTGCGGCGCGCGCGGTGTTGAAGCTGCCGCGCAGGTTGACGGCCATCACGCGGTCCCAATCATCCGGGCTGGTGTTCTCGATGAGCTGCCAAGGGTAGATGCCGGCGTTCTGGACGACAATGTCGAGGCGGCCATACTGCTCCAGCGCGAGTGCCACGACGGCTTCCGCATCGGCCATCTTGGAGATGTCGGTGTGGATGAAGGCTGCGCCGAGTTCGTCCGCACTCGCCTTGCCGGCCTCCGCTTCGCTATCTGCCAAGATCAGCCTGGCGCCTTCCTCGGCGAAGCGCTGGGCAATGCCCTTGCCGATGCCGCGGGCGGCGCCGACGATCGCCGCCACCTTGCCTTCGATGCGTCCAGTCATGCTTGCCGTCCTGTCATGCGAGTTTTTGGCGAATGGTTTGCTTGAAAGCGTCGAGCAGCACGGCGGCCAGCACCAAGAGGCCGTGAATAACCTGGGTGAAGTTGGCCGGCAGGCCCATGAGATTGATGGCGGTGTTGATGGCCGACAGAAGCAGCACGCCGGCATAGACGCCGGGCAAAGTGCCGACGCCGCCCTTCAGGCTTACGCCGCCAATGACCACGGCGGCGAAGGCGTTGAACAAGAGGCCAACGCCGAGATTGGCGGTGGCGCCGGATGTGCGGATCGCAAGCAGCCAACCGGCCAGGCCGGCGATTGCACCGGCAAGCACGAAGGCGATGATCAGGTTTCGGTTGACGCGGATGCCGGCGCGGAAGGTCGCCGTCTCGTTGCCGCCGATCATCACCAGGTGCCGGCCGAACGGCGTCTTGGCAAGGATCAGCGAGAAGACGACGAAGCAGGCAACCGCGATCCAGGCGGTGAGTGGCAGGCCGGCGAGGCGCTGGATACCGAACCAGCGGATGGCTGGCGCCAGATCCTGCGCCGAACGGCCGCCGGAGATGACCAGCACCAGGCCGCGCACCCAGATGTAGGAAGCAAGCGTGATGATGAAGGCGCTCATCTTCAGCTTGACGATGAGAAAGCCGTTGATCACCCCGATGAGGGCGCCGACGCCGAGCGCAAGAGCGAGCGACACCGGCACCATCAGCCAGTCAGGATGCAATTGCACGCCGAGGCCGATGCCGGACGAGCAGAACATGATGCCGACCGCCATGGCACTGAGCGCCGCGACCGATTCGACCGAGAGGTCCATGTGGCCGGCGATGATGACGAGCGCGAGGCCGATCGACATAACGCCGAGAACGCTCGACGCCTCGATGATGTTGGCGAAGATGCCGAGCTGGAAGAAGTTCGGAATGAAGATCGAAAAGACCGCCAGCACGAAAACCAGCATGAACCAGACGAGATTGTCGAGCACGAGCTCGAGACTTTTGCGGGTGCGCGGACTCATGGGCCGATCCGGTTGGCGTCAGGACGGAACGCGCGGCCGCTGCATGCGGACGCACGGGGAGGGCTCCGGGCGATGCCCGGAGCACTGGGGAGGGAAAAGGCCTATTCGACCGACTTCACGGTATCCGTCGGCGGCTTCTGGTTGCCCCAGAAGGCAGGATTGTCGACGTTGGCCTTGCTGATCGCAGCACCCGGGATCTTGATGTTGGGGCCCCAGGCTTCCTTGGTCACCACCGACTTCAGGCCAAGCACGTCATAGTCGCCGGGCTTGATCTCCTGTTTGTTGGCGACCTTGTCCATGAACATGGCGACGGCGGCCGCCTGCGCGTAGAGCGGTTGCTCGACCTCGACGTTGAGCCAGCCCTTGCGGATCAGGTCGAGACCGACCGGCGCGCCGTTCGAGCTCATCAGCATGACGTCGCCCGGCTTCTTGCCGGCGGCTTCCAGCGAAGCGACGGCCGCGACCGATAGATGCGCGGCGTGGCTGAAGATCAGGTCGATGTCGGGGTTGGCCAACATCTGGTCGGCGACGATGGTGCCGGCATTGCTCGCTTCCCACTGCATGGCCGGCAGCGAGATGATCTTGACGTCCGGGAACGCCTTCATCTTCTCCTCGAAACCCTTCTGGATATCGAGCGTGTAGGGATCGCCAGGGTCGCCGAGCACCTGCAGGACCTTGCCCTTCACGGCCCCGTTCTTGGTCTTCAGCAGAGCTTCGGCCTGATCGGCGGCGATGTGGCCGATCTCGACGGTGCCGGCGACGGACGTGAAATCGGAAGGCGTGGCGGTGATCTGCCGGTCGAACTCGACCACCGGGATGCCGGCCGAGCGGGCGGCTTCAACAGACGGCTTCAGCGCATTGAAATCGACCGCGGCGAGGATGATCGCCTTCGGCTTCAGCGCGATGACGTCGTTCATCTGCGATTGCTGGGCGTCGGTCTTGTTGTCGGCGTTCAGCGTCTTCATCTCATAGCCGACCTGCTTCAGGAAAAGTTCCAGCGCGCTCACCGAGCCGGTCTGGAATTCGTCGAGCAGTGTCGGCACCAGGTAATAGACGGTACCCTTGGACTGGGCGAATGCCGGCGTAAGCGTGGCAATTGCCAGGGCCAGGATACCGAAGACAGAAAGTAGCAGTCGCTTCATGTCGTTCGCTCCTCTTTTGCGCCGGACCCCTCTTTTATGGCTCAGCCCGCCGGTCCGGCACCGGCGGGCGTCTCCCCGGTGATCATGTTGATCACCGCATCGGGACTTGTCTTGTTGCGGGCAACGTCGCCGGCCACGACGCCCTGGCGGATCACCACGATCCGGTCAGCGACCTGGAAGGCCTGTTGCATAATGTGGGTGATGATGACGACGCCTATGCCCTGGCTCGCCACTTGGCGGATCATGTCGAGGCCGCGGCGCGTCTGCTCGACTCCGAGCGCGGCAAACGGTTCGTCTAAAAGCACAAGCTTGCCGCCCCAATGGACGAAGCGGTTGAGTTCGATTGCCTGCCGCTGGCCGCCCGAGAGATGCTCGACCTTGGTGCGCAGCGACGGGATGCGTGTGCCGGCATTGGCAAGCGCCTTGGCCACCACCGCCTTCATGGCGCGCTCATCGAGCAGCGGGACGCCAAGCACCTTGCGGGTGATCTCGCGGCCCATGAAGAAGTTCGCCACCACATCGACATTGGTGCAGAGCGACAGGTCCTGATAGACCGTCTCGATACCGGCCGCCTTGGCCTCGGCGGGCGATCTGGCGAGGAACTCCTTGCCTTCAAACAGCATGCGGCCCGAGGTCGGCTCGAGTCCGCCGGCGATGATCTTGACCAGCGTCGATTTGCCGGCGCCGTTATCGCCGAGCAGCGCCACGACCTCGCCGCGCCCGATCGAGAAGCTGATGCCGCGCAGCGCCTGGATGGCGCCGTAATTCTTGGTGACGTTGTCGAGGACCAGCAGCGGTTCGCTCATGCCGCAACGTCTCCGCCTTTGAGAGGATCGCCTTCGCGCTGCCGCTTGGCGGTGAAGATCTGGCCGAAACGGGGCGAGAGCACACCCGACACCGCAAGGGCCGCGGCCCCGCGCAGCACCGCGTGCTGGCCGCCCTCCGCCACGATTATGCGAGGCGTTCGCCGATCCTTGCGGGCCGAGACGGAATTGTGCAGCGGCTCCGCCGATGCCGCCAGCCGCTCGAGAAGGTCAGGCGAGGCCAGTCCGCCGAGCACGATCGTCTCAGGGTCGAACAGGTTTTCGATCGTGGTGATCGCGTTTCGGAAGATCGGCGCGACTTCGGCGACCCAGTCGGCATCGTCGCCGGTCCAGCGTCCTCGCGCTTCGAGCGAGATGTAGCGTTCGAGGCAGCCGCGATTGCCGCAGGGACAGGGCTCGCCGCCCGGCACGACCGGGATATGGCCGATTTCGCCGGCATTCCCCCAGGCGCCGCGCAGCACGCTGCCGTCATGCACCATGGCGCCGCCAAGGCCGACGCCGAAGTAGAGATAGTAGTATTCGGCGTGCTGGACGCCGATGCCATAGAGGCGCTCGCCCATGGCGGCGGCCGCCATGTCATTTTCGAAGAAAGCGGGCAGCCCGGTCGCGGCGCTCAGCCGCTCGCGCAGGGGAACACCTTGCCAGCCGGCCATGGTGGTAGGGCCGACGAAGCTCATCGTGTCGACGCCAAACGGGCCGGGCAGGGCCATGCCGATGCCAATGACGCGACCCCCCGGCCGCCTGCCCGTCAGGTTGGCGACCATGGCGCCGATAGCCGCGAACGCATCGTCGGGGGTTGCGTTGGGCGCCACGCGATGTGTGCTCTCGATAACGTCGCCGCTGAGGTTGATCAGTGCCGCGTCGATGCCGAGTGGGGTGAGGTGGATGCCGACGGCATAACCGCCCTCGGGATTGATCCGCAGCGTCGTTGGCGGTAGGCCGCGCCCTTTAGGTTCTTCGCGTACGGACAGGATATAGCCCTGTTCCTCCAACTCGCGCACGATGGTCGACACAGTCTGAACGGTGAGGCCGACGCTTTCGGCGATTTCGCCACGCGCGATGGGGCCGAAGCGGCGGATGGACTCAAGAACGATGCGCCGATTGTAAGGTCGCCCGAACTCCTGATTGGTCCCCCGCAATGCCATGCTTGCGCTCCCGGTTGACGCAAGGTTCGCAGAGAAGATTTATTCAGTCAAATGGAATTCAAAAATAATTTTGGACGAACCATTACGACACGACCGAGCCTGCGAGAGCTCCACCTTTGGCCGAACTGCCGTAGGCGCTAGTACTTGATGACCCGTCGCTCGATGAGCACGACCAGGCAGAACAGCGCGATCGACAGCGACGACGAGAGCACGATCGCTGCGTAGAGGCGATCGGACTGATAGTTGAATGTCGCCTGGATGATCAGCGCGCCGAGCCCTTTGTCCGAGCCGATCCACTCGCCGACAATGGCGCCGATAACCGCGGTCGCGGAGGCGATCCGCAGCGAGGAGAACAGCATTGGCAGCGCTCGCGGCAGGCGCAGGCCCCAGAAGACCTCCCAACGGGTCGCCGACAGCACGCGGAAGAGCTCGTGCTCGTTGTTGCTGGCCGAATCCAGGCCGCGGATCATGTTCACCAGCGTCGGGAAGAAACAGATCACCGCCGCGATCACGATCTTCGGCGTCATGCCAAGGCCGAAGATCAGGATGATGATCGGCGACAACGCCAGGATCGGAATGGTGTTGAAGAACAATACGATCGGGAAATAGGCCGCCTGCAGGATGCGGCTGTGCACGAAGACCACGGCCAGCAGCACGGCGGCGAAGTTGCCGATGACGAAGCCGGCTAGTGCCTCGATCGCCGTGGGCCGGAGATTGTCGATCAGCAGGCTGAAGTTCTTCTGGAAGACGCCAAAGATCGCGGTCGGCGTCGGCACGATATAGGCCGGCACGCCGAGGGCGGGCAGAAGATACTGCCAGGCAAGCAGGATCGATGCAGCGCCGAGGATAGGTAGCGCAAGGGTCATCTGCGGGGAGAGCGGCGCCTGTCTCACGATGCGTGCTCCAGCGCAGTGCGCAGCTCCGCCATGGCGGCGACGATAGCCGGATCCTCGCGCGAGCAACGGTTGCCTTCCTGCTTGATGGGGCGCATGTCGAGGTCCTTGACTAGGCGCCCCGGATTGGCGGCAAGGACGATAACGCGCTCACCCAGATAGGCGGCCTCGGCGATCGAATGGGTGACGAAGAGAATCGTCGTGCCGGTGCGGCGCCAGAGCGAAAGCAATTCGTCGTTGAGACGGTCGCGGGTGATCTCGTCCAGCGCGCCGAACGGCTCATCCATCAAAAGCAGTTTCGGTTCGCCAAGCAGCGCGCGGGCGATCGCCACGCGCTGACGCTGGCCGCCGGAGAGCTGATGCGGCAGGCGTTCGCCGAACCCGCCAAGGCCCATGAGCTCCAGCAGCTCCGCGCTGCGATCTTCTATCTTGCGGGTCAGGCTGCCTTGGCCAACGCCAAGCGGCAGGCGCACATTGTCGCGCACCGTGCGCCAGGGCAGCAGGGTGGAATCCTGGAAAACGAAGCCGACATCGCGCCGCGAGCGCACCGTATGCGGCGTCTCGCCGAGCACGCTTATAGTGCCGCCGAGCGGGTCGAGCAGATCGGCGACCACTCTGAGCAAGGTCGACTTGCCGCAGCCGGAGGGGCCGAGGATCGACAGGAAGGAGCCGGCCGCGACCGTGAGGTCGAGGCCGGAGAGCACTTTGACGGCCGTATGCCGGCCGCCGTAGCCGACATCCAGCCGATGGGCGTCAATCGCGTTCGCCATTAGATCAGCACGACGTTTGGCTGAATCGTCATGCTGATCTAACTCTTTGTTGGAGCATGATCTTTTCCGAAAACCGGTTCCCACCTTTCGGGATCATGCTCTAGGCCGCGGGCGCGTCGAGCTTGGGCCGGTCGGCGGCCGAAAGCTCCAGGATCTTGGTGGTGTAGACATCCTTGGTGGCCGGGCGGCCGTTCGGATACTGGCCGACCTTGTCGAGCAGCGCCAACTGCTCCTCGATCGAGGCGGGGTCGAATGTGCCCCAGCCGTCCTTGGCGGTCGCGCCGTCGAAGGAAAGCTTCAGCACCAGGTTGACGGTCTTTTGTTCCCAGCCTAGGTCCATTTCCGGATAGGCGGCGACCATCTTCTTCACCGCTTCCTCGGGGTTGGCATGCACCCAGCCCCAGCCCTTGCCGACCGCGCCGATGAACTTCGCCAGCGTCTCCGGATCCTTCTCGATCGCGGCGTCTGTGGCAAAATAGACATCGGCATAGGAACTCAGGCCCAGTTCGCGCACCAGAAGGTCGATGCGATCGTCGCCGACAACGCTCAACGCCTGCGTGTTGGTGATCCAGCCGCCGATGGCGTCGACTTCGCCGCGCACCAGCGGGCCCTTGTCGAAGCCGACGTTGACGATAGTCAGCTCGGACGGATCGATGCCGTTCTTGGCGAGAATCTCGTCGATGACGAAACGGGCCGTCGGCTGGATGCCGATCTTCTTGCCCTTAAGGTCAGCGGCACCGCGGATCGGCTTTGCCGGCTTCGATGTCAGAGCGTAAGGGCCGGTGCGGAAGCCGCAGGCGATGATCTTGACCGGCACGCCGCTGGCGCGCGCGGCGTAAAGCTGCGGCGTCTCGGAGAACTGGCCGAGTTGCGCGGAACCGGAAATGACCGGTGGCACGGTTGACGCATTGGGGCCGCCGGGGCTGAATTCGACGTCGAGCCCGGCATCCTTGAAATAACCATTGGCGACGGCCGCGATGTCGCCGATCTGTCCGTTGGACATCAGCCAGTCATACTGGATGACCACTTTCCCGGCGGCCCTGGCGCCCGGCGTCAGCACCAGCTGCATGCCGGCCGACGCCGCTGCGACCGCTGCGATGCCACCCTTCGCGAAAGTGCGGCGGTTCAATTCGAAGTCCCTGTTCCCATTCATTTTTTCGCTCCTGTTTTAGACTTCTCGTCTCTTCTTCAGGCGCCGCTTCCTCCGGCGCGGCGTCGTCTACGGCTGTTCGTCGTGGTAGTCGCCGGGGCCGCCGTCGAGCCAGGCATAGAGTTCCCAGAGCGTGTCGTCCGGGTCGGTGAAATAGGCGCAGCGCGCATTCCAGACATAGTTTTCAGGCGGGCCGTAGAAGGGCACGCCCTTGGCGCTCAACTCGCCGTGCAGCCGGTCGATATCGGCGGGAGCGTCGAGCTGGACGGCGACGCAGACCTTGTGCGCATGGCGGGGCGACCTCAGCTTCGACACGCCGGCGTGCTTGTTGATGTGGTCGAGCTCCCATGCTGCGAGCGTCACGCCCTCGCCATGGAAATCGGCAAAGCCCTCGGCGCGGCGGCGCAGGCGGAAGCCGAGCTTCTCGACATAGAATTCGACGGTGCGCTCGATGTCCTCGACAAGCAGGCAGACGTCTGAGATGCGGGTGATGCTCGCCATGTTATTTCGCTCCGCCGGTCTTCTGGAGGGGCAGCTCGACGCCGACCCGGTTGGCCGCGCCGATGATGTGGGCGCGCATCGCGGCTTCCGCGGCTGCCGGGTCACCAGCCACCAGCGCCTCGTAGACGCGCACATGCTCGCCGACATTGATCTCGACGAGATCGTGCAGCGGGTTGGTCATGCGGGCGTATTGGATCGAGTGGCGGATCTGCTCGCAGACGAAGGAAATGAAGGTGTGGATGTAGTTGTTGCCGGTGGCCCGCGCGATCTCGCGATGGAAGAGCAGGTCGGCGTCGATGCTGCCATCCTCCCAACGCTCCTCGCCGCTCATGCGGTCGAGCGCGACCTTGATCGAGTCGAGATGGTCCTGGCTGCGTCGCGCCGCGGCCAGCGCTGCCGATTCCGCCTCGAGGATGCAGCGCAGCTCGAACAGGCGCTCCATATTGTGCGTGTCCTTGAGCGCCTCGCGGTCGATGCGGATAGCGGCGCGCTGCTCGGGCGCCAGTACGAAGGCGCCGATGCCCTGCCGGGCCTCGATCATGCCGTCGGCCCTGAGCTGGGCGATCGCCTCGCGCACGACATTTCGGCTAACGCCGAATTTTTCGGAAAGCTCCTGTTCGGTCGGCAACCGTGCGCCGGGGTTCAACTCGCCCGATTCGATCTCGCGGCTGAGGAAGGCTGCGACCCGGTGCGGCAGCGTTTCGACCGTGCCTATTGCGGCCAGTCTTTGCTTCATGAGGACGTCTCCGTCGAGGGCAGCAGGCAGCCGGGGTTCATCAGCCCCTTGGGGTCCAGAGCGGCCTTCAGGGCCATGGTCATACGGCGATGGGTCGGCGAGAGCCCGGCCCAGAATTCTCGCCGACGGCTGCGGCCGATGCCATGCTCGGCGCTGATCGAGCCGCCCAGGCCGACCGCGATCTGGTAAAGCCCGGCTGTAACTTCGACGCCGAGCGCGCGGGCCTCGCTCTCGCCGAGTTCGAGCGGCGGCAGCACGTTGAAATGGATGTTGCCGTCGCCGGCATGTCCGTAGGCGAGCGGGATCCAGCCGGGATGTTCTGTCGCGACTAAGTCGCGGGCGTGTTCGATCAGGGCCGGGATGTCGGAAATACGCACCGAGAGGTCAGTGCGGACGTGGTAGCCGCGTTTGGCCTGGCCCTCGACCAGCCCTTCGCGGATTGTCCAGAAGGCCCTGGCTTGAGCATTGCTGCTTGCGAGCACGGCGTCGGATACCAGCCCAGCCTTCATCGCTTCGGCAAGAAAACCGGCCAGCAAGGCGTTGAGATCGATGCCCGGTCCCGAAGACAACTCCATGAGCACATGGACCGGCGCTTCGACAGGGCCCGGCATGTTCGGATCGATCAGCCGGGCAAGCTCGATGCATTCCGCACCGATGATCTCGAAGGCCGAAATCAGGTCGGAACAAGCACGGCGCGCCCAATTGAAAAGCTGGATGGCGGTCTCGAAAGAAGGAAGGCCGAGATAAGCGGTTTCGATTTGGGCAGGCTTCGGAAACAGCTTGACCTCGACGCCGGTGATGATGCCCAGCGTGCCCTCCGAGCCGATGAAGAGCTGCTTCAGATCGTAGCCGCTGTTGTTCTTGCGCAGGCCGGAAAAGCCGTTCCACAACTCGCCGTCGGCAAGCACGACTTCCAGCCCTAGGATCAGGTCGCGCGCCATCCCATAGCGCAGCACGTTGACGCCGCCGGCGTTGCTTGCCGCGTTGCCGCCGATCTGGCAGCTGCCCTGGGCCCCCAGCGCCAGCGGAAACAGGCAGTCCCGAGCCTCGCTCGCATCCTTGATCGCCTGCAGCACGCAACCGGCATCGGCCTGCAGGGTGAAGTTGCCGGCGTCGATCCGCCGGATGGAATTCAGCCGCTCCAGGCTGACGACGACCAGTCCGGCGCCACTGCTGTCGATGGCGCCAGAAACCAGTCCGGTGTTGCCCCCTTGCGGAATGACGCCGAGCCCTAGCTCGTTGCAAAGCCGCATCAGCGCCTGCACCTCGCCAACGGACCCGGGGCGCAGCACGGCAAGCGCGCCGCCGCGATAATCGCCGGCCCAGTCGCCCAGGTACTTCGCCATCCCGGCAGGGTCAGCGACGAGGCCGTTGCGCCCGACAGCCGCTTCGAGGGCACTGAGGATGTCAGGCGATGGGCTGTGAACGGTCATCTGTGGCGGCAATTTGATGTCAGGCGATAGGGTGATACATATCATCCTACAACTCAAATCGAGTCAATCCATACCCTCACGCTGTAGCGTCAGGTTTGTGGATATCGGGGCGCGTGGTCGTGCAGGCCGAGCGAGCGCCTAGAGGTACTGCGCGACCCTCTTGCCGACAGCCAGGAAGCGAAGCGGATCGACCGCCTCGCCATTATGGCGCACTTCGTAGTGGAGGTGCGGGCCGGTCGAGCGGCCGCTGCTGCCGGTCTTGCCGACCACTTCGCCGGCGGTGAGCTTCTGACCGACGGTGACGTCGATCTCGCTCAAATGCCCGTAACGTGTGGCAAAGCCATTGCCATGGTCGACCTCGACCATGCGGCCGTAGCCACCGTTCCAGCCTGCCTTGGTCACGACGCCGGCGGCTGTGACCTTGGCCGGCATGCCGATCGGCGCCCTGAAGTCCATTCCCGTGTGCAAGGCAGCCGTGCCGAGGATCGGGTCGGTCCGAACGCCGAACGGGCTGGTCACGGTGTGGCCGGGCGCAGGATTGGCAAGCGGCAACTTGCGCGCCTCCTTCTTGACCTGATCCAGCGCATCCAGCGCCTCGTCCAGCTCCTTGACCTTGCTGTCAAACACCATCGAGGGATCAAGCGGGACCAGCGGTCCGCCGACGTCGTTCTTGTCGAGGTCGCTGTCGACCGGCAGTCCTGCCGCTTCCAGCGCCTGCGTAATCGCGTCAACGTTCCTGTAGGCATTGTCGGCGAGCGTGGTTATGCGCGATAGTTGCTGGGTTTCGATGGCCTTGAGCGACGCGTTGATCGACACGAACAGCTTGTCGGCGCGATCGGCTGTCGTTTCGCTGTCGAGCGGGCCTGACCGGGTCGACCACAGCGAGAAGGGCCTTGTGTCGCTGGCGCCCAGGCTGGCGACGGAATAGGTCGGAGCCTGCGAAATGCTACCCGTCACCTCGGCGTGCCCGTCGGGCTTCGCCGTGGCGTCGCTCGCGGCAGGCACGTTGCCGACCTCGCTTTCGGCGCGTTCGAGGATAGGTCCGAGCCGACCGTGGCGCTGGCTGAGCTGTGTCTGCCTGGCCATCAATTCACTGACCTTGGTTTCCATGAGCTGCTGGTCGAGCAACTGGCGGCTGGTGATGCGGTCGACCTGGGCGCGGAGAGCCGAGATGCGATCTTCGTAGGCCTGCTGCATGCGCGCCTGCCGGGCCGTGGTGGCGCCGATCAGGTCGTCACGCAGCACCAGATAGGAGGTGGCCAGCAGATAGCCGATGGCGATCGCCGCCAGCGCGGACCCGATCAGGGCCGCAAGCCAGGGGCGAATGGTGAAATGCCTTATTTCGTTGCCCCGGGCGATGATGACCGTATGGGGCTCTTTACGCCTGCCGAAGACCGCTGACTGACCGGTTGGGTTCACGGGACCAAGCTTTCGTTACGACACCACGACAGCCCGGATTACACATTATTAGGGTTAACAAAGCTTTGCGCGGCGCAATGTTGGCGTAACCAAGTCGCGCTATGCGCGTGGCCGGTTGCAGTGGAGCGGAGCGCCGTCGGCGCGGTGCGAGAGAGGTCCGTGCCCTTCAGAGCGCGCGCACCGCCTCCAGCACTTCCTCCGCATGGCCTTTGACCCGCACCTGCCGCCAAACGCGGGCAATGCGCCCGTCCTTTCCGATCAGGAAGGTAGCGCGTTCGACACCCATGTATTTACGGCCATACATGGTCTTCTCGACCCACAGATGATAGGCCTCTATCACCCTGCGCTCCTCGTCTGCTACGAGGTCGACCGTGAGAGCGTGCTTGGCCTTGAACTTGTCGTGTTTCTTCACAGAATCGGGAGACAGCCCGATCACCACGGAGCCGGCCTTCTCGAATTCTGGCTTCAGCTGCGAGAAGCCGATCGCCTCAGTGGTGCAACCTGTGGTGTCGTCCTGCGGATAAAAGTAAAGTACAACGGGCTTTCCGAGGAATGCGGCGAGGCTGAGGGAGCCGCCGCCGTCCCGCGGAAGATCGAATTGCGGCGCAATGTCGCCCACGTCGAGGTCAGCCATATCGATGCCCTTGTCTGAGGTTACGCGCGAGAAAACATCGATATAACGTGAGACGGGGATTCGTCCACGACGAGTTCGGCACAACGGAATACTGCTTGGATCAGGAGCAACCGCAACACGAGAAGATCAGGTTCAGGCGTGATGAGATCACCGACCTGGGGGCGCTTCCATCCGCCTGCACCGTGCCGCCGCTCGGCCGGGCAAAGATCGGCCGTGGCTTTCGCATTCTCGGTCGGGTGTTCGCCGGGCTTTGCGCGGTGGTGTTTCTGGCCGCCGTCGCCGTTTACGTCCTCGGAACATCCGGCGTCGGCACCGAACGGCTGCGGGCCGAAGCCGAGGCAGCGATCGAGAAGCTGGCCGGCGTCGACGTGCACGTCGCCGCCGGTCCGACACGGCTGACGCTCGACGGGTCGAGCTTTGTCGCCTTGCAGGTCAGCGATGTCAGCCTCAAGAGCGCCGATGGTAAGCCCATGGCCGATGTCGGGCGCGTTCGTTTCGGCATTCGGCTCCTACCGCTGCTGTCCGGCCAGGTGCGGCTGACCAGCGCCAGGGTTTCGGACGCCCGTATCATGGTGGCGGCGATGCCCTCCGGCGGCGGCGACTTGACCGCGGCGCTGCGAAACGCGGATGGCCTGATCGATCCGGAGAAGGTTCTGGCCGCGGTGTTTGCCGGCGCCAACGAAGCGCTGGACGCGGTGCGCGAGGATTCGATGCGGCAGATCGACCTGCGCGATGTCGAGTTCGATTTCCCGGACAATGGACCGGTCAAGCGCGTGACGGTGGCCTCGGCGACAGTGGCGCAGACCGGCACGGGCAGCATGCGGCTGTCCTACGATGTCGATCTCGATGGCCGGCACGCAGCCTTGAAGGCGTCTGCAACGCGAGATGCTGCGGCGCGCCGGATCGCCTCGCTGGATGCCGATCTTCAGATCGACGAGGCCAATGGAAGCGGCGCGGCAGCGGGGACGCCAGAGACTGACGGCAGCCGGCTCGGGTCGGTTTCGCTGAAACTTTCGGGCTCGGAGGCATCCGGTGAGACGCCGTCGCGGCTGGCGGCCACGCTGTCGCTTGGCGGTTCGGTGCTCGACGTCGGCGAGCGCGGCCTGCTGCCGGGCGATATCGATGCTAATGCCACGCTGGTGGCTGGGTCGAACAAGATCTCGGTCGACAGGCTGCTGATCAAGACCGGGCGCTCGACCTTCGATTTCGCCGGATCGATCGGTCCGAAGCCCGCGGCCGCGGGCGAGGAGCCGTCTTATCGCTACGATCTCATAAGTGACGGTTCCACCCTGGCTCCTGCGGATTCGCCCGAGCCGGCGCTTCAGTTTCTCGCCCGCATCGCCGGCTCCTACCAGACCAAGAGCCGCAAGCTGATCGCCGAGCAGATCGGTGTCCGATCCGGCGGCTCGAGCGAGGTGCTGGGCACAGGTTCGCTGGCCTTCGTCGACAAAGGGCCGCCGGGCGTGTCGCTATCTCTCAATGTCCACGATATGCCGGTCTCGCACGTCAAGCAGTTGTGGCCGTGGTTCTCCGCTCACAATGCGCGGCATTGGGTGCTGGGCAATCTGTTCGGCGGTCGCGTGACCGACGCCAACCTGCAGTTCCAGGTCGCGCCGGGACGGCTCGACAATGGCGTTCCGCTGACCGGCGATGAAGTGTTCGGCCGGTTCCAGATCGCCGGCTCGCGGTTCGACACGGCGGGACGCATCCCGCCCGTCCGCGACGCCGTCGGGGTTGTCGCCTTCCACGGCAACGACGTCGACATCGCCTTGTCGTCCGGCACCGTCTACATGCCGAGCGGCCGCACGGTGGCGGCAAGTGGTGGCACGCTTGCCATAAAGCAGGCGAACCTGCCGATTGTCGTCGGCAAGCTCGAGATCGATGTCGCCGGCGAGGCGCCGGCGATAGCCGAACTTGCTTCTTACGAGCCGATCAACGCCATGCGCCATGTCGGCCTGGTTCCTGAAGATTTGACCGGAGCCGTCAGCGGGCATGTCCGGGCCGACATTCCGCTCACATCCGGCATGGACACCTCTAAGCTCGACTGGCTGGTGGCGCTGGACTACGAGGGGCTTTCGCTGGCCAAGCCATTCGAAGACCAGACCGTCACAGAGGCCGAAGGCTCGATCACTGTCGGTCCGAGCCAGGCCGTGATCTCAGCCAAGGCGAAATTGAACGGCATTCCGGCCGAGCTCGACCTGGTCGAGCCACTCGACGACAACGGGCCGCCGCGCAGCCGCAAGGTCGCGCTGGTGCTCGACGACAAGACGCGCGCCGTCGCCATGCCCGGCCTGTCGCCCCTTCTCGCTGGAACGATCAAGGTGGCGATCGACAAGAGCGGCGATGGCAGCCAGAACGTCTCGGCTGACCTGACCAATGCCAGGCTCGACATCCCGTGGGCCGGGTGGAGCAAGGGCGCCGGCATTCCCGCCAAGGTCGCCTTCACGATGGCAAAATCGGGCGGCACCACAACGCTCTCGGGTTTCGACCTCGACGGGAAGAGCTTTTCGATCGACGGCGATGTGACGCTGGTCAACGGGGCGCTGTCCTCGGCCCGATTCAGCAAAGTCGCGCTCAATCGGGACGACGATATTGCGGTCTCCGTGAAGCGGTCCGGCAAGAGCTACACGGTCGATGTCAGCGGCCAGTCGCTGGACGCCCGTTCGCTGATCAAGCAGTTCACATCCGACGCCGACACCGCCACCAAGGGCGCCGGCACGGATGCGATCTCCGTCAATGCCGACGTCAAATCGCTGACCGGCTTCCATGACGAGGTCCTGTCCAACCTCAAGCTGAGCTACAGCGCGGCCGGTTCGACGGTGAATGGCCTCGATGTCAGCGCGACGGCAAGTTCAGGTGCCGCGATCACCATAGCCAACACGACCAGCGACGGCGGTCGCGCGCTGACGGTGAAGTCGGCGGATGCCGGCGCCATCCTGCGTTTTCTCAATGTATACGAGCATATGGAGGGCGGAGCGATCACGCTGTCGCTCTCGGGCGCCGCCAACGGCCCGATGAAGGGCCAGGTGGACGCCAGCAACTTCTACGTCGTCAATGAGCCCAAGCTGGCCTCGATCGTGTCGACAAAACCGGCCGGAGACACGCGCAGCCTGAACCAGGCGGTGAAGGCCGATATCGATACGTCCAGGGTTAAGTTCGAGCGTGGCTTCGCCGAGATCGACAAAGGCTCCGGCTATCTGAGGCTCGCAAATGGGGTGCTGCGCGGTCCGCGCATAGGCACCACGTTCCAGGGCACGCTTTATGATCAGAACAACAACATGGACATGACCGGCACATTCATGCCGGCCTATGGGTTGAACCGCATCTTCGGCGAGCTGCCACTGTTCGGCCCGCTGCTCGGCAATGGCCGCGACCGCGGCCTGATCGGCGTTACCTACCGGCTGCGCGGCAACGCCAACAAGCCGAGCCTCAACATCAACCCGCTCTCTGTCATCGCGCCCGGGATATTCCGGTCGATCTTCGAATTTCGCTGATGAGGGGGCGGTTCAGCTGTGAACCGCCCCAGCTTGTCTGGTCTGGCCTTATGCGGGCCGCACCAGGACGTGCTTCTTTCTGCCGAGCGAGAGCTTCACGACGCCTTCCGGACCGAGATCCTGAAGCGTCACCGTGCGTCGGTCATCCGTCACCGGCTGATCGTTGAGGCGCACGGCGCCGCCCTGGATATGCCGCCGCGCCTCGCCATTTGTGGCTGCCAATCCGGCGGTGACGAACAGCGAGAGGATGCCCATGCCGGCCTCGAGATCGGCCCTGGCAATCTCCACGCTCGGCAGCGTGTCGGCGAGCGCCCCTTCCTCGAAGGTCTTTCGCGCCGTCTCGCTCGCCGTCTCGGCCGCCTCGCGGCCATGCAGCATGGCGGTGATCTCGGTGGCGAGGACCTTCTTGGCCTCGTTGATCTCGGAGCCGCCGAGCTTTTCGAGACGGGCGACCTCGTCGAGGGGAAGCGTCGTATAAAGCTTCAGGAACCGGCCGACATCGGCGTCCTCGGTGTTGCGCCAGTATTGCCAGAATTCGTAGGGCGAGAGCATTTCGCCGTCGAGCCAGACGGCGCCGGAGGCCGACTTGCCCATCTTGGCGCCGGACGAGGTGGTGAGCAGCGGGGTCGTCATCGCGAACAGCTGCACGCCCTCCATGCGGTGGCCGAGGTCGATGCCGTTGATGATGTTGCCCCACTGATCGGAGCCGCCCATCTGCAGGCGGCAGCCGACGCGCTTGTAGAGCTCGACGAAGTCATAGGCCTGCAGGATCATGTAGTTGAACTCGAGGAACGACAGCGACTGTTCGCGGTCGAGTCTCAGCTTCACGGAATCGAAAGCCAGCATGCGGTTGACGGAGAAATGCCTGCCGACATCGCGCAGGAAATTGACGTAGTTGATCTGCATCAGCCAGTCGGCGTTGTTGATCATGATCGCGTCGCCAGCGCCGTCGCCGAATTTGAGGTAGGGTGCGAAATTGCGACGGATGCCGACGAGATTGTCGTCGATGTCCTGCGGCGTCAGAAGCTTGCGTGCTTCGTCCTTGAAGGATGGGTCGCCGATCATCGTCGTTCCACCGCCCATCAGCGCGATCGGCCGATGCCCGGTTTGCTGCAGCCAGTGCAGCATCATGATCTGGATCAGCGATCCGGCATGCAGGCTCTTTGCGGTCGCATCGAAGCCGATATAGGCGCTGACCGTCTCCTTGGCGAAAAGCTGGTCGAGGCCGGTCTCATCCGAAATCTGGTGGATGAAGCCGCGCTCACTCATGATGCGCAGGAAATCGGATTTGAAGGCGGACATTGTTTCTTCCTGGAGAGATCGCCCGGCGCTCAGCCAAGCTGGACATGAAGGCGCGCGTTTAGCATCCGCGGGCGATCAGCAAAAGTGGTTTCGGGTTTTGCGGCGGATCGCCCGCCACTCAAAAAGCACGATCAGCAAAAGTGGTTTCGACGTTTGCGTCCGATTGCCCCGCCAGTCGCGCATCCTTGCCTCATCTTCCCGGCTGGCGTAATGAGGCGCCCGCACAAGGGCAGCGCGCATCCCCAAGGCGCCGCGACGGGGCCACCCCGAAGATCAATCCGGAAAGCTCCCGCGATGAACAGGAACTACCTCTTCCTCTTTCTGTTCAGCATCCTGATGACCGTCAGCGGGCTGGCCGGTCTGCCGCCGGTCGATCGCGACGAATCCCGTTTCGTGCAGGCGACCAAGCAGATGGTCGAGACCGGCGACTATGTTGACATCCGCTTCCAGGATGCTTCCCGCTACAAGAAGCCGATCGGCATCTATTGGCTGCAATCGGCCGCGGTGGCGCTGAGCGGCGAGGGGGCTACGGCGCCGATTTGGGTCTACCGCCTGGTCTCGATGCTCGGCATTGCCCTCGCCGTCGTCGGCATAGGCTGGACTGGCACGAAGCTTTTCGGCGCTAACGCGGGGCTCGCTGCCGGCCTGATGGTGGCAGCGATCTTCGCCACCGCCTTCGAGGGCCGCGACGCCAAGACCGACGCCATGCTTCTCGCCTGCTGCGTGGCAGCGCAAGGCGCCTTGGCGCAAGTCTATCTGGCGGCACGCCGCAACGAACCGGTCCCGAACCACCTGCCGTGGATATTCTGGATCGCACAGGGGCTGGGTATCCTGATCAAGGGGCCGGTTTCGCCGCTCCTGTCTCTGCTGACGGCGGGCGCGCTGTTTGCCTTCGACCGCGACTGGCGCTGGCTGTTGAAGCTGAAACTGGTGCGCGGCGTCGCGATCGTCCTTGTCATCGTCCTGCCCTGGCTCATCCTCATCAGCTGGAAGAGCGGCGGCGCCTTCTTCCAGGAAGCGGTCGGCAAGGACATGCTGAACAAGGTGGCGCAAGGCGAGGAATCGCACGGCCTGCCGCCCGGTTTCTACGTGCTCACCTATTCGCTGTTCATGTGGCCCTTCGGGCTGATCGCGCTCGGCGCGGGCCTGCAGGCGATCAACCGATTCCGGGACGATCCGCGCCTGCGCTTCTGCCTCGCCTGGTACATCCCCTTCTGGCTCCTCTTCGAGGCGATCCCGACCAAGCTGCCGCACTATGTCATGCCGGCCTATCCAGGCGTGGCGCTGCTCATCGGCTGGCTGCTGACCTTGCCGGCGGAGCAGGCCAACGCGCCGCTGAAACGCTGGCAGACATGGCTGTGGTGGGCGACAGCTTTCGGTCTCGCTGTCGTCGCGATCGGCCTGGCGTTGGTTTGCGTCGGAGCTCCGCTCTACCTCAACAAGACGTTTTCCTGGTGGAGCATCCCGGCGGCAATCGCGGCTCTAACCACGGGTTACCTGGCGTTCCCGCGCCAGTTGCAGGTTCCGCTCGGGCGCATCGCGGCCATCGCGATCGGCGCCGGCATCACCTTCAGCCTGTTGTTCGGTGTCATCGGGCCGTCGCTCAAGCCGATCTGGCTGAGCCCGGCCATCAAGGCCGTCGTGGACGCCAACCGTCCCTGCGCCACCTCCGTGCTCGCGTCCTCGCGATTCCAGGAGCCGAGCCTCGTATTCCTGGTCGGCACCAACACGGTTCTCACCGATGTCGATGGCGTGGCGAGACATCTGGCTGCCGATCCTGCCTGTGCGCTCGGCCTCACGTCGATCGGGGACGAGCAGAAGCTCAACCAACTGCTTGCCGGACAGGGTAAGTCGGCAAAGCGCCTCACCGAGATCGACGGCATCAACTATTCGTCAGGAGACAAGGTGGCGCTCGGACTCTATCGGGTGGCGCAGTGATGGATAGCTCCATGTTCGCCTTGCCTGCTCTTTATCGCCGCTCGCGCTCCAACTTCCTCGACACGATCAGCATCGTGAAGCGGCGTTTTGCCGTGCGGCCGGCGCGCTATCCGCATATACCGTGGGCCATATGGCTGCTGGCCTGGCTGCTGCTTGCGGCAGCCGCCTTCCTCAGCCTGGACAGCGCCGCCGGCAGGCTTCGCGATGAGTGGCCGCGCGGCTTCGTGCATTTCACTGACTTCTTCACGCAGTTCGGGCTGGGCGGCTGGTATCTCATTCCGGCGGCGCTTTGCCTGGTCGTCGCCAACCTGACGGACTGGCGGCGTCTCTCCCGGCGATCGCGGATGATGATCTACAACTGGACCTGCTTCGCCTTCATGGTGCTTTGCGCGGTCGGCCTTTCCGGGATTGCGGTCAACGTCTTGAAATACGCCATCGGCCGGGCGCGCCCGCTTTATTTCGACAGTTATGGCGTCCTGTCGCTTCATCCGTTCGCGATGGACGCGCGCTTCGCCGGTTTCCCTTCGGGCCATGCCACGACAATGGGCGCGGTGTTCGGCGTCCTGCTGCTGCTTTTCCCGAGGCGCTGGTACATCGCTCTTGCGGTCACCGCCTGCATCGCGTCGACGCGCGTCTTCGTCGGCGCACACTACCCCAGCGACACCGTCGCCGGTTTTGGGCTAGGGCTCGCCACCGCAATCCTGTCAGGGCTGGCGTTCGCCAGGCTAGGCTTCATCTTCCGGCGGCCGGCGTCGACACGGCCGGTGCCCAAGCACACGTTCCGTCTGGGATGGTCAGCTGGACCTAAAGTGAGCGTCCCGGCCGGTCGGGGGGATCAGCAACTTTCGGCTGATCGCCCCTAGCGACTTTTCGGATCTTCGGATCGGCCCTGAAACGACTATCTCAGCCGCTTCGGCCTCGGATCGGCGAGCTCGCCCGCCAGGCGGCGATCGAGGTAGTCGGCGCATTCCTGGATCAGCAGCTCGGCATCGTTGGCGAAGAAATGATTGGCGCCCGGCAGCGTCTTCTGCGTGATGGTGATGCCCTTTTGCGTGTGCAGCTTGTCGACCAGCGTCTGCACATCCTTGGGCGGAGCCACCTTGTCGGCGTCTCCGTGGATGATCAGGCCCGACGACGGGCAGGGCGCCAGGAACGAGAAGTCATAGGTGTTGGGCTGCGGCGCGACCGAGATGAAGCCCTCGATCTCGGGTCGGCGCATGAGCAATTGCATGCCGATCCAGGAGCCGAAGGAATAGCCGGCGACCCAGCAGCTCTTGGAATCCGGATGCAGCGACTGCACCCAGTCGAGCGCGGCGGCCGCGTCCGACAATTCGCCAGTGCCGTGGTCGAACTCGCCTTGGCTGCGGCCGATGCCGCGGAAATTGAAGCGAAGCGTGGTGAAATCGCGCTTCTGGAACATATAGAAGAGGTCGTAGACGATCTTGTTGTTCATCGTGCCGCCGAATTGCGGATGCGGGTGCAGCACGATGGCGATCGGTGCGCTCTTTTCCTTGGAGGGTTGGTAGCGACCCTCCAGGCGACCAGCAGGACCGGCGAAAATGACCTCAGGCATAAATTACTCCACGTGGCATACAAAGGCGCTAGCCCGAACTCTTCCTCTGGCCCCATCTTCTGTGGCCTTGACGCCGGGCAAGCGTCTTCCTAGAAGCTAGTTTAGAATTGTTCAAAACTGGGTGGCCGAAATGCGAGTAGCCCGGCCGCCCGCGCCGCAAGCCGCGTAAATAGGACGGCTTGCCTTGCAATTTCAAGGAAATAACGCGCTATCCTCGCGGAATGGCTGCTGACAGGACCGACGGAAGGAAAATGGCCGCTAACCGCGCCTATCTCGACTACAACGCCAGCGCGCCGCTCATCGCGGAAGCGCGGGCCGCGATGGTCGCCGCGCTGGACGTTGCCGCCAACCCGTCATCGGTCCACGCCGAAGGTCGCGCGGCGCGGCGGCTGATCGAGGACACCAGGCGCGATGTGGCAAGGCTGGTCAACGCCAGGCCGGAACATGTCGTCTTCACCTCCGGCGCAACCGAGGCAGCCTCAATGCTGCTTTCGCCGGATTGGCAGATGGGGCGCGGCGCGATCCGCATGAGCCATCTCTATGTCTCGGAGGCCGATCATCCTTGCCTCCTGAGCGGTGGCCGTTTCCCGGCCGCGCAGATGACGCGCATTGGCGTCGACCGGAATGGCATCGCCGATGTCGACGCGCTGGCCAACGCCCTGGCTGTGCACGACAAGGCGGCCGGCTTGCCGCTGGTGGCGATCCACGCCGCCAACAATGAGACCGGGGTGGTCCAGCCGGTCGGACGAATCGCCGAGATCGTCAAGGCTGCCGGCGGCGTGCTCGTCGTTGACGCCGTGCAGGCGGTTGGTCGGATTCCGATCGACATGTCAGCGCCTTATGCCGACTACCTGATCCTGTCCTCGCACAAGATCGGTGGCCCGAAGGGCGTCGGCGCCATCATTGCCGCCTCCGACCTGATGATGCCGAGGCCGTTGATCAATGGCGGCGGCCAGGAAAAGGGCCACCGCGCCGGTACCGAGAATCTTGCCGGCATTGCCGGTTTAGGGGCTGCGGCGCGGGTCGCGCTGGCGGGGTTGAACGATATGGACGCGGTCGCGCGTCGCCGCGACGCGATCGACGCGACCGTCCGGGAACTCGTCCCTGACGCGGAAATCTTCGGAAACGGCGCGCCAAGGCTTGCCAACACGACATTCTTCGCTATTCCCGGCGTCAAAGCCGAGACCGCGCAGATCGCCTTCGATCTCGCGGGCGTCGCGCTGTCGGCGGGTTCGGCCTGCTCGTCGGGAAAGGTCGGGCCGAGCGATGTGCTTAAGGCGATGGGCTACGGCGACAGCCTTGGCGCGTTGCGCGTCTCCATCGGTCGCGCGACCGGCGCCGAGGACATCGCGGCGTTCCGGACCGCGCTGGCAGGCATAGCCGCGCGCCGGGCCGGCAAGGAAAAGGCCGCCTAGGCGGCCGAGGAAATTTCAGGCCATGCGGCCTGGTAGAGCCGTGCGTTTTGGTTGGCCGGGTGAATTCCCGGTCGAAACGCACTATATGGAACTTACGCCGCTTCGGGTTCCTTCCAGGATGCCCTGTCCAAGCGGTGCCATAGTTTGAAAACTGTCGGGCCTTGACCCCGGCGTGGATGGAGAAC
>NZ_JANINM010000382.1 GCF_024509055.1 Mesorhizobium sp. | reverse complement strand
TCCGATCTCGACCCGCGCCGCTTCGGCGACTACGCCAACAAGGAATGGACGCGCGAGAAGGTGCGCGAGGCCTGGGGCACGCATGCGGAGCAGAAATATCCAGGGCAGGACATGCCTGCCGCGAGGCCGCAGAAGACCGCGCCGTCCTACGACAGGCTGACCGAGCTTGGCGCCGTCTGGGGCGTGCTCAACGGCTGGGAGATGCCCAACTGGTTCGCCCGCGACGGCGTCGAGGCCAAGGACCAGTATAGCTGGCGCTGGACGCCGAAGGGGAACCTCGTCGGCGAGGAAGTGCTGGCGGTGCGCAACGCCGTCGGCCTGGTCGAGATGACGCCGATGACCAAGTTCGAGGTGTCGGGACGAGGCGCGGCGGCATGGCTGGACAGGATCATCGCCAACCGCCTGCCGGTGGTCGGCAAGGTGACGCTGGCGCATCAACTGACGGCCGGCGGCGGCGTACAGGCCGAGTACATGGTGGCGCGGCTGGCGGAAGACCTGTTCTACCTGATCTCGACGCCGCGCGCCGAACGCTGGAACTTCGACGACCTGTCGAGACTGCTTCCCGCCGACGGCAGCGTGTCCCTGAGGAACGTCACCAACGATCGCGGCTGCTTCACCATCGTCGGGCCGAACGCGCGGGAGGTTCTGCAACCGCTCACCGAGATCGACCTTTCGAACGAGGCTTTCCCGTGGTTCGGCGTGAAGACCGGCGTCGTGGCGCTGGCCAGCGACGTGAGGCTGCTGCGCGTCAACTACGAAGGCGAGCTCGGCTGGGAGCTCTACCACCCCCTGCCCTACCAGCGGCAATTGCTGGATGCGCTTCTCAAGCAAGGCGAGAAGCACGGCATGCGGCTGGTGGGGCTGCATGCGCTGGAATCGCTCCGGCTCGAAAAATCCTATCGCGCCATGTATCGCGACATGAACCCGGAATTGAACGCGCTGGAGAGCGGGCTGGAGCGCTTCATCCGGCTCGACAAGGGCGAGTTCGTCGGGCGCGAAGCGGTGCTGAAATACAAGGAGCGCAACGACCAGCGCCGCTCGGTGACGCTCAAGATCGAAACCGACGGCGCGAGCACTTTAGTCAATGAGGGGCTCTACAGCGACGGCAGGCTGGTCGGGCGTATCACGTCCGGCGGCTATGGCTACGCGCTCGGCCACGACGTGGCGCTGGCGCTGTTGCCGGAACGGCTGAGCAAGCCCGGCACGAAGCTCGACGTCGCCATCCTGGGCGAATGGAAGGTCGCCGAGGTGGTCGCGGATTCGCCCTACGATCCCACTTCGGCCAGGGCGCGGATGTAAAAGACGGGGCCGCTTGAGGCCCCGTTGACCATGCATTCCTTGAGGGTTGCCGAACATGCGCATCGATCGGATCAACGTCTATTCGGCGCAGCTGCCCGTCAAGGGCGGCGTCTACCGCATGGCAAGCGCCGATGTGGAGGCGCTGGACTCGACTCTGGTCGAGATCGTGACCACCAACGGTTTGAGCGGCTGGGGCGAGACCTGCCCGATCGGCCCGGTCTACCAGCCGCACCACGCGCTCGGCGCCCGCGCCGCGATCGCCGAAATCGCGCCGGGGCTGATCGGGGCGGAGATCGCATCGATCCGGCTGCTGGCGAAGCAGATGGACGAGCGCCTGAACGGCCATGGCTATGCCAAGGCTGCGTTCGACATGGCCTTCCTCGATGTTCTCGGCCAGAAGCTCGGCGTGCCAGTCTCGACGCTGCTCGGCGGCGCGCTGACCGACCGGGTGCCGTCCTACTATTCGCTGATCGTCGGCGCGCCGGACGAAACGGCAAAAATCGCTGCCGACAAGGTGCAGGCCGGCTATCCGCGCCTGCAGGTCAAGATCGGCGGGCGCAACCTGGAAGAAGACGTGGCGGTCGTCCACAAGGTGTGGGAAGCGGTCGGCCACAGGGCGCGGCTGGCCGTCGACGGCAACAGGGGCCTGACGGTCGCCGCCGCGATCCATCTCGACAGGCTTTGCCAGCACATCCCCTTCGTCTTCGAACAGCCCTGCAACACCATGGACGAGGTGGCGACGCTGAAGGGCCGCGTCACGCATCCTGTCTATCTCGACGAAAGCACCGAGGACCAGAACGCGGTGCTGCGGGCCATCTCGCTCGGCATCGCCGACGGCTTCGGCTTCAAGGTAACGCGACTCGGCGGGCTCACCAAAATGACGACCGTGCGCGACCTCTGCGCCATCCGCTCGCTGCCGCACAGCTGCGACGACGCCTGGGGCGGCGACATCATCGCCGCGGCCTGCGCGCACCTTGCCGCGACCGTCGAGCCGCTCCGGATGGAGGGCGCATGGATCGCGCAGGAATACATCAAGGGCCATTTCGACCAGAAGAATCCGGTCGTCATCAAGAAGGGCCACATCGCGGTCCCGCAGAAGCCGGGGCTGGGCGTGAAGCCCGAGCCCGGCATGTTCGGCAAGCCGGTGGCCATTTACGGGCCTTGAGGAGCAAGACGCCACTGGTTCACAATTTGGGATCGCGAGTGCAGCGATAATCACCAGCGCCGTCCCCACCTATGCGGTTGGCGTCAAGCCGTGCATTCCGACCGGCGATGCCCTCCACCGATCACATCTCGCGTTACGCGGATCGTTCCGCCCTGCCCTGCGTTGACCGCAAGACGCCAGGAGGAACGGCAATGAGCGAAGAACGGCATGCGAAAATCCAGCAACGGGCCTATGAAATCTGGCAGCGCGAAGGCGCCTTGGATGGCGACCACGAGCGGCACTGGCATCAGGCGGAAATGGAGATCGACCGCGAGGCCGCCCTGCCGCTGACGGCGGGCGATGCGCTGCCTGAGACACGCGATATCGACAGCACGGACGTGCTCACGGTCGAGGCTCTGGCCATGCGCACCGGCATATCGGGCGACGAGGCGCAGGAGCTGCTCGACAGGCTGGGCACCGACCGCGCCGCGATCGAGGAAGCGGCGCGGAGCCTGAAAGCGCGGCGGAGTAGAGGCCGATGATCAGGAAACTCAAATCCGGGAAATACCGCCTCTATTCGCGCAAGAAGGACGAGAAGACCGGCAAGCGGCGCAACCTGGGCACTTTCGACAATCGCGAAGCGGCAGAGAAGCGCGAACGCGAAGTCCAGTACTTCAAGCGCCACTAAGACGGTCAATCGTTGCGCTGCTCGGACGACGGCGACCAGCTCACCTCCAATTGGCGGAGTATCCCGGCGGCCAAGCCTTCCTGACCAGGACGGGTGTGGAACTCGGCCCGGTAAAGCGACGGTAGTGCCAGCAGGTGTTCTACCTGATCATCGAGCCACGCCCGCAGTTCAACGTATTCTACGTCGACCCCACCGCGACCTGGGTGCGTCTTAAGATGAACCTTGCCATTATGATATTTGTGTTCCCAGGCGCGATAAATGGACCAGTAACGCAACGCACGCTGCATAAAATCCGGTCCGACTGGGTAGAGCTTGAAATTGTCAGAATACTCATCGGCACCATCGTCAAACTGAGAGGCAAAATAGTGGGGAGCGCCGTTCAGATCGGCTATGCCAGTCCGAACCCCATCGTAGTAGTCCCAGACCATATGTACCGGTTCTCGACGCATGCGAGCGAACAATAGCTCCCGCCAAGATAAACTCCAGCCTCGTCCTGCTCGATGGCCAGCGGAACTCTATATCCGCTCTACCTGCGCTCCACCGTCAGGACCACCGGCATTGCCCAAGGCACGTCCCGTGGGGCCTGGAGGAGCGAAACCTTGCCGTCCGACACCTGGGCTTCCCATTCGGCATAGTGCTTCAACTTGTAGCTTCCCGAGCGCACGCTGAGGCCCGCGATGGGGCCGCCGTCGAGGTTGAGCGCGGTCTTGATGTCGAGACCGGCGCCGAGGAGGAAGGTCGCGAGCCGGTCCAGCGAGAAGAAGGCATCTCTGGTCGAGCCGACGATGATACGGCCCTGCCGGTCTTCCGCGATGAAGGTGCGGTTGGCTAGCCAGTTGCTCTTTGACCGGACCTTGTTGCCGCCATCCTCGCCGATCAGCAGCGGATAGGACACCATGGCATTGTCGGCGCCCTCAAGGACGGAGCGCCAGTCGCGGCCCGTTAGATCGACCACATGCGTGCCCGAGGCATTGGCGACCCAGAGCCCGGCCCTGGCGTCATAGTCGCGCGGACCGAGCCTTTCGCCGTTACTGACAAGGGGCGTATCCGCCTCGCCCTTGAGGCCGAAATAGCTGCCGTTGACGATCAGCACCGTGCCGCCAGGCCCGTCGGGATGGAGAGCGGCTTCCCACTGATCGATGTCTTTCCTTCCGCCGGGTTCGTTGCGGGCGACGAAGCGGAACCTGGCCGGGTCGAAGCGGCTGAGATAGAGGCGGTCGATTTCCACACTGCCGGCCATGACGGGGATTTCCCGCACCTCGAACCCCGGCTCCATGTCCTTCCAGGCGCTTGCGCCGGCGGTCACATCCGGGATTGTCGGCTGCAGGGCAAGCCGCATCGCCGGCGAAAGCCGGGCGTCATCGGCGGCAACAGTAATCCAGTAACTACCGCCGCGGCGAAGCAGAACATTCAAGCCATAGGCGCCATTCCTCTGCCATATGAACCAGGCGCTTGAAATCATGGCGAGCATCGCCACGATGACGACAATCGAGATCGGCTTGCGCAATGATTTCCCCCATACCAATGTCGCGACAATTGCCGGAGATTGTCGGCTGAATAGTGTCCGATATATGCAGGAGGGGAGCAACAAATCTGGCGATGGCCGCCTATGGGCGGCTTGCAGGCGGGTAGACTTCAACAACGTGGCATCGTCGCCGGGCCCTGCTCCGGCACGATCCCGGCCCCGCCATTACAGGGAGTGGAGAACATGGAAGCCTATTGGTTGAGCATTCTCGGCGTGCTTGCGCTCTGCCTTCTGTCGGTGCTGCTGGCAGTCTATTCGGGCGTGTCCAAGGGATTTGCGGGCGCGCTTTCAGGCCCGGTTTTCCCCGCGGACGACGGCAACCGGCTCTACAGGATCGACCGCGTCCACATGAACTCGGTGGAGGCGTTGGCGCCGTTTGTCGTGCCGGCGGTGCTGGCGATGATGGTCGGCGTTGGACCCGTCACCCTTGCCGTGCTCGTCTGGGCGCATCTGGCGATACGCCTCACCCACCTCGTCATCTACCTGCGCGGCGGCAGCGCGGCCAAGGGCGGCAGCGTCAGGACGATCCTGTATGTGTCCGGCGCGCTGGTCATGCTGGCACTCATCCTCGTGACGGGATGGGCGGCGCTGCATTGAGCGGCGCCCATCGCTAGCCGAGGCACCCCATGAGCTTGACCGAGATGAGCGCTTTCGCGTCCGGGAACCCTTTGACGGGCAGCCCGGTCGAGGCCGGCCCAGGCTTCGAATAGTAGGCGTTCCGCACGGCCATGTTGTCATGCAGCTCCTCGGCGGAACTGCCTGAGATGTAGTAAGTGGTCGCCTTGCGGACGTCGTGAAATCCCAGCCCGTAGCGGGCCAGGGTTTGCTCCACCGCCTGCATGATCAGGCTCGTCTGCTCGACCACTCCGCGGGTGCCGGCGTTGTCGCAAGCGGTGACATGGAAATGCCGCTGCGACCGGCTCAGTCGAACCTCGACCCCATCGGGCAAGCCGTCACGACTGTCCGCGAAGGAAAGATGCAACACGCCAGACGTCGAGAAGGTCTGTTCCGCCAACAGGTCCGCGCCGTCGCGTTCGATGCTGAGCACGCCACAAGGGTCGAGCATTCGCAGCCCCGGCACATCCGCTATCGATGCTGACGCCTGCTCGCTTCCCGCGAACCATTGCTCGGCCAGCAGGTTTTCCCTCGACAAGCCGGCTTGTTGCAGCAACCCCTGCAACGCGCCGGCAAGCTCGCCGGCTTGCGGCAATTGCCCGGCGGTCAGGTTCGCCCAGGAGATCCCGTCCGCGTCCACCACGTCCAGCCTGAGGCGCGTGGGCTCGTCCACGAAGGCGCGGTGACGCTTTGCCTGGGTCGAGCCGAAGACATCGACCTCAATCAGCATGCCTTCGTAATAGAAATATGGGATCGCCACCGGGGTGATCAGCACGTCATCGCCGAAGTGGTCCCGGAAAAGCCTCCTCAGCATGGCCGCATCGCCGTCAGCCGTCTTGACGTAGTAGACCGTCAAACGGGTTATCACGGTCCGGTCGCAACCGATCTCGTTGAGAAACCGCCCCGTGAAGGCGATCACGGCCTCGGCCTGCAAGCCGAGGTTGCCGGGGTGGAGGACCTCGCCTGCGCCGTCCAGCGGGCATTGGCCGCACGACCAGATGAGGCCGCCGCTCTTCACGAACAGCGAATACGGATGGTCGATCCGCATTTTCCAGACGGCATCGAAGGGCAGGAAAGTGAGAGCTCGCGAAGTCATGATATGGCCTACCGTTGCGTACGCGTTCCCGCGCTGAGATGGCGGGCCAACAGGCTGAGCGGGAAGACGAGGAGGAAGAAGAGGATGGCAACGCCGGTGAGCGGTTCCAGGTAGCGGAAGGACGCCGAGCCGCTCATATAGGCGACATACGCAACCTCGCCGACGCCGATGCCGGCGAGCAGCGTCGTCGCCTTCAGCAGGTCGGTGAAATAGTTCACCACCGCCGGCAGCATCTTCCTGACGGCCTGTGGCGCGATGATACGGCCCCAGGTGATGGCGCGCGGCAGCGCAAGCGACTTCGCCGCCTCCCACTGGCCTTTGTCTACGGCCAGGATCCCGCCGCGCACGATCTCGGCCATGTAGCCGCCCCCGATCAGCCCCAGCGCCAGCACGCCGCAGGTCAGGCCGGAGAGGTTCGCGCCAAGCAGGATTGGCAGGCAGTAATAGGCCCAGAACACCGCGATCATCTCGGGCGTGGCTCGCGCGATCTGGACCACGGTCCTAGCGGTCAGCGCGACCGGCCGGCGACGCGAAAGCGACGCCCCGCCGAGCAGCACGCCCAGGCACGCGGCGACGACGAAGGAAGCCAGCGTCACCAGCGCGGTTGTGCCCATGCCCTGGATGAGGCTCGGCAGGTCCGCGATCAGTTGCCGGTAGTCGAACATCAGCCGGCCCTCCAGCGGCTCACCCGGGCCTCGAGGCGAGAAAGCGCGAAGGACAGGAGCAGGCACAAGGCGATGTAGACTATCGCCGAGAGCGAGTAGAAGGTGATCGGATTGGCCGTGTAGTCGCTGATCCGGCTGGTGGTCCGCATCAGCTCCGGCACAGACAGGATGGACAGGATGGCGGTTGCCTTGAGCAGGCTGACCAGCGTGTTGCCTATCGCCGGCAAGGCTATCGGAAAGGCCTGCGGGATGATGATCAGCCGCCAGCGTTGGAAGGGCTTGAAACCCAGCGCAAGCCCGGCTTCGTGCTGCCCTCGCCCGACAGCGTTGAGACCTGCCCGGTAAACCTCCGCCATATAGGCAGTCATGACGATCACGATCGCCAGCGCCGCTGTTTGCGGCGCTGTGGTCTTGATGCCGGTCAAGACCGGCAGGGCGTAGTGGAGCCAGAAAAGCTGGACCAGCAGCGGCGTGTTCCTGAAGAACTCCACATAGGCGATCACAGGGAAACGAACGAGGCGGGACGCACTGCCCATGCCGAGCGACACAGGCAGCGCAAGTACGATCGACCCAACCGCTCCGAGAGCGAAATAGAAGAGGGTCAACAGCAGGCCTTTGAAGAGAGCCGGTATGAACGGGATGATGCTTTCAACCATCAAGCGGCTCCACAATGCCAGGTCCGGTTACTTGATGCCGTACCAGGCCTGCTTCCTGTCCGAGATGAAGCTGGTGGTCGTGTTGTAGGCGATCCAGGTGTTCAGGAACGACAGGAAGTGATAGTCGCCCGGCCGCACCGCGTAGGAATAGCCGGTCATTTCGATCGGCGCGTCGCCGCCGAGGATTCTGACCTTGGCGTTCGGATTGGCCTTCATGAACAGGGCGTTCTGAAGCAGGTCGCTCAAGTGGGCGCTGGCCCGCCCGGCGGCAACCTCCAGCTGGCCCGCGACGGCGTTGTCGGACACGATGGTCTTCTGCTGCGCCTTCGGCAGCAGCCTCTGGCTCTGCGCCACGGCCGCCATGCCGGCAATGCTGACGATCGTGTATTTCGGGTCGTCGAGCTGCTTCCAGTCGGTGGCGTCGACATCGGCGCCGACCAGCCAGGTATTCCCGGTCGTCATGTAGCTGTCGCTGAAGTCGACGGTGACGGCGCGCGCCGGCGTCCTGAACATGTCGACCATCGCCACGTCATACTCCTTCTGCATCAGCGAAGGGATGATCGTCGACCACGTCGCGTCGACGATCTCTAGCTTCACGCCGAGGGCGTCGGCGAGGTTCTTCGCCATGTCGACGTTGAAGCCTTCCCATTCGCCGGTCTGCGGGTTCTTCTGCTGGGCAGGCACGGAATCGGCCATTCCGACCTTGATCACGCCCGCCTGCTTGATCTGGGCCAGAGTGTCCGTCGCCTCCTGGGCATTGGCCTGAAGCGGCCGGGAAATGCCGAACGCCAGGACGAAGGCCGTGACGACGGCCGCGATCTTTCTCATCATTGTTCCCCTTGTTGAAGTTGGCGAGCCCGGTTCGCCCGCAGGGTCGCGACAGTGGGCTTGAACACTCTATGGGTGAAGGCCGAAAAGAGTGATAGGTCTGATAACGTCACGTTATTAGACAATACCACCGGACACTGACCGGCTAACCGTGGAGTTGGCACCATGAGCGACTTGAGGAGAGCGGTCGGCACGCTCGACAACCTCGTGGCTTTCGAGGCCGCCGCCCGCCTCGGCAATTTCAGCCGAGCCGCAAGGGAACTGCTCGTCGCGCAGCCCGCCATAAGCAGGAGGATGCAGCAACTGGAGCAGTCGCTGGGGGCCAAGCTGTTCGAGAGAAACGGCACCAGGGTGCGGCTCACGGCGGCCGGAGACCAACTCCAGCGCGTGGTGACGAACGCGTTCCGAAGCATCGAGCAATGCGCCAGGACACTGCCCCGCAACGATGACGGCGTGGTGTCGCTGCGCGTCAACGTCGCGGCCGCCTCGCTGTGGCTCATTCCGGCGCTCGGCGAGTTCTACGCCAACTTTCCCGATATCCGCCTGCATCTGGTCTGCATCGACGAGCTGCCCGAGTTCGGCGACGGCGATTTCGATCTGGAAATCCGCTTCGGCACCGGCGATTGGCAAGGCGTCGAAAGCTATCCCCTGCTCTCGGAGACGATCTATCCGGTCGCCTCGCCGCAGTTTTGCCAAGGGCACGCAATCGACAGCCTCGATCGGCTGTCGGACGTGCCGCTTCTGCAGCTGGCGAATTTCACAAGTCCGCTGATGGACTGGAGGGGCTGGCTGTCGAGCGACCGCGCCCCGGTCATCCGCCATTTCACGACCTATGCGATGGTCCTGGAAGCCGCCATGTTCGGCCACGGCGTGGCGCTCGGCTGGCACCACTATGTCAGGCGCGCGGTCGAAAAAGGCGATCTGGTCAGGCTGCCGATAAAGGAACGCAAGAGCGACTACCGGGAGTTCCTCGTGGTGCGGTCCCCCGGCAGCCGGCGTTTCTCGGTGGAACGCACCAAGGCCTGGCTTCTGGAACTCGCCGCGCGTGACGATCAAAGGTAAAGCTGGCCGCCGCGCCCGTTTGTGCCCAGCGATCAAATCGGACGACCCCGCGCGCGGAAATCCTCGCCCGGCCCGTTCAAAGCAGGACGTAGACGATCTCGCCCTCGCTGACGGTTTCGAAGGTCGTCGCGACGAGCGGTTCAGCCGTCGCGCAGCCCGGAGCGGCGCCCACCGCCGTCTCGTATGCGCGCACCTTCAGCTTCGCCGGATCGATCTGGGAAAGCCCGGTCTCGATGTCGAATTCCCAGTGGTGCCAAGGGCAGCGGATGATCATGTTGCGGCGGCAGTAGCTGTGCCGGCCCGGCCCAGAGGCGCGCAGTTCGCCGATCTGATGGCCTTGCGAGAGCGGGCCGCCCTGGTGGGGGCAGCGGTCGGCGAGCGCGTAGAACGCGCCCTCGACGTTGAAGACCACGATCGACCGGCCTGCCACTTCGACCTTCAGCCGTCCTCCGTCGGGAATGTCGCCGACGGCGGCCACCGCGTGGCGCTTCATCGCGCCGCCCCGAAGAGCGCGGCGGCATTGTCGTAAAGGATCGCGCGCCTGAGCTTAGGGTCGATATGCGGCGGCAGCGAATGGCGGGGATCGTCGAAATCCCAATGCGGGTAATCCGACGAGAACACCACGCGGTCATGGCCGATCCAGTCGAGCACGTCGACGAGGTGGCGCTTGTTCTCCGGTTCTTCCATCGGCTGCGTCGCCACCCACAGGTGCTGCCTCAGATATTCCGATGGCGGGCGCCTGACATGCGGGACCTCGTCGCGCATGCGTGCCCACAGGCGGTCCAGCCGCCAGCCGAGCGCGGGCAGCCAGGCGAGGCCCGCCTCGAGCAGCACGATGCGCGTTCCGGGGAAGCGCTCGAACAGGCCCTCGAAGATCATGCTCGACAGCATCGCCTGCGCCGACGGCGCATGCTCGGTCATCTCTTCCAGATAGTAGGACGGCCAGCCGGCCGGGCTGATCGCCTCGCCGTGGTAGCCGAAGACGTGGACGCCGACGGGCAGGTTCGCGGCCTGCGCCGCCTCGAAGATCGGCCAGTAGCGGCGCTGTCCAAGAAGCTCGGCGGTGCGGCTCAAAAGCAGCACCTGCGCGAAGCGCTTGTCGCTGGCGAAATGCTCGATCTCTTCGCGCGCCAGCTCGCCATTCTCGTAAGGCACGCAGATCGAGCATTTGAGCCTCGGCTCCGGCGCGTTGTAGAGGTCGAGCTGCCACTGGTTGGAGGCGCGGCAGAGCGCCGCCGAGAAGTCGTCGCCGAGCACGCCCTGCCCGGTCGGCCAGAGCGGGTTCATCACCCCGAACTCCATGTCGTAGAGGTCGAGCAGCTGCGTCCTGAGCAGGCCGACATCGGACCCCGGCAGGCCGCCATGTTCAGGCCAGGTGTCGCGGCGCGACGAGGCGGGCGCGGCCTTCGGATAGGGATTGCCATCCTGATAGCCCATCCGGTAGCGCATTCCGTAGGTTTCCAGATGCGTGCGCCAGCGCTGGCTGAGGAAAGGCTTGAGATCGTTCACCGAGGAGAGCTTCGGGTGAACGTCGCAATCGATGATCTTTTGCGTGACCTCGGTGGCGGACGACGGCGTGCCGGCGTGGAGGGTCATGGCCGTTTCTCCGAAAGACGAGGATAGGTCGAGGACGGATTGTCGACGGCGAGCTTGCGCACCAACCCGGCGTCGAAGCCGGCGGGGAGCGCCGCATCGCCGTCGAATTGCCAGTGCGGGTAATCGGACGAGAACAAAAGCATCTCGTCCGAGCCGATCTGGTCGAGCAGCCGGGCGACGATCCCGGCATTGTCCGGCACGTCGAATGGCTGCGTCGTCAGCCGCACATGCTCGCGCACGATCTCAGCCGGCGGGCGGTCGACCCAGGGCGTCTCGAACCGCAGCCCCTTCCAGAACTTGCCGAAGCGCCACAGGAAGGCCGGCAGCCAGCTGACGCCGCTTTCGATGAGCACGACCTTGAGCGTGGGAAACTCCGCGAACACGCCTTCCGAGACGAAGCTCGCAAGCTGGGTCTGCATGATCTGCGATTGCGCGGCATAGTCCTCGATCGCCGTGTTCGGCCATCCGAGCGAGGTGACCGGATGATGGTAGGCGCTGCCGGCATGGATGCCGATCGGCAGGCCGTGCCGGGCGGCCGCCCTGTAGATCGGCCAGTAGCCGCGATGTCCATATGGCTGATGGAACGCCGACGGAAAAAGCACCTGCACGAAGCGGCGGTCGGAAGCGCAGCGCTCGATCTCGGCCACGGCGGCGTCGATGTCCTGCAATGGCGGCACGATGGAAGCGCGCAGGCCGGCATGCCTGTCCAGCCATTCAATGCGCGTCCAGTCGTTCAGCGCCTTCGCGACCGCCACCGCCATATAGGCATCGTAGAGCATGTGGACGCCGCACAGGTTGTTCAGGATGCCGGTCCCCGCGCCAAGCCCGTCCAAAGCCTCGGCGGCCAGCCGCTCGGGCGTGTTCGATAGCCCGCCGGCAGCGTCGCGCCAGTCGAGCCGGCAGGTAAGCGGCGCGTTGTCCGGATAGGCGATGCTGTCGAGCTGGGTGATGCCGCGCGCGACGATCAGGTCACGCCAGACGTCGTCCAGGAACGGCATCAGCTGGTCCATCCTCGGATTGGGATGATGGATGTCGCAGTTGACGCTGCCTTGCGGCAACAGCTTCCCTGCTCTGGTCTCCTCCAATACGGCCATGATGCCACGTCCTCGCCCGGTGCGCTTTCCTCGATGCAGCAAGGATGATCGTCGGATCGCGAGCCGGTCGAGGCAAGTTTCTCGCCAGGATTGGCGAATTATCCGCCTAGGCTTCGCGCGCCAGGCGTGGTCGACGCGGCCTGCTGTATCGGGCGGCGCTCCTCCGACGGCAGGCAGCCGAAATGTGTCCGGTAGCTGTGGGCGAAGTAGGACTGCGAGCCGAACCCCGTCGCCAGCGCGATGGCAAGGATGGACATCGGCGTCTGGCGCAGCAGCGCGCGCGCCCGCTCCAGCCGCAGCGTGATGTAATAGCGGCCGGGCGTCATCTCGACATGGGCCGAGAACAGGCGTTCCAGCTGCCGGACGGACAGGCCGGCCGCCCGCGCGAGATCCACGACCGAGACCGGCTCTTCCAGGTTCTCGCCCATCAGCTCGACGACCTTGCGCAGCGCCAGCGGCTTGCTGGCCAGGTCGCGGCCCGGGCCCATGCGCTGCCGGTCTCCCGCCGAGCGCACGCGCTCATGCTGGAACTGGCCGGCCACCTCGTTGGCGATCGTCTCGCCGATATCCCGGCGGATGATTTCGAGGAACAGGTCTATCGATGTGGTGCCGCCCGCGGACGTATAGCGCTGGCGGTCGATCTCATAGACGTTGTTGGTGCATTCGATGTCCGGGAACCTTTCCCGGAAGGCGGGGCGATTCTCCCAGTGGATCGTGCAGCGATGGCCGTCGAGTTGGCCGGCCTCGGCAAGCACGTGGCTGCCCAGCGTGAGCGCGCCCAGCGCTCGGCCCATCCTGCCCCACCGGTGCAGCGCGGCAAGGACGGCCGGCTTCTCGGGAAAGTCGACCAAGGTGCCGGCGCAGATGAAGGTGATGTCGGCGCGCGGCGCGTCTTTCAGCGAATAGTCGACGTTGAGGTTCATCCCGTTGGACGCGAGGACCGGTTCGCCGTCGAACGAGATGGTCACCCACCGGTAGAACTGCCGGCCCAGCGTATGGTTGGCCGTGCGCATCGGATCGACGGCGGCGGCAAGGCCGAACATCGGAAACCGATGCACCAGCAGGAATGCCATCACGCGCTGCTCGGAAGACAGGTCCGCCACGTTCCAACCGCCGGATTGCTCCCGCCTGTTCCAGGACAGGCGGGTTTCGCGGGCGCGATGCCCCGAACACCGCGAACATCCGCCTCCGTGCTCGTGCCCGCAACGGCAATTGCGGCACAAGCCGCCGTTTTCGCGAAAATGCCAGTTCCCAACAGTGGTCGTGGCCCGGCGTGGCGATAGTTTCAGGCGCAAGCCTTGGCGACGGCCTCGCTGTCCTCGTAGGGGCGAAAGCGCGTGATGAGGCCGTTCTCCACGACGAACTCGAACACGAACTCACATTCGATGAGTTTGCCGGTCCGCTTCACGCGTGTCGCCAGTTCTCCGAGGATGACGACCCTGTTGCCTTTGGCCAGCACATCCCTGACGTCAAAGCGCTCGTTGACGGTCTCCCGACGAAGCGTCGCGTAGAATTGCGAGACGCCGGATTTGCCGACCCAGCGACCGGCCCACGGCACGACGTTGCGGTCCCCTACCGCGAACCAGTCGACATCGGCGCTGACCAAGTCCTCGATTTCGGTGAGGTCTTCAGCCGTGGCGGCGCGACGGGAAAATTCATTGACAATATCGAGAGGCGCAAGCGTCGACATGAAGCCTTATTTCCTTTGCGTTGGGGGATTTGACTACGACCGATCCGCCTTGATCAGTAAGGCGCGAAATATTTGCTGCCCGCGACGCCGACGATGATCAGCGCAATGAAGCAGAGCTGGATGGAGTTCATCTGCTCGCCAAACAGAATGGCGCTGAAAGCCACGACCCCCACCGCTCCCAGGCCGGTCCAAACCGCATAGGCGGTTCCGGCCGGAAGCCCCCGCATCGCCAGGGCAAGCACGCCCATATTCACAAAGCTGAGCAAGAGCGGCGTCGTGACCGCGAGCCAGCCGCCTCGCACCGCCGCCCATTTCAGGCTGAGAGCCCAGGCGATTTCGACAATGACGGCGCAACCCAGGATGGCCCATGCCATATGGCAAGTCCTTTCCGGGTTGAAAAAAGGATGCGAGCGCCGGAAGCCCGTAAGAAGCGGCTCGCAACAGGTCGGCCGTGGAAATGTGGCCGAACGATTTGGGACGATAGCTGTTTTTCCCGATACCGCAAGGATGCATCGCTTCGTCGATCCGTTCGGCAGCCGACGGCCTCGTTACGAGTCGCTCTAGGTTGGGCTGGACCAGGCGACCTTTTCGCCATCTTCCTTGACGAACTCGCGCACCGGATTGTCGAGCAGCGGCAACACGACCTCGGATGGCCGGCAGAGCCTGGTTCCCTTCGGAGTCTCGACGATCGGCCGGTTGATCAGGATCGGATGAGCGAGCATGGAATCGAGCAGGTCGTCGTCGCTCCACTTAGGGTCGGCGAGGCCAAGCTCTGCATAGGGCGTCCCCTTCTCGCGCAACAGCGCCCGCGGCGAGATACCCATCGCCGCGATCAGATCCAGCAAGCGCTGACGGCTGGGAGGGGTCTTCAGATATTCGATGACCACCGGTTCCTCGCCACTGGCGCGAATCATTGCGAGCGTGTTGCGCGAGGTGCCGCAAGCCGGGTTGTGGTAGACGGTGACCGTCATGGCTGTGCCTCCAATGGTTGCTGGATGATCGTGGGCCGAAGCAGCCAACCCATCAGCGCCAGCGCAAAAAGTGCGCCTAGCAGTTCGCGCGACCGCTGGCTCGAGGAGCAAAAGGCCACGAGCGCTGCGTGTTGTAGTGCGAGCCGCTGTTGTTAGCGCCGTGAGGCGTACACCGACGACGCTAGAACTTTATCAGGCCTTGCCCCTGGAGAATGTAGAGAGCCACCAGAACGATCGCGATCACCGCGACCCAGACGCCTGTCCTGCTCATTCGCAAACTTCCCCATCGGCTTGTCGGCTCGGATGAACGCACGCGCCGCGGTTGCGTTCCTTCACGTGCTGGGTTGTATGCCAGCGCGCACGGGAAAGCCAGCCATGAACCAATCGCGCCGCCTGCAATCCAGCATAGCCTCTCCGTTGCCGCGCCGAGGCCGTGGGTGCATAGTTGCCGGCGTGAAGGCGCTGGTTCAGGGACAGGCGGAAAGGCCATGAACGACAAGGCGGACAATCCGGGCGTCGCGGTGTTCCCGCCGCTGCTCTTTCTGCTGGCGCTGATCGTGATGCTGGCGCTGCGCTATTTCTGGCCGCTTTCGATCGGTGGCAGGCCGCTGACCATGGTGCTGGGCATCGTGCTTGCGGCGATGGGAATTTTCAGCATCGCCTGGGGGCGCACGACCATGGTAAGGGGCGGCACCAACGTCAATCCGGCGATGCCGACAACCGCTATCATCACCGGCGGCCCCTTCCGCTTCACCAGGAACCCGCTTTATGTCGGCGTGATGTGCCTGTTCCTGGGCATCTCGCTGCTGCTCGACACATGGTGGGGCATTCCGGTGCTGATCCCGGCTTTCCTTATCCTGCACTCGGGCGTCGTGTTGCGCGAGGAGGCCTATCTGGAGCGCAAGTTCGGCGAGCCCTACCGCGCCTACAAGGCCGGCGTGCGCCGCTATCTTTGAGGTGAGAAGTGGTAGCGTCAGTCCTTCAGCGAATTGCTGAAGATCTGCACGCCGAGGCGCTCGTTGCGCCGCCACCGCACCACGGCCATATAGGTGGCGTCGTCATCGGGGACGATGAGAGTGAAGCGATCGGGTATGTGCACCTGAGGATCGACGCGCAGCTCGGCGCCGTGCCCGTGCTGGTTCCGGACAGAGCACCTGACCCTGGCCGCGCCAGTGGCAATGATCGCCTCCTTCAGCACTAACTCGCGTGCATGAAGACGGCGCTCGCCGTGGGGAAAGGTGGTCATGGCGTACTCATCCGGAACGTCCTGGCGGGCCAGGCCTTCCCGCCGCGAAGCCGCACAATAGCAGCGAGGCGTTTCCGTTCCGTTAGCAACAGCTGAAAACCACGGAGTCTCGCGAGCAACGAAAGCCTACGATCTTGAGGTCAGCCCACGTCCTGGCTCAGGCCAGACGAGAGGCCAACCCCGCTTGCCCTCAGCACCCAGCGGCGGCCGTCGCTTCGGAAGTCGGTGAGGCTGAGCGGCTCGATGTCGATCTTCCAGATCGCGGAGAGCGGCGCGCCGAGGACATGGACGATCGCCGCGCGGATCAGCACCGGGTGGGTTACCGCGATGGTGTGGCCGCTCGAGGCGACCAGATTATCCAGCAGCGCAACGCCGCGCCTTGCGACATCGGCGAGCGACTCCCCGCCATGGGGCGCCGCGTCCGAGTCGGCGAACCAGGCGGCCATGGCCTCCGGGTCCTCGGCCTGCACGTCCTCGAAGCCCCTGCCCGCCCAGCGCGCAAAATCCTGGTCGGCAAGCAGCGGCTCGACCGTGGCTTCGAGGCCGAGCGCCTCAGCCGTCTGGCGCGCCCGGAGCGCCGGGCTCGCCCAGACGCGGTCGGCACGCCGCAGCGCTGGCCGGGCCGCTGTGGCGCGCGCCAAAGCCTGCCGCTCCAGCGGCTCGTCGGCCGGAAAGCCGCCCTTGCGCGCGGCAGCCGTCGCCCCGCTTGCGATCATCGTCAGACGTGCGAGCATGGAAATCGCCCCTTGGCCCAGTGGAATCTGACCTCACGAAATTGTGTGAGCCATCACAATTCGTTGACAGGCGAACGATCTGCTGACAAGTGTTTCAGCATCATACGGGATTGGAAGCCGGTGCGAATCCGGCACGGTCGCGCCACTGTGATCGGCACCAGCCGAAAGTCAGGCCTTCTCCCGTAGCCAACTTGTTCCATCAAAGGGACGCAGTATCCCAGGGGAGGTCAATATGTCCGATACAACCTTTGCACCCAGTTACGGCCCGGTTCCGATTCCGGTCCGCGAGCTTTTGCCTTGGGCGATCTTCGCCGGCCTGCTGCTGATGCTGGCGATCTATTTCGTCGGCGCGGAAGAAGGCGCGACGTCGCTGATCCGCGGCATGTATGTGCACGAATTCGTGCATGACGGCCGCCACCTGCTCGGCTTCCCCTGCCACTAAGGGGCTAGCGACATGGTTGGAAAACTTTTGCTGCGCGGCATGCTCGTCGGGCTTGTCGCTGGACTTATCGCGTTCGTCTTCGCCCATACTTATGGCGAGCCGCAGGTCGACAAGGCTATCGCCTTTGAAGAACAACAAGCCCAGGCCGCTGGCGAAGCGCCCGGCGAAGAGATCGTCAGCCGTCCGACGCAGGCCGGCATCGGCCTGGCAACCGGCGTACTTACCTATGGCGCGGCGCTCGGCGGACTGTTCTCGCTGGTCTTCTCGTATGCCAATGGCCGGCTAGGCTCGCTCGGTCCGCGCGGCACCTCGGCGCTGATCGCGCTGCTCGGCTTCCTCGCCGTCATCGTGGTTCCCGGCCTGAAATATCCGGCGAACCCGCCATCGGTCGGCAATCCTGAGACAATCGCCTACCGAACCGAACTGTTCTTCATCATGATCCTGATCTCGATCGCGGCCATGGTGGCGGCGGTGGGCCTTGCGCAGCGGCTGTGGAACCAGCTCGGCGCCTGGAACGCGACAATCGTGGCCGGCATTGCCTTCCTCATCGTCTTCGCGCTGGTCAAGGCGGCGTTGCCCGACATCAACGAGGTGCCGGAGAAGTTCTCGGCCGTTGTGCTGTGGCATTTCCGCGTCGCTTCGCTGGGCATCCAGCTCACCCTATGGACGGTGATCGGGCTCGCCTTCGGCGCCGTGGCGGAGCGCCTGCTCTCGGCCAGCAGCCAGGGCGGCCTCGCGCGCCGCTACGCCTGACGTCAATGCGTTGGCCGCCACGGTTTTTTGCCCTGGCGGCCATTCTCTTGTCTTTCGCGCTTACGGGCGTTGCCGCCGAAGCGCATAGCTCGCGCTCGACGCCGCCTCCCCCCGGCATCCAGATCCCCAGCCTCACGCACGGCCAGATGGCGGTGATCGCGCGCTATCGCGGCGCCATTGTCGATCTCGCCCAGCAGCAGACCCAGACCGATCCGACCTTCCGGCGGCTCTACAACCACGGCAACCTGCAATACACCTATTGCCTCTGGGGGATGATGCCGGGAAGCCTCGGCGACGAGCAGAGCCCGTTCAACGAGTGCAGCCACGCCTATCTCGCAACGGCCAAGGCGCTGCTCACCTACATGGCGACCATGCCCTCGGCCGAGCGCGAGGCCAAGGCGCTGATCTCCGACATCGATGCCGAGATGGTGCGGACCGGCGCCTCGTGGATCCTGTGCCAGTTCAGCGGCGAGACCTTCAGCACCGGCGAAATCATCGAGCCAAGGTGGCAGGACATGTTCTTCCACCTGCCCAGCCTCGCCGTGCTGATCTTCGCCGGCGGCGCGCTGGTCGCCGGTGCGCTGTGGGTCTTCCGCCCGCCGAGGTCACGCTCAAATTCGGCGGCGGGGAATGGCGACGGCCAGCCAGGCAGCACGCAAGCCACCGGTCGGCCAGCCGGATGACGACCTCGCGCAGACGGTCACCCGCTTCCGTAGCGATCGCCGCTGCCATCGTCCTGCTCGTGCAAGCCTTCCTCAGCGGCGCCTGGATGGGCGCCCAGGCCGCCGCCGGGCCGCTCGATGCCTTCGGCAACGTCCTGTGCACCGCGCATGCGGACAATGCTTCGCAAAATGGTCCCCACCACGGCGGATATGATTGCGATTGCTGCCTGTCCGGCTGCGATGTCGCGGCCGGTATCATTCACGACGTGGGCGCCATCGAACCTGTCTCGACAGGCTTCCTGCTCAACCCCACCGGCAAACGGCTGGTCGACACGCCTGTCCGGCGCCACGAGCTTCAACCGCTGAGCTCGCGCGGGCCCCCGGCCCGAGGATAGGCCGGGTTCCCGGCCGGAGACGCCCGGTGCCCGACGGCACAAGGCCACCTCCATCCCGCAAATCCACGCTATTATCGCCATTCGCGACGGCCATGACCGTCCGAAGACAAGGAATCAAATCGATGCGTAACATCGTTCTGTCCACCGCCCTCGCAGCCATGTCGTCAGTGCTGCTTGCCGGCGCCGCCTATGCCCATGCCCATCTCGAATCCGCGCTGCCGCCGATCAACGGAACCGTCAAGGACGCGCCCCAGGAACTCGACCTGAAGTTCAGCGAGGAGCTCAACCTCAAGTTCACCGGCGTGAAGGTGACGGGGCCGGACAAGAAGCAAGTCAAGACCGACGGCGACATGCTGATGGACGGCGACAAGTCGTTCATGGTCAATCTGCCCGCGGGGCTGCCGGCCGGCACCTACAAGGTCGAATGGCACGCGCTCTCGCAGGACGGCCACAAGACCCACGGCGACTACAAGTTCACCGTGAAACCCTGATCGCGCAAGGGCGGGGATGCCACCGCGTCCCCGCCCGTCATTCATGGCCATGAAAGCCCATCCTCCCTCGCCCGGGACAGCTCGCGGATGACCCCGGACACGCTGCTGGCGGCATGCCGCTTCGTGCATGACGGCGCGTTGATGGCGCTTTGGGGCTGTTTCGCCTATCTCGCCGTGCTCGTCCCGCGGCCGCTTGCCGAAGTCGTCGCGGACAGGCTGACAGTCCCGCGCCTAGCGGGCGCTTGCCTGGTGCTCGTCACGGCGCTGCTGGCGCTGCCGCTGCAGGCGGCGATGATCGGCGATGGCTGGGCCGATGCCGTCGATCTGCAGACGCTTCTCAACGTCCTTGGATCGACCAGCGTCGGCAAGGCATGGCTGGCGCAGCTTTTCGCCGCCCTTGCGGTGACGGGCGCGCAATTCGTCCACGGCCGCGCGGGACTGGTGGCGACGGCCGCCGCATCGGGCCTGTCGCTCGCCACGCTCGCGCTTACCGGCCATGCCGTCATGCAGGACGGCTGGCAGGGCGTTGCGCATCCGCTCAACGATGTGCTGCATGTGCTTGCCGCCGGCGCATGGTTCGGCGCGCTTTCGCCGCTGATTGTCGTGCTTGCCAAATTCGGCCAGGCCTCGTCGCGGGCGGAAGCATCGGTGGCGCTGCGCCGCTTCTCCACGGTCGGCCATTGGGTCGTCGCTCTGGCGATCCTTTCGGGCATCGGCAACGGCCTGTTCATCGTCGGCTGGCCGCCGCTGGGCTGGGGCTCGACCTACAAGGTATTGCTGACGGCCAAGATCGCGGTCGTGGCGGTCATGACGGCGACGGCGATCCTGAACCGCTATTGGTTCGTGCCGCGCATCCGCCGCGACGGGCAGGCGGCGGTCGCGGCGATCCGGACCGGCACGCTGGCCGAGATCGGCCTCGGGCTTGCCGCCATCCTCCTCGTCTCTGTCTTCGGCATGCTCGATCCGGGCGGCATGGACTGAATGCGGCTAGATCGCCTTGCCGATCAGCGCGCCGATTGCGGCGGTCGTCGCCATGGCGACGGCGCCCCAGAACACGACCCTGAGCGTCGGCTTGAGAACGCTGGCTCCGCCGACGCGCGCGCCGATGGCTCCGAGGGCCGCCAGTCCGAGCAGGCAGGCAATCGATACGGTCCAGACGACCGTTCCGGGCGGCGAAAGCAGCGAAACGACCAGCGGCAGCGCGGCGCCGGAGGCGAAGGTCGCGGCGGACGTGAGGGCTGCCTGCACCGGCCTGGCCATCACATGGCCGGCCAGCCCGAGTTCGTCGCGGGCATGGGCCGCGAAGGCGTCCTTGGCCATCATCTGCTCAGCGACCTGACGCGCCAGATCGGGGCTGACGCCGCGCTCTTCGTAGATGGCGGTGAGTTCGGCCAATTCGGCTTCGGGCTCGGTGGCCAGTTCATGGCGTTCCCGCGCCATGTCGGCCTCTTCCGTATCGGCCTGCGAACTGACCGACACGTACTCGCCCGCGGCCATCGACATGGCGCCGGCGACAAGTCCGGCGACGCCGGCAACGAGAACTTCATGTTGCGCCGTCGCCGCGGCGCCCACGCCCACGATCAGGCTCGATGTCGAAATCAACCCGTCATTGGCCCCAAGCACTGCGGCTCGAAGCCAACCGATCCGCTCGATCAGATGATTTTCCTTGTGGAGGGTACGCATGACGATGCTCGACAGTTCGCGTTGCGGGTTCCGCTCTGGACCTATCGACCTTGCCGCAGGTTTTCGCGAGCGCGCAACAGCAAATTTCCCGGTGGATAGCCGTGACGGATGGAGCAGCCACTAGCCGATGGCGCCGAGCCGGCGTAAGGATCGCCTTCCACACGACGCCCGGATTGAACCGCGCAACCATGCTCGCCCCCGAAGCCTTCGCCGTCACCGCCGCCTGCTGCAGCGCGCTGAGCTCCATGTTCCTCAGCGAGCTCAAGGGCCGCGTTCCCCTGCTCCAGCTTGCCCGCTGGCAGATGCTCGCGACCTTCGTGATGACCGGCTCGGTGTCGCTGGCGATCGGCGGCTGGCACACGATCGGACCAAGGGAATTCTGGCTGCTTGCCGGATCGAGCTTCGCCGGCATCAGCATTGCCAGCACGACCTATTTCGCCACCATCTATTCGGTCGGCCCGCGCATCACGGCGCTGCTCTTCTCGCTCACCTCGCCTTTCGCCCTGGCGCTCGGCTATCTCGTGCTCGGCGAGACCATCAACCATTGGCAGGCGCTTGGCGTGGCGATGGTTCTCTCGGGCATCGTGCTTGCCATCGGCATGCCCAGGCGATTCCTCAAGCGCGGCGACATGGCGCCGGCCATGCCGGTCGTCGCCCCGTCCACCATCCCGGTCAGCACTGCGCCGGCCCCGCCGCTCACCGGCCGGCTGGGACCGGGCATCGTGCTCGGCGTGATCACCGCGGTTGGCCAGGCGACCGGCACCCTTTTGGCCCGGCCGGCCATGGCCGCCGGCGTCGAGCCGTTCTCGGCCATGGCGCTGCGCTCCGGCCTCGCGGTCGTCCTTTTCATCGCGCTCGCGACGACGCCGTTCGGCAGGGGTAAGCGGGAGGCCGTCCAGTTCGGCACGGTCGGGCTCGCCGTGCTGTCCGCCTTCGTCGGCACCTCGCTCGGCATGTCCTGCCTGATGGCAGCGCTGCGCACCGGCAATGTCGGCATCATTTCGACGCTGTCCTCGATGACGCCCGTCATCATCCTGCCGATGGTGTGGCTGCGCAGCGGGCAAAGGCCGACCGCGGCCGCCTGGGCAGGCGCGCTGCTAGCCATTGCCGGGACGGCGCTGATCAGTGTGAAGTGAGGCAGGTCGGCGGGACGGTACCCCCCTCTGTCCTGCCGGACATCTCCCCCTCAAGAGGGGAGATTGGCAGCTTTGGCGCCGCGCCTGTTCTCCTACGCTGGCGATTGGCGAAGGCCGACGCGGCAGCTGATCTCCCCCCTTGAGGGGGAGATGCCCGGCAGGGCAGAGGGGGGTGCTGTCCCGCGACCTCAATCACCCATGCGCATGGTGATGCCCTTCCGGCTCGGCCATGGCGAAGGGTAGATCCTCGCTGTCGGCGCCGGCGTCCAGCAACAGCCTGGCGCTGAATTCGTGCGGCTCGGCCGGAGCGACAAGGCTCTGCAGATAGTGGTGATCGCCACCGACCGGCGATAGCGGCAGGCGCTCGACGGCGCCGCCCGGCCGTTCGATGGCGACGTTGGCCCGCAAGCCTTCGGCGTGGCGCGAGAGGCGGAGCCGCATGCGCTCGCCATGCGGCGTGTCGACGATCTCGAGCAGGCCGCTCGCAAGCTTGCCCGCCACCAGGAACGGGTCCGGCGCGTGGTGATGCCCGCCCTCCTCCGGTTCCGCGAAGCGGACCGTTGCGATTGCAAGCGCTGGAATGTGGGCGAACAGCTCGGCCTTGAGCGAAGCGGCGATGTTGTTGGCGGCGGCCAGCAGTATCCCGTCGCTGACCGCTATCGTCACATCGACGTGCAATTTGTGGCCAAGCCAGCGGGCTTTGGCCTCGACCACCCTGTCGACGCCCCGCACATGTTCGGCGGCATGATGGACCTCGCCAACGATGCCCGGCTCGACGCCGTCGAGCATGCGCGTCAGCACCGAGCGCGCCGATTGCCAGACGATCCCGAGGATGGCGACGGTGATCAGCAGGCCGATGACCGGATCGGCAAGCGGGAAGCCCAGCCAGACGCCGACCGCGCCGGCAACGACCGCGAGGCTGGTCAGCCCGTCGGTGCGGGCATGGTAGCCGTCGGCGATGAGCGCGGCGCTGTTGATCTGGCGGCCGACGCGGAT
>NZ_JANINM010000381.1 GCF_024509055.1 Mesorhizobium sp. | reverse complement strand
AGGGAATGGATGGTCATGGGTGCCTCCTTGCTTGCCCATGAAGATGGGGCGAGCGGAAGGAGCGAGCCACCCGATTCCTGCGAAGATGGGCGCGGCCTCCCCTTCTCCCCCTGTGAGAGAAGGTGGCCTCGCGAAGCGAGGTCGGATGAGGGGTGTTGGACAGAATGAGGCGGCGGCAATTTCAAGCCTGTTGCCAAGCTGGAACACCCCTCATCCGTCTCGGCGCTATCGCGCCGATCCACCTTCTCCCACAAGGGGAGAAGGAGAAGGTCTGCGATATCCCTCCAGCTCCGGATCGAGATCGACCTTCACCGCGTTGGTGAACACGCAGGTCGCCACCATGATGCCGGCGAAGGCGGTGAGGTTGACGAGCAGCGTCTCGTCGTAGCGCGCTTTGAGCGCAGTCCATGTATCGTCCGGAACCGCATTGGCATCGGCGGCAACCGCCTTGCCGAACGCAATCAGCAGCACTTCGTCGGTCGTGGGCACGATCGTCTCGGGGTCGAGCCCGCTGCCGATGAGCGCGCGGCGGAAGAAGGTAACGGGTATTTCGGCGCGCATCGTCTCGGCGATCGCCGTCGAGAACAGCCATATGGCGCGATCGTCCAGCGCCGGCTTCAGCAAGTCGCGCAGCGTGAACCATTCGGCGTAGATGCGGTGCGCCGCCGGCGAATGCAGCAGGATTCGCTTCATATTGGTCATGCGGCCGCGCAGCGCGATTTCCCTGTCGTGCTCGGCGCGGATGTCCTGCGATGCCGTCGCGTAATCTATCGGGGAAAGATGCGCCATGGCGCTCACCCGAGTGTCGCGTGCAGCGCCGGCGAACCGCGCAGCGTGTTGGAAACCGTGCAGATATTTTCGGCATCCTCCAGGATGCGCTGCTTCGTCGCCGCGTCCAGATCGCCCGCGATCTCCAGCCTGACGTTGAAGGTCTCGACCCGCGACGGTTCATCCTTCGCCTTCTCGCCGGCAACCTCCGCCCTCACCTCGCCAAGCCGGTCGGCGACACCGAGACGATTGGCGGCGATCCGGGCGCTGAGCACCATACAGGCAGCCAAAGAGGCATAGAGCAGGTCGAGCGGGTTGAAGCCCGGCGCGCTCACCGCCGTCACCACATCCACCGTGCCGCCGGTCGGCGTCGTCACCACCGGCAGGCCGCCGGGCGGCAGGACGGCGGAAGCGCCGGTGGTTCTGGTGCGGATTTTCAGTTCTGCCATGACACGGCCTCATCTGATCTGACGGCCACAGATAGCGGACAGGAATTCGCTAGCGCAATGGTCAAGGATGAGGCGTTGGGCGATTAGCGTTTCCTCGCCCCCACGAATGTGGGGGAGAGGAAGCTAAGTCCTGAAACACTATTTCGTCAGATCGAGCGCGGCCGTCAAATCGCCCATCGGCGGCTCGTTGTTGGCAGCCAGCGCCTTGTCGCGGGCGACGATGCCGGACAGCACCGGCAGGTCGTAGCGCGCGGTGATGAAGCGCAGGATCGAGGTGGTGTCGTATTGCGTGTGGTCGACGGTGCCCATCTTCGCGTAGGGCGAGATGATGAAGGCCGGGATGCGGTTGCCCGGGCCCCAGCGGTCGGCTTTGGGCGGCGCGACGTGATCCCAGAAGCCGCCATTCTCGTCATAGGTGACGACGACCAGCATATGCTGCCATTGCGGGCTCTTCTCCAGATGCGCGACGAGGTCGGCCAGGTGCTTGTCGCCGGAGTTCACATCAGCATAGCCGCTGTGCTCGTTGAGGTTGCCTTGCGGCTTGTAGAAGGAGACGGCGGGCAGCTTGCCGTCGTCGATCGCCTTGATGAACTCGACGCCGTCAAGACCACCATCCTTCAGGTGTTCGGCGCGCGCGGCGGTGCCGGGCGCATAGGCGGCGAAATAGTTGAAAGGCTGGTGGTGGAACTGGAAGTTCGGAACCGGGGTGGCGTTCTTGCCGTCGAGCGCCGCCTGCCAGGCGCCGCTGTACCAGGCCCAGGAGACGCCCTTCAGCGACAGCAGATCGCCTATGGTGACGTCGTGCTGCGGCGGCAGCGTAGTCGCCGCGGCCGGATCGGCGAGCGCCTTGTCGCCGCCCTCGGCCGGCTTGTTGGCGCTCGGCTGGTAAGGCGGCTGCATGGTGTTGACGGCGTAGAAGTCCGGCGTGATGGCGCCGTCATTGGCGAATTTCGGCACGCCGCCCAGCGCGGATGGCGGCGCATTGTCGGCCGCCTTCAGCGTCACGCCGTCGGACTCGACGACCGCGATCTGGCCCTTGATCGGGCTGGTGTCGGCGTGCGGGTAGAAGGGCACGCAGGCGCAGGCCAGCATGAAGTGGTTGAGGAAGGAGCCGCCGAAGGCGCCCTGGAAGAAATTGTCGGCGAGCACGTATTTCTGGCCGACCGCCCACATCGGCAGACTGGAGCCGTCATAATGGCCCATGACCAGCGAGCCGGAATCGGCCCAGGCGACGAACTTGTCGTTCTTGCCGCCATTGATCTGCATCTGCTCCTGGTAGAAGCGGTGCCACAGGTCATGGGTGACGACGCCCATGCCCTCGTTGAAGCCCTTGGGATCGTCGATGGCGAAGGCCGCATTGGCGAGATGCGCGGTCTGTGCTTCCGTCACCGCCGGCGTCACGCCCTTGCCGGTGAGCCCGCCCCAGACCGGCGGCAGTTCGGCAAGCGGCTTGCCGTCGCGGTCGAGCTGGCGCGCCTGCTCGGCGCTGACATTGGCCAAGCCATTGGCGCCGGGAAAGCCGCCATAGAGATTATCGAAGCTGCGGTTTTCGGCGTAGATGACGACGACGGTGTCGATCTTGTCATAGCCGGGCGGAGCGGCATGGGCGGCAGCGGCGAGAGATGCCAGCGCCGTGGAAGCGAGGCCGAGCGAGAGGAAGGACCTGGTCATTTGGGGATGCCTCGTGGCTGGGGAAATGGCTGGAGGAACCGGGCGACGCTAGGACTGGTGCTTGTCACCTTTGTGACAGGGAAAGTGGAGCACAATGGCGCTTCGACCTCAAGCGCTGCCCGCCCGGCGCATCCTATCCGCGCCTTGAACCGTCGGTCATCAATCCGTAGCAATGCGTGCCTACGCAGAGGCAAACGGACTGGACCGCCATGGCTCGATGGAAATCCGCGACGTTCGCCGCGCTCGCCGGCATCATCCCGTGGCCGGCCGATAGCCTGCCGGCAGGCAGCGCCAGCCCCGGCCCAATGTCGCGCGCGGAAGCTTTCGCGCGGGCCGAGGCGCTGACGGCGCTGGGCCGTAAAATGTTCTTCGATCCGTCGCTGTCGGCCTCGGGCAGGCAGGCCTGCTCGTCCTGCCATGACCCGAACCACGCCTTCGGTCCGGCCTCGGCCGCGCCGGTCGAAATGGGCGGCCCCAACCTCGATCGACCCGGCCTGCGCGCGGTGCCGTCGCTGCGCTACCTGCAGGCGTCGCCGGCCTTCAGCGAGCATTTCTACGATTCCGAGGACGAAGGCGACGAAAGCGTCGACAACGGCCCGACCGGCGGCCTGACCTGGGATGGCCGCGCCGACCACGGCAAGGACCAGGCCAGGATCCCACTTTTGTCGCCCTTCGAGATGGGCAACAAGGATGAGGCCCAGGTTGTCGCGGCGCTGCGCAGGGCGCCCTACGCCGACGCCTTCAAGGCGACCTTCGGCTACGACGTGTTCGACCACCCGCAAGATGCCTTCGGCGCCGCGGTCGAGGCGCTCGGCACATTCGAGCAGAGCAGCCAGGACTTCTATCCCTATTCCAGCCGCTACGACGCCTTCCTCGCCGGCAAGGCGCAGCTGACAGCGCAGGAGCTGCGCGGCCGCGCGCTGTTCGAGGACGAGGCCAAGGGCAATTGCGCGAGCTGCCATTTGAGCGAGCCCGCCAATGACGGCGAGCCGCCGCAATTCACGGACTACGGGCTGATCGCCGTCGCGGTGCCGCGCAACCCGGCGATCCCGGCCAATGCCGACCCCGCCTATTTCGACCTCGGCCTGTGCGGACCTCTGCGCGCCGACTTCAAGGGTCGCGCCGAATATTGCGGCCTGTTCAAGACGCCGACGCTACGCAACGTGGCGCTGCGCAGGAGCTTCTTCCACAACGGCTATTTCCACACGCTGCGCGATGCCGTCGCCTTCTACGCCAGCCGCGACACGGATCCCGGCCGCTGGTACCCGAAGAAGGCGGACGGCACGGTCGACAAATTCGACGACCTGCCAAAAGCTTACTGGGGAAACCTCAACGCCGACCCGCCCTTCAACGGCAAGAAACCCGGCGACAAGCCAGCGCTGACCGACGCCGAGATCGACGACATCGTCGCGTTCCTGGGCACGCTGACGGACGCGGATCAGGCAGGACATTAAGGGCGACTGGGCCAACCGTGCCTGGTATCGTTCCACAGGCGTGTGTGGTCCAGGTCATAGGAACGCCGAACAGCAACTGCTATATTAGCATCCATTCAGAGCGGGGGCTCGAATGCGGTTCGTTGCGATGCAGGAGCCGCCCCATGACAGTTGGGCGGTCTTCGATACGGGCAATGGCGTGCCGGCCGAATATGCCGGCCGCCTCCTGATCGGCTTGACCTCGCGCGAGGCCCATTGCTTCGCCGCGGTTGCCAATGATTACCCGTCCTGGCCGCAGCATGGGCGGTCCGTGGGGCAAGCTGACCTGTCGAGGCTGGCCGCCGGTGGCGCGCTGCAGGACCGAAAAAGGCCGGCCTGGCGCGTGTTTAAGGGAACGTGCTGCCGGAATGATTCAAGCAGCGCGCCGTTGCGCTGAAACAGTCCCTCACGCCGTCGGCGCGTAACGGCTCACCACCATGCCGCTGGCATATGCCTTCGAGCCGATGAGCTTCAGCCTGGCGAAGCCGCCCTGGTCGAAGATGCGGCGGCCGGCGCCCAGCACCGCAGGGTTGATGAAGAGCTGGAACTCGTCGACCAGCCCCGCGGCGATCAGCGCCGAGGCGAAGCCGGCGCCGCCGAAGACGGCGATGTCGCGGCCCTCGCCCGCTTTCAGTGCATCGACCTCTCGCGGCAGGTCGCCGCTGGCGACGCTGGTGCGTTCCCAGCGCGAAGCCTTCAGCCTGTCGCTCGGCACCACCTTGCGCGCTTCGACGATGCGCTGGGCGAAGGCATAGAACGGGTCCTTCGGAAACTGGCGCGCCGCATTGCCCCAGTGGGTAAGGTAGCCTTCCTCGGCCATCTTGCGGCTGAGCAGAATGGTGTCGATGGTCTGGAAGACGGCGTTGAAGTCACGCTTCAGCTCGTCGTCCCAGGCGCTGTCATCGCCCCATTCCCAGAGTTGCCAGGGATGATCCTGCTTAGCGCCGACGAATCCATCGACCGACATCTGCATCTGAAGGATGAGCTTTTTCATTTCGGGTCCTCCTTGGGTTTCCACATAAATGATTTACTTTCGGAACCATTTGACGCAGAGACCGAAACGCTGTCAATAGTAAAGCGATTTAAAAATGGAACCATGACCATGTCGACCAGGGAACGGTCCGGCTGCCCGATCAGCCTGTCGCTCGAGCTCATCGGCGACCGCTGGACGCTGCTCATCATCCGCGACCTGGTCTTCGCCGGGAAAAGGCACTTTCGCGAGTTCCTGCAGTCCGACGAGGGCATCTCGTCGCGCACGCTCGCCGAGCGGCTGCAGACACTGGTCGACGAAGGCATACTCACCCGCAGCGACGACCCTACCCATGGGCTGAAGGCGATCTACCGGCTGACGGAAGCCGGCATCGACCTGTTGCCGGTGCTGGCGGCACTGGGCGCCTGGGGGAGCGAATATCGCAAGGCGGACGAAAATCTGGCGCGGATCGCGAAGGAACTGGCGGATGGAGGAGACGCGGGGATTGAGGCTATGAAGGAGAGGCTGCGGGCCGAGCATCTGGGGTAGCGGCGAGATGCGGCCGCCTTTGGAGAGCTAGCCGTCAAGGCAGCGTTCTACGATACTCCCCTCTGGCCTGCCGGCCATCTCCCCCTCAAGGGGGGAGATTAGCGGCTTCACGGCCTCGCCTATTCTGCCACGTGGGAGATTGGCGAAGGCCTTGGTGACGACCAATCTCCCCCCCTTGAGGGGGAGATGTCCGGCAGGACAGAGGGGGGTGCTGTCCCTCGACCAGCGAAATTGTCGGGCAGCGCCACCAGCTGTCAACATTGGCCGCCGCCCTGATTTCGCTTCGCCCTCTCCTGCGCTAGTCTCGGGCTGAACAGGATCGCCCCGCCATGATCGTTCAGGCCTGCATCAACGGCGCGCGCGCCGCCGATTTCCACCCTTCCCTGCCGCTCGACGCGCACGCCATGGCGCAGGACGGCGCCGCCTCGATCGCGGCGGGCGCTGCCGAACTGCATGTCCACGCGCGCGGGGCCGACCGGCAGGAAAGCCTGGCGCCGGAAGCGATGGACCGGACGATCCAGGCGCTGCGCCGAGCCTGTCCGGGCACCCTGATCGGCGTTTCGACCGGCGCCTGGATCGAAAAGGACGACAGGCGCACGCTCGCCGCGATCGCCGGCTGGCATGACCTGCCGGACTACGCCTCAGTCAACCTCAGCGAGGCGGCGGCGCCCGAAGTGATGGAGGCGCTGCGCGATCGCGGCGTCGGCATCGAGGCCGGGCTTGCATCGATCGGCGATGCCTTGCGGCTGGCCAGCCTCGACCATGGCGGGCGGGTGCTGCGCGTGCTGATCGAGATTTCCGAGCAGACGCTGGAGGAAGCTTTCGCGGTCGCCGAGGGCATCCAGAAGGTGCTCGACCGCGCCGGCATCCACCGCTCGATCCTGCTTCATGGCGAGAACGCGACCGTGTGGCCTTTCGTGGAGAGGGCGGCGGCGCGGAAACTTTCGACGCGGGTGGGGCTGGAGGATGGCAAGGATTTGCCGGACGGGACGGTGGCGGACGGCAATGCCGCGCTGGTGGCGGCGGCGATCGGGATTTATCGCGCTCGATAGAACCCTGAGGCCGGACAGCGCCGACCCTGCCTGGCCAGGCTCAGGCTTTGATGACTGCCCCTCGCGGCCTTGTCACGCCTGCCAGAGCGCCAGGTCCGCCAGGATCCGCGCCTTAACCGTCGTGTCGGCATAGCTCGCATGCACCGATGTCGCGGCGAGTTGACGTATGGTTTCGCCGTCCCATGCGAAGGTTTCGGCGCAAGCCGCGTAAGAGGCTTCAAGCGTCGTCCCGAGCAGCGCGGGATCATCGGTATTGACCGAGACCCGAACACCGGCCTTGCGCAAGGCGTCGATCGGGTGCTCCGCAAGCGACGGATAGAGGCCGAGCGCGATGTTGGAGATCGGGCAGATGCCGAGCGGAATCCGCCTCTGGGCAAGCAGGTCGACCAGTTCCGGCTCCTCGATCGCCCGCACGCCGTGGTCGATGCGGTCGGCCCCGAGCAATTCGATTGCATCGCGGACACCCTCGGGACCGCTCGACTCGCCGGCATGCACGGTCCGCCGCAGTCCGGCCGCCGCGGCGCGGCGGAACGCTTCGGCGAAGCGCGGGCCGGTGCGGCCGGCGGCCGCCTCGTTCCCGTCGATCGAAAGAGCAACGACGCGCGGGTGCCTGATCCTGCCCAGCAGTTCCACCAGTTCGATCGCCTCTTCGGCCGATTGGGTGCGCAACAGGCTGACGCAAAGCCCGACTGGTGGGTATCCGTCCTGCTCGGCGGCCGCAAAACCGGCGTCGAAGGCGTCGATCATCCCGGGGATATTCCTGTGCCAGTGCGGCCAGTGGGTCGGGTTGACGATGACGTCTGCATAGCGCACGCCGCTTTTGGCCATTCGCCGCGCAAACTTGTAGGCGGCGATGGCCAGTTGCTCGCGCGTGCGGAATGTCCCGCAGACCCAGTCGAGCATTTCGAGGAAGCTCTTCAGGTCATGCGCTTCGAAAAGCCTGTCACGCGGCGCGCGAAGCGGAATGCCGGCTTCCTCGCAATTCCTGACCACGTCGCTGGCCTCGAAGCAGCCCTCGACATGGATATGCACTTCGGCCTTCGGCAACCCAATGTAGTCGGTCAATGAAGCCTCCCCGAACTCGTGGCCGCATTAAACCATGAAACGCCGGGGGGCCAGCTTCAAGAAACGCTTGAAAGATTTGTGTGGCGCCGAGCGGGAGCTGGTTCCTCCTCCAGCTTTTGCGAGGCCGAGGAAGAGCTATTGCGTATCCGCGTTGGCCCTCAGTTCGGCGCGCTTCTCGTCCGACACCACGGCAAGGTCCAGCACCTTCTGCAGGCCGGCCGCGTGGCGGAAGTTCGGCTCGGTTTGCACGCCGCTCTTCACGGCCTCGGCGAAGCGCTGGTAGTTGGTGAGCACCGTGCCGGCTTCGAGCACTTCCCATTTGGCGTTCTCGACATTTCCGCCCAGGCAGGCCTTGAGCATCGAGCCTTCGAGATTGTGGACCACCTCGATGCCGCCCCTGTCGCCATAGATGCGCAGCCGAAGCTCGTTGATGTGGCCTGTCGCCCAGCGGCTGGCGTGGACCACGCCGAAGGCGCCGTTGGCGAAGTCGAGCGTCATGGCAAAGCTGTCATTGGCATCGAGCTGGTAGTCGCCGATGCGGTTGCCCGGCGCCTTGTCGAAGGCGCGCAGCCGGCAGAAGACATGGTCGATGTCGAGCGCCGCGCCATAGCTGGCGAAGTCGAGGATGTGGATGCCGACATCGCCGAGCACGCCGTTGGAGCCGTGGCCGCGCGACAGCCGCCACAGCCATTTCGGATCGGTGCGCCAGTCGCCCCAGAATTTCGACACCAGCCAGCTCTGCAGGTAGGACGCCTCGACATGGCGCACCGTGCCGATCTCGCCCGCCTGCACCATCTGCCGCGCCTTCTGCAGGGCCGCCACGTTGCGGTAGGTGAGGTTGACCATGTTGACGATTCCGGCGGCTTCCGCCGCGTCGGCCATTTCGCTGGCCTTGCCGAAATTCTCGGCCAACGGCTTCTCGCACAGCACCGGCTTGCCGGCGGCGATCAGCGCCATGGTGGTCGGGTGGTGGATGCGGTCGGGCGTGACATTGGCGACGGCGTCGAAATCGCCCCAGTCGAGCGCCGCCTCCAGCGAGGTGAAACGCTTCGGGATCTTGAAGCCGTCGGCGAATTCGCCGACCCGCTTTTCATCGACATCGACAGCCGCCACAAGGTCGACGCCCTCGATGGCACCGAAACGCCGGGCATGTTCCTGCGCCATCCAGCCGGTACCCAGTATCAAAAGCCGCATTTCTTGCTCCTCTGAGCGAATTGGTTCGATTCAATCACATGAGGCGAGTTTGGTTCAAGTCTCGTCCCTGCGCAACTCCGGACCGTGGGAATTGCTGCGCACTTTTCCTGGAATCGCGTCAGCGGAAACCGGCCTCGCCATGCGCATGCAGCTTGGGGCCGCGCTCCTCGATCGGCTCGAGCGCCTTCTCGACCGGCACGTTCGGCGCGTCGAGTATGGCCGACTTTTTGCCCTGCGGATTGTGCGCCCATCTCACAGCGTTGCGCAGCACCTTCTGCACGGTCGCATCGTGATAGGTCGGGTAGGTCTCGTGCCCGGGTCGGAAGTAGAAGACATTGCCCGCGCCGCGCCGGTAGGTCAGGCCCGAGCGGAACACCTCGCCGCCCTGGAACCACGAGATGAACACCGTCTCCAGCGGCTCCGGCACGGCGAATTGCTCGCCATACATCTCCTCGTTCTCGAGCTCGAAGAATTCTCCGACGCCTTCGGCGATCGGGTGATTGGGGCTCGTGACCCAAAGCCGCTCGCGCTCGCCCGCCTCGCGCCATTTCAGCGTGCAGGGCGTGCCCATCAGCCGCTTGAATATCTTCGAGAAATGGCCGGAATGGAGAACGATCAGCCCCATGCCCTCCCACACCCGGCGCGCGACGCGCTCGACCACCTCGTCGGCCACCGCGCCATGGTCCTTGTGGCCCCACCAGACCAGAACGTCGGTCTCGGCCAGCCGCGATTCCGGCAGACCATGCTCGGGCTGCTCCAGCGTCGCGGTCGTGGCGGAGATCGCCTTGTCGGCATTGAGCGCCGCGGCGATGGTGGCGTGCATGCCTTCTGGATAGATGCCGGCAACCACCTTGTTGGTTCGCTCATGGATGTTCTCGCCCCAGACGACAGCGCGTATTGTCATGCATAGCCTCGTGAATGATTGAAGGGGTGGAGCCGCCTGGCGGTCATAGATAGCGCCTCCAGCCGGTATTGAAAGCGCTTTTCAAGAGCGGTCGCACCCTCAGCACCCGGACAGCCAAGCCTAGCTTCCCGCCTTCGAGACCACCCTTTGCTCGACCTCCGGCTCCAGCGACTTCGCAAAGGGGGTGGCCAGATGATGCTGGTCGCGGAAGGCGAGCTTGCCGTTGATGAAGACATGGCAGGTGGTGTCGCTGCAGAAACGGTCCGTGAGGTCGATGTAGGATGCGTTCGGCACGCTGGTGACGATCTCGCGCTCGACAGCGGCCATGGCGTCATTGGCGGCATAGGCGCGCGTCTGGTCGCAGCGCGAGGGCGTCTCGCCCCGCCACAAAGCGCGCGCCACGCAGGTCTCGATATGCTCGTCGTTGAAGGGCACGTCACGGATGAAGGCGACCTTGAGGCCCGCCTTGCTGAGGCTGGTGAGCGTCGAGCGCAGGCCCGCCCGCCAGTCGGCGTCCTGGCGGCTGGTGTCGCCGATGCGGGCCGCCATCTTGCGCCCGCTGGTCAGCGCCAGTTCCGAGATCACCACAAGCGCCGGCCGCGCCTGGACAATCTCGTCGATCGCCTGCTCGCGCCAGCGGTCGCATTCGCTGTAGCCGCGCTTGAGCTGCGACGACCAGATGCTGATGCGCGAGGCGCGGCAGGAATTCTTCAGCCAGGTCACCACGCGAAAACCGTTCTTTCGGGCGGCATCGATCAACGGCGTCGACCATTGGTCGGCGTGGGAATCCCCGAACAGCGCGATTGCGCGTCCGCCATCGCCAAACACGCAAGGGTTCGGCGTCACCGTCTGGTAGTCGGCCACGCAGCCCGCCCTGGCGCGCGCCGTGGAGGGCTCGGCGGCACTTGCCGCGATGATGCGCTGCGCGGGGTCGAGGTCGGCCGTTGCAAGCCTTGCGTTGCCATAGGCGGCTGCGGCGCCGGTGCCGGTCAGGAGGAGGGCCGGCACCAGCGCCCGCGCCGCATTGGCCGTAAGCCAGCCGTTGCGGCGGATCGGGTTCTCGATGAAATGGTAGCTCAGCACCGACAGCACCAGAGTCAGCCCGAGACAGGCAAGGCGCTGGGCGAGCGTCAGCTCGGGCGCCAGCGCGCCGGCATAGACGATGACCGGCCAGTGCCAGAGATAGAGCGAATAGGAAAGCTTCCCGATCCAGCGCAAGGGCGGCAGCGCGAGGAGCGCAGTGGGCTTGCTCCTCGCGCCGGCCGCGCCCGCCTCGAGCAGAAGGACCGTGCCGGCCACCGGCGCCAGCGCCAGGAAGCCGGGGAAGGGAGAGTCCTCGCTGAAGGTGAGGTAAGCGGTGGCGATCATCGTCAGCCCGGCGAGGCCGAGCGCCGTGCCAAGCCGTGGGCGGTCGCGCGGAAGCCAAGCCGGCGCAACCGCGGCGAGGCCGCCGGCGGCAAACTCCCAGGCGCGCAGCGGCGAAAAATAGAAGGCCCAGGGCTGCGACACGCTCGTCATCCACGCGCAAGCGGCGAAGGAAACGGCGCCTACGATGGCCATGGCGATCATTACCCCTCGCCTGCCGGGCCTCAGCCAGGCAGCCAACATCAGCAGCGCCGGCCAGGCGAGGTAGAACTGCTCTTCCACCGACAGCGACCAGTAGTGGATGAACGGGTTGCCGGCGGCGTCGTTGAAATAATCGAACGACCAGCGGATCAGCCACAGGTTGATCATATAGGTCGAGGCGTACATCGCCCCCTTGGAGTAGAGCGCCTGCTCTTGCGGCGAGAGCACGATGACCCCGAAGGCAAGCGTCGCCAGGATGACGACCAGCGCCGCCGGCAACAGCCTGCGCGCGCGTCGCGCGTAGAAGCGCAGCAAGTCGAGCCGGCCGGTCTCGGCGATCTCGCCGGCAAGCTGGCGGGTGATCAGATAGCCGGAGATGACGAAGAAGATATCGACCCCGGCAAAGCCACCGGGCAGCGCCGTGAGGCCGAAATGATAGGCGACCACGCCCGCCACGGCGAGCGCCCGCAAGCCTTCTATGTCGGGCCGGAAATCTTGCGACGATGACGATTCTGACACGAAGACGAACCTCGCATTGTTCGTTCGTATCCCGCCTGGCGACAAGGCTCGGCCCTATCCGTCGATATCGCAATGCAACAAATCTAACGCAGTGCAACATAACGGGAGGGCCGGCCCGAAAGCATCCTTCGCGAACAATGACATACGCGCTTATGCTGCCAGCCTGATTCAAGCGCTTCGGGGCAATTGGCAGCCGCCCTCTTCCGTGCACAATATCGGCGATGTTCGAGACGGCGGTTGGGGTTGCGGTCTTCGCCTGTCTGGCCGGAGCGTCGCTGGCCAGCCTGTTTGTTCATGAGCGCCTTCCGGCCCACCATCGCCATGATGAAACCACCGCGGTGGTCAGACTGGCCGCCAACCTGTTCGCGATGATGTTCTCGCTGATGCTGGGCCTGATGATCAATTCGGCCAAGAACACCTTCGAGTCGATCGACCGCAACATCCACACCTTCGCCACGGACCTCATCCTGCTCGACCGGACGCTGCGGCAGTACGGACCGGAGGCCAGCGGCGTGCGCCAATCGCTCGGCTCCTATGTCCAGCGCGTCGTCGACACCACCGCCAATGACAGCGAGACGACCGTCGTGCCGAACAAGCTGTCGGAACTATTGCTCAACCAGGTCGGCGACAGGCTGTCGGCACTGGCGCCGCCGGACGCGAGACGGACGGCCATGCAGCAGAGCGCCATGCAGCAGTTGCAGAAAGTCGTCGAAATGCGGTGGGTGCTGGCCGAACAATCGGAAGGCGCGATCCCGGCGCCGCTGATCTGCTTGATGGTTGCCTGGCTGACGCTGATCTTCGCCGGCTACGGCTTCCGGGCGCCGCGCAACAGCATCGTGGTCGGCACGCTGCTGGTGTCGGCGGCGCTTGCGGCCGCGGCGATCTTCCTCATTCTGGATATGGATACGCCCTTCACCGGTCCGATCCAGGTGTCGCCAGCGCCCTTGCAACGGGCGCTGGCCGAACTTCAACAGTAGTGAAGCCTAACGTCGGCTCAGTTGGCCGACCAGCAATCTCGCCGCGACCTCGGCGCCGTCGCCGAGCACCTTGCCGGCGATGGCCGAGGCGCGGATGCGGGTCTCGGGGGCCAGGGCCGTCTCCAACGCCGCCGACAATGACCCTGTAGTCGGGACTGCACCGTCATGCGCCGCGCCTATGCCGAGCTCCGCGACCCGCCTGGCCCAGTATGGCTGGTCGCCAATCTGCGGCACCACCACCTGCGGCACCCCTGCCCGCGTGGCCGCGACGGTCGTGCCCGCTCCGCCATGGTGCATGACCACGGCCATGCGTGGGAACAGCGCCTGCTGATTGACCTCTGCGACGGCGAAGCAGTCGTCGCGATCGTCGATCGGGGAAAGCTCGGCCCAGCCGCTTGCGATCACCGTGCGCAGCCCCTTGGCGCGGATCGCCTCGATGGCGGCGTGCGCCGCCTCCCTGTCGACCGCAATCGAGCCGAAGCCGACATAGACCGGCGCCGGGCCGGCTTCGAGGAATGCTTCCAGCCCTTCGGGAAGCGGTCGCTCGTCCGGCAGGATCCAAGCGCCGGTCTGGACGGCGTCGATCAGGTCGGAGGGCAGCCATGGCCCTAGCGTCGGGTCGCAGGCAAGCAGCACCGGGTCGCCGAAAACATAGTCGCGGACATTGTCCGAAGGCGGCAAGCCGAGCGACGCACGCAGACCGTTGATCGCCTTGCCGAAGAGCGCATTCTTGGTCTGGACATCCAGCTGCCACAGCAGCCGGTTGTCGGTCACCTCGGGCGGAAGCGGATGACCCGGATACTCGAAGGGCCGATTATGCGCCGACGGCAGCCAGATCGGGCAGAACGTGCCGAGCATGTAGCGGATGCCCCGCAGCTCGGCGACCAGCCGCGCGGCGGCACAGGAGGGAAATAGCCCGAACGCCACGACGGCATCGCAGCCTTCGGCGGCGGCCGACAGCGCGTCGAACTGCCGGGCGACGATCTCGGCCGCCTGGCTGGAGATGAACTCGGCGCGGCTCTCGGGCGACGCCGAAGCCCGGCGCCGCATCATTTCCTTCACCCATTCGCGCACCGGCGCGAAGGCCAGCGCAAAAGGCACGCCGGCGCGGGCAACGACGGCCGCAAACTCCTGGTCGCCCGGGGCGCTGACCCTCGCCTCGACGCCGAGGGTCCGTAGCGCCGCCCCCAGCGCCGCCAAAGGCTCGACATCGCCGCGCGAACCGTAGGTCGATAGTAAAATCCGCATTCCATGCTCCGTTTTGTCGTTGGTCGGAGCAGCGTAAATACGCGATGTCCGGGGTCTTGCCGCAAGCCCGGGCCGCGCCATATTTATGTTCTGGGAGGGGGGACGATCTCCTGTCTCTCTCGGCGCTTTGCGACAAGTCGGACCGGTCGCCAATCCCCGCAATTGTGATCGACCCGCTCAGAGGCGGCCGAGTTCTCAGGGCCTCTCCTGCGCCTTGACGGAAAGCTGCCGCAGGACGTCAAGGAAGATATCGAACCGTTCGTGGCCGATGTCCTCGGACCATTCCGTGTGCAACTGGCGCAAGCAGTTGAAAATCGCCTCGGCTATCTGATGTCCGCGCGCACTGAGATAGATCAGGCGGCGGTCGTCCTCGGCGGAAGCGCGCCGCTCGACATAGCCGAGCTCTTCGAGTTGGCCGATCAGGTAATTGATCGCCTGCCGCGACATCCGCTTTTGACGCGCCAGTTCCGACGGCCTGACGCCGTCGGGAAGCGGATAGGAGAACACGGCGAAGTGAGCCTCCTGGAAATCGTCGAAACCGGCTTGATGGATGGCTTGCAGCATGCGGTCGCGCACGCCTTGCCAGGTCATTCGCAGCAAGGCGCCGAAAAACGGCGGGCGTGGTTCGGCGCCGTTGTCGGACTGCATTGGTTCGGATATTGACATCAATGTAAAGTCACTTTACGTCACGTTGTAAAATAACTTTACAAGAGAGGAGCCATCAATGGAAGCGAATGAGAGCAATATCGTGCGGATCGGCGAACTGGAGCTGCGTTTCCTGGTGAACGACGAGGGCGCTACCGTGTTCGAATTCGTCGTGCCCTCCCATGCCCGAGTGCCCGCGCCCCACTACCATCGCGATGCCGACGAAATCCTCTATGGGCTCGAGGGCACACTGACGGTCACCGTCGACGGTCACAGCCGAGAACTGGGCGTCGGCGACGCCGTGTTCATCCGACGTGGCAGCGTTCATCATCACGAGAACCCGCATGAGGGCACGGCCAGGGTCCTGGCCACGATGACGCCCGGCGCCATCGGGCGCCGCTATTTCGAAGAGATTGCGGAAATCATCAACGTGCCCGGCAAGCCGGATCTGGCCAAGGCGAAAGAGGTCATGCTGCGTCACGGGCTGGTGCCCGCTTAGCGAGCTTCATCCGCCGTGTCGACGATGCCGCCGGCCTGACGATCAGCCGTCGCGGCCTTCCTGGGCAACCTGGGTGAGCGACCTGGTCAGCCGCGGCACCACCACGAGACGCTTGATCTTGCCGTTCTTGTAGGCCGCGAGGAAGCGTTTGTAGTCCCTGAATACCACGCAGCCGTTGGATTCGGCGCGACCGCCACGCAGCATGTAGGTGTGGGCGAGCAGACCGTTGCGGCCATACTTGTTGCTGCCGCTGGTGGGCGTGAGCCGGATCGCCTCGACGCCATGGAAGCGCGATTCACGCAGCGTCAGATTGTAGGTGTCGGGCGGCGTCGGGCCGGTGTTCTTGCGGTTGACGAAGCGCGGCTGGTCGACCATCGAGCCCAGTCCCGAATGCGCCTCCAGGCGCGAGCCGTCCGGCATGTAGACTGTCTTGGCCGAGATGTCATAGACCGCGACGCCATTGCCCATCGAAGGCCCGCTGAACAGGTTCCTGAAGGCGCTGCCGAGGCCGCCGCGCTCGGGCTGGTCCGGTTTGGCGTAGGCGAGCACGGCCGGAGCCTGCGCCTTGCCGCCCTTGATCGGCTTCGAGCCGGGAACGCCCGGAAGGGCCGCCTGCACGGTGCTTCTCGGCGACACCTGGGTCTGCTGCGCGTCCGCGGCGTCGTCGGCCGGCTGCCCCCTGCCGGGCCGGGACTTGGCCGACTGGGCGGTTTGCGGCTTTGCCGCCTCAGGCTTGGTCGGTTCAGGCTTGGCCGGCTCAGGCTTGGCGGCGGCATTGCGCTGCGGCGCGGCCACGGCGCGGTCGAGGGTTGTCTGCGGCCTGAGACCGGGCACGTCGATGCTGTCGGGCAGCCCATCCTGCGGCGTCAGCGAGGCGACCTGCACCCCGCCCTGCTCGCCGGTCCGCTCTCCGGACGCTTCGTCGGCGGCTGCCGAGAGCGCGACTGTGGTCGGCACGCCGACGGTTTGTTCCGGCAGGACGTTGGCGAGCGCCAGCGCCAGCTCGGACGCACCATGGACGTCGACGCGGTTTGAACCAAAGCGCGCTTCGGCCGGAGTCCCCGGCTGCACGCCGCCGAAACGGCTCGACGCCGGCAGGCTTGCAAGCATGAAAGGCGCGTTCTCGGCGCGGGCAAAAGCTGCGGCGAGCTTCTCGTGCGAAAGCGCGGCGCGCTTTACCACGCTGTCGAAGCGATCGGCGACGCCGGCTGCGGAAGCGACCACCACGACCTGCTCATGCGTGGCGCTGACGGTTTCACGGGCGACGCTGTCCGGCGCAACGGGCTTCAGCCGCGCCACCTTGCCGTCATGCCCGAAGCTGGTCGCCAGGCTGAGGCAGCCGGCATCGCAGCCGCCGGTGAGCGAGGCTGTCTTGTAGCCGCCGGTGGCAGCCAGGCGCGGCGCCCAGGAATTGGCGAGCTGGCGACGCTGGTCGCCAAGCGCGATGCTGGCGGGAGCGAGCAGGCTGCGCGGCAATCCGTTGGAGGCGGCCGTGAGCGAAGTGCTCACCGAATAAAGCCCGGCCATGGTCGCGGCGGACCATAGGACAAGGGCAGCGCCGACGGCCGGCACCACAACCCAGCGCTGACTGGATCTCTTCGAAGTTACCCCCCCTTCAGGAGTGTCACCCCGGTTTTTCGAACGCACTAAAAACGCCATACGACCACTCTCAATCGGCTTGCCGGTCTGCGGACCTGGCATCCGTCACGATCACAGTTCGCCTGGTGCCCCCTGCACCTTCACGCGTCTGTTGCCGATTGATTCAAAAGATGGACAAAGATGGTTAACCAATCCCTCCACCAATCGCCATTGTGGCGACGGTCCATACGAAAAAAGAGCCCTCCATGGTCTTCGCCACGGTAAAAATGCTCTCCCTCACCCGACTTGCTGCCCGTTTTTCCGGCCTCTGTCAAGAAAACGTGAGGCTGGAACCCAAGGCATCCCCGGCGCGTAGATAGGGATTAGGGTTAAAATGCGACCGCAAAACCGCCTCTGGAGCAAGCGGGCTGCAAGAATGGTTGGGCCACAGCGAAGGCCGCCGCGATTGCCCTTTAAGCCAGGTGGCTGAATTTATCCCCAAAAAAAGTCACTTCCGAAAGCTGCCGAGGCGACGATATGGACCGCACGGTTGCGCCTCGTAGCGACTCGGAACCGCGCAAGCCTTGGGACTTCCGGCGGTTGCCGGCGCCTCTATCGTCATCGCCGCAGCCCGGTCCAGGCCAAAACATGAAGTCAGACCCAACGAAGGGCTCGTCAGGCCTGCCGATGGCGACGCACCATTCGCCATTCCTGCCATATCAGCACCATCACCACGACGTCGAAGACGGTCAGAACCAGAAGGCCGGGCGAGTGCGTGTAGGAATAGCGGTAGAGCTGGTAGACGATGAAGGCGCCGAGCGCCGCGAGCGAGGCCGGATAGGACCATAGCTTGCCGCGCAGCAGGCCGACGACCAGCAAGAGCTTAATCAGGCCGTGGCTGAACAGATAGAAGGCATAGAATTCCTTGCTGGCGACCGAGAATTCACCGGCCATGCGCGACAGATGGCCAGCTATGAAATCATTCGGATCTTCGACCAGTTCTTCCTGGGTGAACATGTTGACCCAGGTGACGATGGTGTCGGTGGTGACAAGGTAAAGCAGGATGCCGCCGATGCACTCGATCAACGCATGTGCACCTTTCAGCCATACGCTGACCTCAAAGAGCTGGTGAATGCGATTCTCGCTGGCGGGCTTCATCAATCAATCTCACGCTAGACCACGGAAACAAGCAAGAATGGACGCTTCCCTCACCCATTGGATCAATTCGGCTGCCGGCGTCAGCCCGTTCCTTGATAGGATGGTGATCGCCATCTCACAAATCGGCGTGCCGCTGATGGTGCTGGCAGTCGTCCTGCAATGGTGGGCGAGGACGGACCGCTATCACGTGCGCCATGCCGCGCTATGCGCGGGCCTGTCCTTCCTGCTTGGGCTCGCCATCAACCAGTTTATCCTGCTGTTCATCCACCGGATCAGGCCCTACGAGGCCGGCGTCACCCATCTTTTGATACCGCCCACCGTCGACTGGTCGTTTCCTTCCGACCACGCGACAGCCAGCATGGCCATCGTCGCGGCCTTCGCCATGCAGGCGCTGCCGCGCCGCACCCTGGCGCTCCTGGCGGTCGCGGTCCTGGTCTGCTTGTCGAGAATCTATCTCGGCACCCATTATGTCAGCGACGTGATCGGCGGCACCGGCACCGCCATCATCGCGGCGGTCGCGGTCCGGTTGGCTTATCGCGAGAATTCGAAGCTCGATGCCTTCGCCACGAGGATACTCTAGGCGGGCGCCGTCACCATACCGCCTCGTCGGTGGATCTGGCCGGCGCATCACAAAAGTGACGCGCTGGCCCGACTATATGCTAGGCTCACGGAGCCAAAACAGGGTTCATTGTCGTGGATGCCAACGAACTGCAGGCCATAGGCGATACGCTGATGCGCCTCGTCACCCCGGACATGACGCCGAAGGAATTGATCAAGGCCGTGCGCAAGGTGCACCCCGACGTCAAGAAGAAGGACATTGCGCGCGCGGCCTTCCACGCCATCATCGCCAATGCCGACCAGGACATCGGCAAATCGCGCAACCTGCAGGCCTTCGCGCTGGCCGAGCGCACCCAGCAGGCGGAATAGTGCCTGGCGCGACAACGGCGCTGGCATATCCCGCAATGCCAAATCCATTGTCGGAAAATTAATCAGCGACACCTAATGTAGTCGCTGAACCGGCAACGAGCCCATGACCAAGAACCTCGGCAATGCCAAGCCCAGTTCTCCCGCGAGGGAACTAGCCCCTTCGCTCTTCAGCAGAATCGCGCCGGCGCTGTTTCCGATCGCTGTCGTGGCGCTCGGCTATCTCGTCGGCAGGCAGTTCTTCGGCTTTTGACCATCCCGCGAACCGCTCAACCTTGTTCCGCCTTAGCCTTTTTGCCCGCCTTGCGCTGCTTTGGTCCTAGGGCCTAGGTCGCTATTGCCCCCGGATGGGCAGCGGCGCATCTTCGCGCCAGCCGGCAGGCTCGCAAACTCCGGTCAGGCCCGGCCACCGAACCCAATTACACCCCCCCAGGTAGCCGGGCCGCCCTGTTTGCAGCGGTGAATGCCCATACGTGCCCGCTCGCCGCCGCGCCTTTACCGAATGTTCAGCCCTGTCTCCGATTTTTGCCGAGGGGGCGGTAAGATTCGTGACGAGGCAAAGAGCCCATGCATCGTATGCTTGCCGACACGCCGCCGGTGGCGATGGAAGACGTCGCCGAAGCCGGGCGGCTGGAGGCGCTCGACCGCTTCGACGTGATGGATACCCCGCGCGAGGAATCGTTCGACCGCATCACGCGGCTGATCCGCGACATCTTCGACCTGCCGGTCGCCATCGTCTCGATGATCGACGGCCATCGGCAATGGTACAAGGCCTATGAAGGGCTGGAGAACCGCGAGGTCAGCCGCGACGAGACCTTCTGCAAATATACGCTGCAGGATCTGACGCCGCTGGTGGTGCCCGACGCGCGCGATGACGCGCGCTTCGCGCAGAACCCCTTGGTGACGTCCGCCCCGCAAATCCGCTTCTATGCCGGCACGCCTTTGCGCACCCCTGACGGCCACAATATCGGCACTGTCTGCGCCATCGGTTTCGAGCCTCGCGTCTTCACAGCGCGCGAATCGGCCATCCTCACCGACCTCGCCGCGCTTGCCATGGACGCGCTGGAACTGCGCCAACTTGCCTCGGTCGACAGTTTGACCGGCGCGCTGTCGCGGCGGGCGTTCAAGGAACAGGCCGCGCACGCCATCGCGCTGGCGCAACGCCACCGGCACGGGCTTGGCTGCATTGCCTTCGACCTCGACTATTTCAAGTCGATCAACGATAACCATGGCCATGCCACAGGCGACAAGGTGCTGGTCGCCGTGGCCGAAGCCTGCCGGGCCGAGCTGCGCGGCACGGACCTGTTCGGCCGGTTGGGCGGCGAAGAGTTCGCGCTTGTCCTGCCGCATACCGACCGCGCCGGCGTGGCCGGCGTCGCCGAGAAGCTGCGCGAGGCCATCGCCCGCATCCTGGTCGGACAAGGGGACAAGGCGGTGCGCGTTACCGCCAGCCTCGGCACGGCGAGCCTCGACGCCCGCACCGCCGACATGGATGCGCTGCTCGCCAATGCCGACGCCGCGCTCTACGAGGCCAAGGCCGCCGGTCGCAACCGCTGCGCCGCCTGGCGGCCGCCAAACGATGCTCCGGCCGGCCCGCGCCGTCGCGTGCTGAAGGCAGGGCGCATCATGTTCAACAATCGCATGTCGTCGATCGACTGCACCGTGAGGACGCTCGGCGAGGATGGCGCCGGCCTGGATGTGACCAGCTCGATCGGCGTACCGGAAACGTTCAGCCTTCAGATCCGCTCGGATGCGTTCGAGACGCGCTGCCGTATCGTCTCGCAGACCGAGCGCCACCTCGAAGTCGAATTCTGCTGAGCGCGGCCCGACGAAGGTCTCAACTCCCTCGCTCTATCCATTTTATGAGCCTTTTTCTTGAAATATGTATTTTCGGCGTCAAGTCGGGCCCTTTTGCACGACTTTTCTCCTACTAAAGGCCAATGATAATAAACCTTGCGGCAACTCATGGCGCGTTAAATCGTATTGCTATCCTGGAATGCAATTCTTGGGGCAGAAGAGCTGGAGCTGCATATGGTGGCAGGCGAACCAGACAGCGTCCGCGTAAAAGGCATCAATGGCCAATGGATGGTGCGTGTCGTCGAAGGCGGCAGGCTGATGCAGCAACTGTTCAACGTCCATATCGAGGCCGAAGCCTTCGCGGAAGAAGAACGTCACCGGCTGGGCCTGCCGGGCGAGCCGCCAGCCGTGGAGCCAGTGGAGGCAAAACGGCGCGGCGGGCGTGAACGGTGAGGGCCGCCGACACGATGCGGTTTGCGGTTCACTGAAAAATACGGGAACAATCGGCGGACGGGGAAGCGCTGCCGATGTGCAATCTCTACAACATCACCACCAGTCAGGAGGCGATACGCCAGTGGACGCGCGCGCTGCGCGACATCTCCGGTAACCTGGAGCCTTCGGTAGACATCTATCCCAACCAGCCGGCGCCGGTCGTGCGCAACACCGCCGACGGCGGCCGCGAGCTCGCGAACCTGCGCTGGGGCATGCCGACGCCATCCGAGCGCGTGCGCGGCAACGCCGATCCCGGCACTACCAACATCCGCAACCCGCAATATGCCCACTGGCTGCCCTATCTCGGCGTCGAGAACCGCTGCGTGGTGCCGGTGACGAGCTTTGCCGAACCCTCGCCGAAGCCGGGCGACAAGGACCCTGAGACCGGCGTGCAGAAGAATTTCTGGTTTGCGCTGAGCGAGGAGCGGCCGCTGTTCTTCTTCGCCGGCCTTTGGACGCCCTGGCACGGCGTGCGCAAGGTGAAGGAAGGCCCGGGCGACCATGAAATCTACGGGTTCCTGACGACAAGGCCGAACGCGCTGATCGCGCCCATCCATGAGAAGGCGATGCCGGTTATCCTGACGACGCCTGAGGAAACCGAGACATGGCTCACCGCACCATGGTCGGAGGCGAAGAAATTGCAGCGGCCGGCGCCTGACGATGCGCTGGTGATCGTCGAGAAGCCGGCGACGCAGATCAAGTTTCCGGCTGAACCGCCGGCGCAGGGGTCGCTGTTTTAAGGGCAAGCCCTACCCCCTCGCCTTCTGCAGCACCCAGATGTAACCCTTGGGCGGATGGTCCTGGTCGATGAACTGGGTCTTCACCTCCGTGTCCTTGCGGCCGCAGCGCTTGCAGCGGAAGCGGATGGCTTCGAGCGGCTTGTTCCAGCCGACGACCTTGGCCACGTCGTTCGCCTTGAAGCGGCCGGCGTGGTAGCAATGGCGGCATTCGACGACAAGCAGCATGTTGGCCTTGGCCGCGCGGCCGACGCTGTCCATGGGTCCGGCCATTCCTCATGTCCGGCCTTAACGATCCTCGGGCAACGGCAACAGGCCGAGCCATGCGGCCCGGAAATCGGGCTCCCGGCCTGCAACCGCCCCCATCACTTCATGCAGACGGTCCACCAAGCCGCTGAGCCGCCAGTACATCTCGCCATTGGACTTGAGGTGCAGCTGCGCCGCCAGCACGGTCTTGCGCAGTTCCAGCGCGTCGCGAATGATCGCTTCCGCATCCGACCGGAACAATCTGTCATAGCGGCTGTTTCGTCTGCCCAATGCGGCTCTCCTTGGTCCTGAGCAACCGCCCCATCTGCTGACAAAATAGGAACCCGTTCTTCGCCAAGTCAATTCACCCTTGACATTTTTGTTCACTTTTTGTTCACATGCTAACGTAAGCTCGAGGAGCAAGACGCCATGGACCAGATCGTGAGACTGGATAGCCGCCAGGAAGCCGCGCTTCAGGCAATCGCCGAGCGCTTCATCGTCCAGCATAAAGGCGATCCGGTGAAGGCACTGAAGGAGATGATCGTCCTCAACGGGCATCTCCAGGAGCGGCTCGACGCCCTAGGTACGGCGCGCGGCAAGAGTGTAAAACAGCGATAGAGAGGGGTTCCGCCCCTCTGCCCGGCAGGACAGAGGGCACGAAAGATCGCCACTTTGGCGAGTGGCGCTCGCGAAACTCAGGCCGGCACGCGCTTCAGCGCCTGGGCCATGCAGTGGATGCCGCCGCCGGTCTTGGAGATCTCGCTCATGTCGACAGCCGCCACCTCGAAGCCGCGCGCCTTCAGCTTTTCGATCAGGGTCTTGCTCGACGTCGGCGCGATCACGCGGTCCTTGCCGAGCGACATGAAGTTGCAGCCGAGCGCCATCGTGTCCTGGAAGGGCACGTCGATGATCTCGTGGCCCTTGCCCTTCAGCCAGTCGACGATGCCGGGCTCGGTGCAGGCGAGGCAGACGGCGGTGAGTTTCTCGGCGATCGGCACCACCATCAGGTCGATGTGGACGTAATACTCGTCGATGAAGGCCAGCCGCGTCTCCCAGCCTTCCTTGTCGAACCAGGCTTGCACCTGGCGGGCGCCTTCTTCCTGCGTGCGGGCGCCGCCGCAGCCGATCAGCACCACGCCGTCCTCGATGACGTTGAAGTCGCCGCCCTCGAAGGTGCCGGCGGTGACCATGTCGTAGATCGGGATGCCGAGCTTCTCATAGGTGCGGATGGCGGCATAGTTCTCGCCGCGCCGCCACCAGTTGGCCATGGCGGTGATGAAGGCGCCGTAGGGGGTCATGACGCTGGAATCGCGCGAATAGACCTGCATCGGCAGTTCCGGCGTCGGCTCGTGCCAGTGGATGTTGACGCCGAAATGCTCGTAGGC
>NZ_JANINM010000380.1 GCF_024509055.1 Mesorhizobium sp. | reverse complement strand
GGAAGGTCTTGTCGAAGCCGCCGATCACCACCGGCAGGTTGAACCAGGTGATCTGCCCCCAGAGAGGGCTGTGCACCCAGATGGCCGCGATCAGAACGTAGGCCGCGGCGGCGCCGATCAGCCAGCGGTTGACCGGAATGGTCCCGCCGCGCTTCACATGCAGCATCGCGGCAAGCCCGATGTTGAACAGGAACTGCCAGGACAGCGGGTTGAGGAACCAGAGGCCGGGCTCAGGATAGTTGGGCGGGGCGATCTGCCATATTCCGGCGACGAGCCACAGCAGCCCGGAAACGGTCAGAGCAGCCACGGGCCGGTAGCTGACGAACAGGACGAAGGCGGGCGCCATCAGAAGCAGCGCCGCGTAGACCGGCAGGATGTTGTTGTAGCCGAGCTGGTGGCCGAGCGTGACGATGCCGAGCAGCACTTCGGGCGTATTGCGCATCAGCGGCTCGATGTTGATCATCTTGAGCAGTTCCGGCCGATGCGCGAATACCGCCACGGCACAGAACATGGCCATCACCGCCATGGTGATGACGATGTGGGCGACATAAAGCACGCCGGCCCGCCGCCACATCTTCAAGGTCGACAGAAGCCTGGCGCCGGGCTGGAACCTGGTGCCGTAGGCAAGCGCCACGGAGATGCCGGAGATCAATACAAAGGCTTCGGCCGCGTCGGAGAAGCCGAAGTTCCTGTAGGTGAGATTTTCAAAGACCGTGCCGGGGACATGGTCAACGAAGATGGTAAGCAGGGCGAGTGCCCGCAACACATCAATGCGCGTATCGCGCGCGCTTAACACTGGGTTGCTCATCGACAAAAGGCCTCAAAGCTGGTTGTTCATAGCCAGCAATGCGACCCCCGAGACGCACCGCTCCGATTCCTCCCGCAGGGAGTATATCGACGCAGAAACGGACTGAAATGCGCTTGGTTCAATCAACTTTCGGGGAGCAAGAAAACATTCAGTTGTGACGCCGGCTAACCATCGAAATCACAATGGAATCAAAAGGATGTGATCATGTCCGAACATGACATAGAAAACAGCGCGCTACAGCTCGATCTTAGTTTTCCGTATCGCTTCTTCTCACCCGCGAACAGAAGCGGCGCGTGCCTGTTTCTGCTCCACGGATCCGGCGTCGATGAGACGATATTGCTACCTTTGGCAAGGCAGATCGCCCCCGATACGGCCATCGTCGCCGCGCGCGGACGCATCCTCCAGGACGATGGCTTCCGCTGGTTCGAGCGAATCACGCCGACCAGATTCGAGCAGGCGAGCATCCGCGCCGAAACCGCCGCCTATGCCCAGTTCGCGGCCGAAGCCGCCAGGCGCCACGGCATCGACCTTGGGCGTGCGACCTTCCTCGGCTACTCGAATGGCGCCAACCTGGTTTCCACGCTCATGCTGCTTCACCCGGGACTTGTGCGGCAGGCAACCCTGCTCAGGGCCATGCCGGTGCTCGACGATCCGCCTGCGACCGACCTCGGCCAAACGCGGGTGCTGATCGTTGCCGGCGCCGAGGATCAGACCTATGGGCCGTTCGCGCCCGCGCTGGTAACGCTGCTCAGCCAGCGCGGCGCCGAGATCGATGCGCGCATCGTCGCCTCGGGACATGAATTCGGCGACGCCGACGCCGCGATCGCGCGGCAATGGCTTGCCGCGGCCGCATCGGTTGCCTGACGACGGAACCTGCCGCGCAGCCTGCGCTGAACCACTGAAAAGTAACCTGTTTTGCAGCTGGAGGCGCCCCGCCCTTTCATTGTCCACAGCGGCGACATATCTCTGTTACACACTGTCTATCGAGATACTGTTCACTCAGGGGGAGGTCTGCATGACCGACAAGAACAGCATCACTCTGCTCGACGACACGTCCAAACTACCCGTCATCGTAGCCAGTCCAGGCGAGATCGCCAGGATCGAGGGCGGGATCGATATCCGTGACAGAGCGGCGATCTCGGTCTTCGGCGACCGTGCACAGCAGGCCGTGAGCGATTACGCCGACAAGATCCTGTCGCAGATCCGCAACCGCGATCTCGGCGACACCGGCACGCTGCTCACCGACATCATCATGAAAGCCAAGAACCTCGACCCCGCGTCGCTGAAGGAAGAAGGGTTCCTGAGCAACCTCTTCTCCTCGTTCAAGGCAAGGCTCGAACGCTTCAAGGAGAAGTACGCGGACGTAGCCGGCCAGATCGACCGCATCGGCCTCGAGCTCGACCGCCACAAGGATGTGCTGCGGCGCGACATAGCCGTGCTCGACGACCTGCACGAGCAGACGAAGGAGTCGATACTCAACCTCGATGCCTATGTGCAAGGCGGCAAGAAGTTCGTGGACGACTACCGCGCCAACGAGTTGCCGAAGCTGAAGGCCGCGGCAGACGCCAAGGCGAGCGATGCCGGCGGGACGTTGGAAGCGCAGACCTATCAGGATGCGGTGCAGGCGCTCGACCGCCTGGAAAAACGCGTCTTCTATCTCGTGCAGGCGCGCCAGCTTGGCATCCAGCAATTGCCGCAGATCCGCATCGTGCAGGCCGGCGACGAGACGCTGATCGAGAACCTGCAGGCGACCTCGGCGCTAACGGTTCCTGCCTGGAAGCAGAAGATGGTCATCCTGCTCGGCCTGACCAGCCAGAAATCTGCGCTGGAGCTGCAAAAGACGGTGACCGATGCCACCAACGAGATGATCCGCCAGACATCGAAGATGATGAAGGACCAGGCCATCTCGATCGAGGAACAGGCGCAGCGCGGCATCGTCGACATCGAGACGCTGGCGCAGGCCAACCGCGACCTGATCGACACGGTGCAGGGCGTGCTCAAGGTCCAGGAGCAAGGCCGCCAGAAACGGGCCGACGCCGAAAAGCAGATGGACCAGATGACCGCCGACCTCAAGAAAGCGCTCACCCAGGGCTGACGGATCCTCGATGCAAAACAAGCTGTCGTCCGTTCTCCTGCTGGCGGCCTCGATGCTGCTGGCGGCCTGCAATTCCAGCAACGTCAAATTCTCGATCGTCTCCGGGTCCGAAAACACGGTGCTGGAGCCGATCGTGCAGGAGTTCTGCGCCAAGCAAGGCGCCACCTGCACCGTGTCCTACCAGGGATCGCTCGATATCGGCCTTGGCCTGCAGAAGCAGGGCGGGCTCGACCAGGACGCGGTGTGGCCAGCCTCCAGCGTCTGGGTCGACCTGTTCGATTCCGGCCGCAAGGTGCGCAATCTTACTTCGATCGCGCAGATGCCGGTAATCCTAGGCGTGCGCAAGTCGAAGGCCGCGGATCTGGGATGGATCGGCAAGGACGTCCACATGAAGGACATCCTCGCCGCTGTGAACGACGGCAAGCTCAAATTCCTGATGACGTCGGCCACGCAGTCCAATTCCGGCGCCAGCGCCTATCTGGCAATGCTTTCCAGCGCTCTCGGCGGCAAGGAGGTGATCGAGCCCGGCGATCTCGACAATCCATCGGTGCACGTCACTGTGAGCGCCCTGCTCCAAGGTGTCGAGCGCTCGTCCGGCTCGTCCGGCTGGCTTGCCGACCTTTATGTCGATTCCGCGCGCAAGGGCACGCTCTACGACGCAATGTGGAACTACGAAGCCACATTGAAGGAGACCAACGACAAGTTGAAGCAGATGGGCGACGAGCCGCTCTATGCGATCTATCCTGCGGATGGCGTCGCAGTCGGCGATTCCCCGCTCGGCTTCATCGACCATGGGCGCGGCGCCGATGTCGAAAAATTCTTCACCGACCTCGTCGCCTACCTGCAGTCCGACGCGGTGCGCAAGCGCATCGCCGACACCGGCCGACGGCTGCCGCTCGGCGGCGCCGCGGTCCAGGCGACGGCCGAGCCGGACTGGAATTTCAATCCGGGCAAGCTGGTGACGTCGATCCGCATGCCCGAGCCGGCGGTGATCCGCAAGGCGCTCGACCTCTACCAGCAGGCCCTGCGCAAGCCGTCGCTGACGGCGCTCTGCTTCGACTTTTCGGGCTCGATGGAAGACCAGGGCGAGAAACAGCTCCAGGCCGCCGCGCAATTCCTCTTCACGCCCGAGAAATCGAGCGAGGTTCTGGCGCAGTGGACGCCATCGGACCACATCTTCGTGCTGCCCTTCGACGCCACGGTGCGCGATGTCTTCGACGCGACCGGCGATCCTGCTGGGCAAAGCCAGCTTCTCGCCGACGTGGCCCAGCAACGTGCCGGCGGCGGCACTGACATGTATGCCTGCGCCTCGCAGGCGCTGCAGAAGATCGTCGCGACCCCGAACCTGTCGAAATATCTGCCGGCCATCGTCATCATGACGGACGGACGCACCGACGGCAGCGCCGAGCCGTTCCTGGTGCAATGGCGTGAGGCGCCGGTGCGCGTGCCGGTGTTCGGCATCACCTTCGGCGACGCCGACAAGACGCAGCTCGACAGCTTAGCCAAGGCGACCTCCGCCCGCGTCTTCGACGGCGCAGGCGACCTCGCCGGCGCCTTCCGAGCCGCGCGCGGATACAACTAAGGCGAACGATGCGAGGCTTGTTCGGCAACGACTTGAACTGGATCGTGGCGGGCCTCGTGTCGGCCGCGCTGCTCATCGGCCTCAGCACGCTCACGCATTTCCCGTTCCTGGTTTCGGCGGCGATTTCGGTGCTGGTGTTTTTCGGGCTGGTCTTCGTGCTGGCGCCTCGCCAGCTGTTCGAAGGACTCGATCTCGGCTCGATCGGCGGTGGCCAGGTGGCATTCGCGCGCGAGCTGCTGTCGCAGGCGCAGCCTGCGGCCGACCGGCTCACGGCGGCCGCAGGCTCGATCGCCGACAAGGAGATGAAAGCGAAGGTCAAGAACCTGTCGGACATCGCGGCCGACGTCATCTCCAGGGTAGAAGCCAAGCCGGCGAGCGCGGCCTCGGTGCGGCGCTTCCTCACCTACTACGTGCCCCAGGCGGCGGAAGTCGCGGAAGGCTATGCCGAGCTTTCCAACCGGCGCGCACCCAGCCAGGCGCGGCTTGCCAATGTCGGCGCGGTGATCACCAAGCTGCAAGACGCCTTCGTCCATTATGCCGACAGCCAGGCGGATTCCGAGCTTGGCACACTCGACGTCGACCTGCGGCTCATCCAGCAGTCGCTTAAAGAGGATATCGGTCACTGATGGCCCTTTCACGCCGCGCTTTCGGACTGGGACTGCTGGCCGCCGCCGCGGCGGGCACGGGCGGCTACCTGACGCTGAAGGACCGGCCGGAGTTCCGCGGCTATCTCGGCAGCCGCGCGCACCTGTTCGGCTTCATCGGCGGCGAGAAGCAGGCTTTCCTGGCCGATCCCGATGTTGCCAGCGCGCTCGGTGGCTACGGGCTGGAACTCGACGCGCGCGTTGCCGGTTCGGTCGAGATGGTGCGCGAGCCGGCGCTCCTGACGCAGAAGCCGCAGTTCCTGTGGCCGTCCTCGTCGATCATGGTCGACCTCGCCCGCAAGAGCGGCGTCTCGATCCGCAACGACCAGGTCGTGCTCAACTCGCCTATCGTCGTCTACACTTGGGGGCCGGTCGTCGAAGGCCTGAAGAAGAGCGGGCTGGTCACCGTCGCGGCCAAGGGCGGCTACAACCAGCTCGACCTCAAGGCGCTGCTTGATGCCATCCTTGCCGGCAAGAACTGGTCGGATCTCGGCATTCCCGAACTCTACGGCCGCGCCCGTATCGTCTCCACCGATCCCAACCGCTCCAATTCCGGCTTCATGTTCTCCGGCCTGGTGCTCAGCCTGATGAGCGGCGACGTGGCGACCCAAGAACTGCTTGCCCAGCATGGCGAACAGGCAAAGTCGATCTTCCGCAGCATGGGGCTGAAGTCGTCGTCGTCCGGCAAGCTGTTTGACCAATACATCGCCGGCGGCCTCGGCGCCGAGCCGATGGTGGTGGGCTACGAGAACCAGCTGGTGGAATGGGCGCTCGCCGACCCGGCGCGCTGGCAGCGCGTGCAGGCCGGAGCCGGCGCAAAGCCCGAGATCCTCTATCCGCGCCCGACCGTCTATTCGGCGCATCCGCTGATTGTCATCGATCCGGCCGTCGATCAGCTGCTGGAAGCGCTGACCAGCCCGAAGCTGCAGGAACTCGCCTGGTCGAAGCACGGTTTCAGGGGGCCGCTCGGTACCGTCGCAGCCGGCAGCGACACGATCGCAGGGGTACGGCCGGCCGAGATCGAAGCGGTGTTGCCGATGCCTTCGGCGGACGTGATGCTTTCGCTGCTTTCGCAATTGGAAGTCTAGCCGGCCAGAGGCCCGCTTGGCATCAGGCGCGGCTGCCTAGGCGGACAATGCCGTCTCCCGCCATTGGGCAGGAGAAACGCCGAGACAGCGATGGAACGCCCGGCTGAAGGCTTCTTCGGATCCATAGCCACAGCGCTCGGCGATGGCGAGGAGCTTCATTTTCCGGTCGCGCAGCAGGTCGGCGGCCATTTGCATGCGCCATTCGGTCAGGTAGCGCATCGGCGACTGGCCGAGCAGCTTCCTGAACCGCTCGTCGAGCACCGAGCGGGATGTGGCCGCGCACCGCGCCAGTTCCTCATTGTTCCATTTCTTCGTCGGCTCGGCATGGATAAGACCCAGGGCGCGTCCAAGCACCGGATCGCCCACCGCCGCGAGCCATCCCGTATCCGGGGAGATCTGTTCGGAGTAAAGCCGCAACGCTTCGATGAAGAGGAGCTCCGGCAGACGCGCCATCAGCAGCCTGTTGCCCTGGCCGGCATTGACGCTCTCGCCCAGCGCGTAGGTGAAACAGGCCTGCATCCATTCGGTCGCCGCGCCCGCGCGCGGACGGACGCAGAAGACAGGCGGCAGGCGCTGCAAGAAGACATTGAAGAGAAGCTGATCGCAGGTCAGATAGCCGCAAACGAGGCGGGTTGTCTCGCCCCCGCCGTCGATGCGAACGACAGGCAGGCTTTGCCATGGCGGCGGCGGCACCAGTTCGGACGCCGGCGTGGCATCGCTCAACGCGGGATTGCCCATCAGATGCCGGTCACCGTGCGGCAGGACGATCAGGTCGCCCTCCTGACCTTCCACCTGAATGCCGCGCGCGCTTATCCGGAAACACCCCTCCTGCACGATGTGGAACAGTATCAGCCGCTTCGAACCCGTCGCCAACAGCTTTGCCATGTCCTCGGCTTCCGGGGAATCCAGCGCCCAAGGCGCCCTATACTCCCCAAGCAGAAAGACCGCCCCGGACAGCCGGACCTGCGACAGCACGTCCAGAAGCACGTCCTTGCTGCCTTCGCGCCGGCTATCTGCCGGTTGTCCGATCAATGTGTCAGGCGTCCCGATCATGGCGTGCGACTGCGCTGGCGCGCAAACTCCCCCCGTCGAAGCACGATCCGAGCATCGCGCCGACAGGCGACCAGGTCAATCGGGACCCGGCAAGGAGGAACCATGCCCAAATTCGTCATCGAACGCGACATGCCGGCTGTCGGCAAGCTCTCTGCCTCCGATCTGCGCGGTGCTTCGCAGAAGTCATGCGAGGTGCTCGACGCGCTTGGACCGAAGATCCAGTGGATCCAGAGCTATGTGACCGACGACAAGATCTACTGCGTCTATTACGCCGCGGACGAGGGACTGGTGCGCCGGCACGCGGAAATGTCCGGCTTCCCGGCCAACCGGATTTCGCAGGTACACAGTGTGATCGAGCCGGCAACCGCCGAATAGGGAGGCTTCGGGATCGAGCGCTGTCGCGCCTTACCCCTGCCCCATCCTGTTCCAGGCGTCCAGCCCGGCTATCTTGTAGGCTTCGGCCAGCGTCGGATAATTGAAGGTGTTGTTGACGAAGAAATCGACCGTGCCGCCGAGATTGATCACGGCCTGGCCGATGTGGATGAGCTCGGTGGCGCCCTCGCCGACGATGTGGGCGCCGAGCAGCCGACGTGTCTCGATCGAGAACAACAGCTTCAGGAAGCCGCTGCTGACGCCCATGATGTGGCCGCGCGAGGTTTCCCGGAAGCGCGCCAGGCCGACCTCGTAGGCGACGCCGCTCTGGCGCACCTGTTCCTCCGACTGGCCGACCGTCGAAATCTCCGGGACGGCGTAGATGCCATAGGGAAAGCTCTCCGGCGGCGGCGGCAGGCTGACGCCGAAAGCGTGGCAGGCCGCGACACGTCCCTGCTCCATCGACGTCGAGGCAAGACTGGGGAAGCCTATGACGTCGCCGGCCGCGTAGATGTTGGGCGCGGTAGTCTGGAAAGTGTGCGGATCGACCTTGATACGCCCCCTGGAATCCGCCTCGATGCCGACCACGTCGAGGCCGAGGCTGGCGACATTGCCGGTCCGACCTGCCGCGTAGAGCACCATTTCCGAGCGGATGGTGCGGCCGTCGGCCAGCGTCACCTCGGCATGGTCGGGTTTCGAGGCGATCTCCTTCACCGTGCTGCCCAGGCGGATCGTCATGCCGCGGTCGCGCATCTGATGGATGAAATCGTCGACGATCTCGCGGTCGATGAAATCGAGGATCGTGTTACGAGGCTCGACCAGCGTCACTGGCACGTCGAGCGCCGAGAAGATCGTGGCGTATTCGACGCCGATGACGCCGGCGCCGATCACCGTCAGCGTGCGCGGCAGATGGTGGAGCTCCAGCATCTCATCGCTGTCGAAGACGCGCTTCTGGTCGAACGGCACGTCGGCCGGACGGTGCGGCCTGGTGCCGACGGCGATCAGGGCGTTGGCGAAGCCGATCTCGCTGTAATCGCCGTTGTCGGCTGTCAGGCTCGCCTTGTTCGGCCCGAGGAACGTCACCGCGGCGCGCGCATGCTTGACCGTATTGCGCATGAACTGGTGCTGCAGCACCTCGACCTCGTGGTCGAGCGTCTTGTGAAGGCGGTCGACCAGGTCGCTGATCGAAATGTCCTGCTTGACCCGGTAGCCGCGGCCGTAGAAGCCGCGCTCGCGCCAACCGGAAAGGTTGAGCACCGTCTCTCGCAGCGTCTTCGACGGGATGGTGCCGGTATGCACCGAAACGCCGCCCAGGCGCCGTCCCCTGTCGACCACAATCACCGACTTGCCAAGCTTGGCCGACTGCACGGCAGCGCGGCGCCCCGACGGCCCGCTGCCGATGACCAGCATATCGTAGTCCATACCCCATTCCCCCAAGGCGTCTTGTTGCGCCGCAGCAAACTAATCCCGGAACGGCGTCATGTTCAACCGCCCGGAGCGCGCCGGCCGGCAAGAAGCAAAGAATCACTCCTTTACAACCAAATGCGCCCCAAAACTTAACGTGACGGCAAGGCTTGCGTGCAATGTTCCCGCCGAGGGAATCACCGGGGTAGCTGACGTGACGATTATGAAAAACGAGGTTCTGCCCGTTTCCGGAGTTCTGACGGGCGCCAGAAAAGCAGAAGTCATTACCGACCTGCGCGAGGGCCTGTTTCGCGCCATCGCGCTGTTCGTCGCGGCATTCTTCGTCTATCGCGGCGTCTATCACCTGATCGTCGATCCGGCCCGGCTCAACCTGCTGCTGCTGACGATTTCGGAGACGCTCACCTTCGTCTGGCTGCTTCTGGCGCGTCGACCACTGGTTCGCGACTGGAACCCCTTCACCGTGTTCATCGCGCTGACGGCGGGTTTCGGCTCCGGCGCGATCTCGCTGGAACCAGGCGTCGCGATCATCCCGCTCTATGTCGCCGCGCCGTTGCAGTTCCTGGCGCTGTGGGTGGTCATCTGGGGGAAGATGTCGCTCGGCCGTTCCTTTGCCATCCTGCCCGCCAACCGTGGCGTCGTGACCGACGGCGCCTACCGGTTCGTGCGGCACCCGATCTATGCCGGCTACCTGATGGGTCACATCCTGTACCTGCTGTCGAGCTTCTCGATCTACAACTTCACCGTCTATGCCATCATCACGCTGTTCCAGGTGCACCGCATCCTGCGCGAGGAAGCCATACTGGCGCGGACGGAGGAATACCGGGAGTATCTGGGCAGGGTCCGCTACAGGCTTTTCCCCGGCATATTCTAAACGGGCGCGCGGCCGGCCGCGTCCGTCCCTTCCTTGAATTCGGCGCTGCCCTCCCCATCTGACAGGGCAGGCATTCCCACTGAATGCCGCTGTTTTGAGGATCGGACATGAACGCGCGCGTACTTGACGGCGAGATCATCACCACCAGGCTCGAGGATACGCGAGCCTATCAGGGCGTGCGCACAAGGCGCATCTTCGCCTTTGTCATCGATTACATCATCGTGGGATTGCTGACGATCCCGTTCGCCATTCTAGTCGCCATCCTCGGACTGCTGACCTTCGGCCTCGGCTGGGCACTGTTTTCGGTGCTGCTGCCGATGGTGGCCATCCTCTACATCTGGAACACGCTGGGCAGCCGCGCCCAGGCGACGACCGGCATGAAGATCATGGGCATCCGGCTCGAGAAGCTCGACGGCACACGCATCGACGGCATGACCGCGGTCATCCATTCGGTGCTGTTCTGGGCCGGCAATGTCATCCTGACGCCGCTGGTGCTGCTGGTCACGCTGTTTTCGGACCGCAAGCGCACCCTGCATGACCTGCTTCTGGGTACTGTGGTCACGCGCACCGACATCTGACGGTGTGCAAGGCTGCCTGCATCACGCCACTACACAGCCCGTTCCCAACTATGAACAGTTCGGTCCGGGCGAGGCAGCATAATCCTGTTGAATTTTTCGCCGGGCGGGCCAAAGGTAGGGCGATTCGCAGGAGCGCTTCCAAGAATCGATGACGCAGCATCCCACCCAGTCGCCGCAGTTCTTCCTGACCGCGCCGTCGCCATGCCCCTATCTGGAGGGACAGTTCGAGCGCAAGGTGTTCACACACCTCGTCGGCGACAAGGCGCCTGAGATGAACGACCTGCTTACGCAGGGTGGTTTCCGGCGCTCGCAGAACATCGCCTACCGGCCCGCCTGCGAATCCTGCCGGGCCTGCGTCTCGGTGCGGATCCTGGCGCAGGAGTTCAACCCGAGCCGCAATATGCGGCGCGTGAGCCAGCACAACGCCGATCTCGTCGGCGCCATGCATGACGCGCAGCCCTCGACCGAGCAGTATTCGCTCTTCCGCGCCTATCTCGATGCCCGCCACCGGCGCGGCGGCATGTCGGACATGACGGTGCTCGACTATGCGATGATGGTCGAGGACACACATGTCGACACCAAGATCATCGAATACCGGCGCCGCGGCCCGGACACCTTCATCACCGGCAAGGGACAGGGCGAACTGATCGCGGTGGCGCTGACCGACAAGATGGCTGATGGCCTGTCGATGGTCTATTCCTACTTCAATCCCGATTTCGAGGACCGCTCGCTCGGCACCTTCATGATCCTCGACCATATCGCCCGTGCCAGGGCGATGGGACTGCCCCACGTCTATCTCGGCTACTGGGTCAACGGCTCGCGCAAGATGAGCTATAAGATGCGCTTCATGCCGCAGGAGCATCTCGGCCCGAAAGGCTGGGAACGCTACGACCACGAAGCGGTCACGCGCTGAACAGTTTTCCAGAACCCGCCCTTAAGAGTGTTTCAATGGAGAGGTCGCTGGTCTTTCCGCACCCTCGCGGTGAGAGTGCGATTGCGCCGGCCGGCCGCCTTTCCGTTTCATTTCGAGAATTATCGCATGTCATCACACAGCGACCATCAGAAAGGCCTTCTCATCACCGCCATTGGGGGCCTGACGCTGACCGTTGACATTCCGCTGATCCGGCTCGCCGACGGCGGCGCATGGACAATCCTGTTCCTGCGCACTGCGACGACCCTCGTCGCGGCGATGATCATCTGGACGATCTGGCGCGCGCTCAGCCGCAAGGCGCCGCCGCTCATTCCCGGCTGGTCGGGCCTTGCGGTGGCGATCTGCTACGGCCTCACCTCGATCACATTCGTCACCGCCGTCTTTCATACCTCGACCGCGGACCTCGTTTTCATCCTTGCCTTCAACACGGTGTTCGCGGCCCTGCTCTCCTGGCTGTTCCTGCGTGAGAAGCCGCGGCTCGGGACGATGATCGCGATGCTGGCGATGATCGTCGGCGTGCTGGTCATCGTCGGCGGCTCGGTCGGCACCGGTAAGTTGTTCGGCGACCTCATGGCGCTCTGCTCGGCGCTGGCCATAGCCGTCGCCATCACCATCTCGCGCGCCAGCGGCAAGGATATGGGCTTCACCTCGCTGGTCGGCGTCATCTTTCCGCTCGGGCTCGCCGCGTTCATGGTCGCCGGAGAAGGCTTTCACGTCACCGCGCCATGGTGGATCATCTTTGACGGCGCGGTGATCATGCCGATCTCGTTCTTCTGCCTCGCGGCCGGACCAAGGTATATTTCAGGCCCGGAAGTGGCGATGTTCTATCTTCTGGAGACAGTGCTGGCGCCGGTCTGGGTGTGGCTGGTCTTTGCCGAAGCCCCCACGCGCAACAGCCTGATCGGCGGCACGATCCTGATCGTGACGCTGGTCGCGCATTCGCTCTGGCAATTGCATGAGGGCCGCAAGCGCCGCGCGGCGCTCGCCGTCAGTCACCCGGCCTGAACCTTCCTGGTCTCGGCCGCGGCCTCGATCTGTGGCGGCCCGCTCTCGTCGCCACCGACCGGTGCGACCTCGTCCATCAGTTCGATCTCGCGCAGCCATTCGCGCCAGATCGCCACCAAAAGCGCCATCAGCACCGGGCCGATGAACAGGCCGAGGAAACCCAACGTCTTGACGCCACCGATCAGGCCGAAAAAGGTCGGCAGGAAAGGCAGCTTGATCGGCCCACCGACCAGCTTCGGCCGCAACGTCTTGTCGACGACGAAAAGCTCCACCGTACCCCAGACGAACAGCGCCACGCCGGCGAACAGCTTGCCGCTGGCGGCAAGGTAGATCGATACCAGCGTGAACGAAAGCGGCGCGCCGCCCGGGATAAGCGCCATGATGCCGGTCAGCGCGCCGAGCGTCACCGGCGACGGCACGCCGGCCAGCCAGTAGGCGATGCCGAGCACGAGGCCCTCGCCGATGGCGATGATGGTCATGCCTGTCACCGTGGACGAAATTGTCGCCGGCACCACGCGTGAAATCCGCTCCCAGCGCGTCGGCAGGATGCGTTCGCCAAGGCGATCGACCTGCGCCGCGAAGGCCTCGCCGTCGCGATAGGCGAAGAACAGCGCAATCATCATGAACAGGAGCGTGAGCAGCAGCCCGAAGGCGCTGCCGCCGGCGGCGAGCGCCCCGCGATAGATGTTGCCGATGTTGGAGCCGCTAACCAGCTGGATCAACTCACCGATGCCGCCCGGGTGGCCGAGATTGGTCGTCCACTGCTCGTCCAGCCACTCGCCGACCACCGGTATCGTGGCGATCCATTGCGGTGTCACCGAGCCGTGGCGGTTGGTCTCGATCGCCCAGGTCACCCATTCGCGCAGCTCGCCGATGGCATAGGTGCCGGCAAGCGCGATCGGCACGACCAGGAAAGCGAGGATGAAAAGGATGGCGAGGCTCGCGGCAATAGTGCGGTTGCCGCCGACGGCGACGAGCAGGCGCTTGTAGAGCGGCCAGCTGGCAAAGGCGATGACGAGCGCCGCCAGCACCGGAAACAGGAAGCCCTGGAAGAAGTAGACACCGGCGGCGACGATCAGCAGCAGCAACCAACGTGCCGCCGACAGCGGCGGAATCACCGCCGACCTGAGCGGCGTCGACAGGCCGAACAGGCGCTGCGCCGGTTTCTGGATCTCAGCCCGCTTCAATCCGGCAATTCTCCCCTGCCCGATGGGTCAAACAGTGCTTATGCACCATGATAGTGCAGCAATCGTGACGATAGTCCAAATGATTGGCTTGAGCCTCTCCTTCTCCCTTGTGGGAGAAGGAGAGGTCTTTCATCCGAACTTGCCCGTCCGCGGGAATCCCTTCGGCACCATGCGGCCGGCCGCGGCGCGCGTCCCAATCCATTCGGCGAGTTCGTCACGCGACTTGGTGAAGGTTCGATCGGCCGAATCCTGCCAGCTCAGTCCCGTCTCCAGCGTGAAGGTCTTCAGGTCCAGCACGCCGCCATCCTTGTATTTCTGCAGGCGCACGCCCTTGCCGCGCGCCATCTCCGGGATCTCGGCCAGCGGGAAGACCAGCAGCTTGCGGTTCTCGCCGACGATGGCGAGGTGGTCGCCGGCGACCGGAATGCAGCGCTTCGCCTCATCCGGCGCCTTGACGTTCATCACCTGCTTGCCCTTGCGGGTGTTGGCGACGACTTCTTCCTCGGAAACGATAAAGCCGTTGGCGTCGTAGGAGACGAGCAGCAGCTTGCGCTTCGGATCGTGGACGAAGGCGGTGACGATGTCCTGGTCGTTCTCCATGTCGACGATGATGCGTATCGGCTCGCCATGGCCGCGCCCGCCCGGCAGCCGGTCTGCGCCGATGGTGTAGAACTTGCCGCCCGTGGTGAAGACCAGGATCTTGTCCGTGGTCTGGGCGTGGAAGGCGAGCTTCAGGCTGTCGCCTTCCTTGAAGGCAAGCTGCGAATGGTCGGTCAGGTGGCCTTTCATGGCGCGCAGCCAGCCCTTTTCCGAAACCACGACGGTGACCGGCTCGCGCTCGATCATGGCATGGGCGATGTCGGTGAGGTCATGTTCCGGCGCGTCGGCAAACTGGGTGCGGCGCTTGCCAAGCTTCGTTTCCGGGCCGAATTTGTCGCGGACCTGGGTCACTTCCCATTTGATCGTCGCCCATTGCTTGGCGTCGGACGCCAAAAGGGCCTCGATCTGCTTCTTCTCCTCGGTGAGGCCGTCATACTCCTTGCGGATCTCGATCTCTTCGAGCTTGCGAAGAGCGCGCAGGCGCATGTTGAGGATGGCTTCGGCCTGGTTGTCGGTGAGCGACCAGCGGGCCATCATCACCTGCTTCGGCTCATCCTCCTCGCGGATGATCCTGATCACCTCGTCGATGTTCAGATAAGCGATGAGGTAGCCGGCGAGGATCTCCAGGCGCCGCTCGATCTCACCGAGCCTATGTCGGGAGCGGCGAACCAGCACGTCGCGGCGATGGTCCAGCCATTCCTTCAGCACGCCCTTCAACGAGAGCACGTTGGGCACCTTGCCGCGCGACAGCACGTTCATGTTGAGCGGGAAGCGGCTCTCGAGCTCGGTGAGCTTGAACAGCGATTCCATCAGGATGCCTGGATCGACGGTGCGGCTCTTCGGCACCAGGACGACGCGGATGTCCTCGGCGCTCTCGTCGCGGATATCCTCGAGCAGCGGCAGCTTGCGCGCGATCAGAAGCTCGGCGATCTTCTCGATCAGCCTGGCCTTCTGGACGCCGTAGGGGATTTCGGTGACGACGATGCTCCAGGTGCCCCTGCCCTGGTCCTCTTGCCCCCACTTGGCGCGAACGCGGAACCCGCCACGGCCCGTCTCATAGGCGTCCAAGATCGAGGCGCGGCTGTCGACGATGATGCCGCCGGTCGGGAAATCCGGCCCCTGGACGAAATCCATCAGCTTCGCCACCGGCGCATCCGGATGCTCGATCAGATGCAGCGCGGCATCGCAAAGCTCGGCCGCGTTGTGCGGTGGGATCGAAGTCGCCATGCCGACCGCGATGCCGGACGAGCCGTTGGCGAGCAGGTTCGGGAAAGCGCCGGGGAGCACGACCGGCTCCTCGTCCTCTTCATTGTAGGTCGGCCGGTAGTCGACGGCGTCCTCGGTGATACCGGACAGAAGCTCGGTCGCCACCTCGGTCATGCGCGCTTCGGTGTAGCGCATGGCGGCGGCGTTATCGCCGTCGATGTTGCCGAAATTGCCCTGCCCGTCGACCAGCGGGTAGCGCATGGAGAATTCCTGCGCCAGGCGCACCAGCGCGTCATAGATCGACTGGTCGCCATGCGGATGGAACTTGCCCATCACCTCGCCGACGATGCGGGCGCATTTGGCGAAGCCCTGGTCGGGGTTGAGCCGCAGCAGCCGCATGGCGTGCATGATGCGCCGATGGACCGGCTTCAGTCCGTCGCGCACATCCGGCAGGGCCCGGTGCATGATGGTCGACAGCGCATAGGCGAGATAGCGCTTTTCCAGCGCTTCCTTCAGATCGACCGGTTCAATGTTGTCGCCGCCGCCCTTGTCCTCAGGCGGCAAAAGCCTTTTTCCCATGGGGTTGGACTAGCCGAGCGGGTGATTCGCGGCAAGCGTCGCGTGGCATTCGTTGGATCGCTCGTTTTCCAGCTATGCCCGGCGGTGTGAAGGATTTCACGGAAGCGGCAAGGCGGCCGCTCCAATTTGCCGCCAATACGAAACAGGACCGGCCGCTCACCGGCGCGGGCCAACATCAATCTGTTACATGCGGCATCTAAGTGGGCATGCAACGCGCCGGCGAAGGAAAGCTGCGGTCTTCATGACAAATTCACCGCATCACGCGAAGGCTGCCGGCTCGGATTTGCTTTTCATCGCCAAATTGGACAAATGGGCCAGGAAGCGCCTTTTTCCCGTCCCGTTCGTCACGGAGTGGTGATGGCGCAGGAATTCAAAACACTGTTCAAGACAGGGAACTCGTCATGACGATCCAACGCTCAATGCTCAAGAAACTGGCCTTTTCGACCTTTCTGCTGACAGTGCCGCTGAATGCCGCATTCGCCGCCGATCCGGCGGTCGCCGAGCGCATCAAGTCCATGTTCGCCGCCCAGGGCGTCGAGGTATCCTGGACCGGCGTCTCCGGCGACGATTCCAGCATGGTGCTGCAGGGCGTGTCCATCAAGCCGGCGGCCGAGAAGGAAGCCCTGCCGATCGGCGACGTGAAGTTGGAAGGCGTCAGCGACGCCAATGGCGGCTTCGACATCGCCGCCGTCTCGACCTCGGCCTTCGAGCGCACGAAGGAAGGCGTGACGCTCGATCTCAGCCCCGTCGTTATCCACGATATGAGCATACCCGCCGAGGGGGCCAACGGCCCGCTCGGTCCGCTGATGATGTACAAGTCGGCCGAGATGGAGAACATCACGGTCAAGGTCGGCGACAAGACCGCCTTCTCGATGGAAGGGCTCGACGTCCAGGTCACCCCACCGGCCGACGGCAAGGCGATGGACTTCACCGCCAAGACTGGCAAGTTCAATGCCGACCTGTCGCTGGTCGAAGACCCGAAGTCCAAGGAGGTGATCGACGCGCTCGGCTACCAGAACATCTCCGGCGACATCGAGATGGCAGGCACGTGGCAGCCCAGCGACGGCAAGATGGAATTGTCGAAGTACGACATTGCGGTCGACAATGCCGGCAAGCTCGGCATGACCTTCAACCTCGGCGGCTACACGCTAGACTTCATCAAGTCGATGCAGGCCATGCAAAAGCAGCTCGCGGCACAACCCGAGGGCGCCGACAAGTCGGCGCAGGGCATGGCCATGCTCGGCCTGTTGCAGCAGCTTTCCTTCAACGGCGCCTCGGTTCGCTACGAAGACGCTTCGCTGACCGGCAAGGTGCTTGACTATGTCGGCAAGCAGCAGGGCATGTCGTCCAAGGACGTCGCCAACCAGGCCAAGGCGATCGTGCCGTTCGGCATGTCGCAGCTTAACAATCCCGAACTGACGGCCGAGGTGTCGGCGGCGGTCAACGCTTTCCTCGACAATCCGAAGAGCCTCGAGATCTCGGCCGAGCCGCCGTCGTCAGTGCCGTTCGCGCTGATCATGGCCGGCGCCATGTCGAACCCCCTCGACCTGCCGAAAACGCTCGGCGTCAAGGTCAAGGCCAACGAGGACTGATCGAGCGAAACGCTCAAAACGAAAAGCCCGGCAGCGATGCCGGGCTTTTTTGTCGAGGTCGATTCATCAAACGGCGGCAACCGTTTGATAGCGTCCGCTAACCTTCCTTCTTCGGTACAGCGACGCGCAGCGACAGCTCACGCAGCTGCTGGGGCGTCGCTTCCGACGGCGCGTTCATCAGAAGGTCGTAGGCCTGCTGGTTCATCGGGAACATGGTGATCTCGCGCAGGTTCTTGGCGCCCACCAGCAGCATGACGATGCGGTCGACACCCGCCGCCATGCCGCCATGCGGCGGCGCGCCATACTGGAACGCGCGGTAGAGGCCGCCGAACCGTTCCTCGACCGTCTGCCGGTCCAGGCCAACCATCTCGAAGGCCTTGACCATGGTTTCCGGCAGGTGGTTGCGGATGCCGCCGGATGCTATCTCGAAGCCATTGCAGACCATGTCGTACTGGAACGCCTTGATGCCGAGCGGCTCCTGGCCGTTGAGGGCGTCGATACCGCCCTGCGGCATGGAGAACGGATTGTGGGCGAAGTCGATCTTCTTCTCGTCTTCGTTCCACTCGAAGAACGGGAAATCGACGATCCAGCACAGTTCGAAACGATCACGGTCGACGAGGTTCAGTTCCTCGCCGGCGCGCGTGCGCGCCGCACCGGCAAAGGCGACGAACTTCCTGGGATCGCCGGCGACGAAGAAAGCGGCGTCGCCGTCGGCAAGGCCAAGCTGCTGGCGGACCGCTTCTGTACGCTCCTCGCCGATGTTCTTGGCGATCGGTCCGGCGCCTTCGAGCTTGTCGCCCTCCTTGCGCCAGAAGATGTAGCCGAGACCCGGCTGGCCCTCGCCCTGCGCCCAGGAGTTCATGCGGTCGCAGAAGGCGCGGCTGCCGCCGGTCTTGGCGGGAATGGCCCACACCTCGGCCTTCGGATCGTTGGCGAGAATGTTCGCGAAGACCTTGAAGCCCGAGCCGCGGAAATGCTCCGAAACGCTCTGCATCTCGATCGGGTTGCGCAGGTCCGGCTTGTCGGAGCCATAGGTGCGCATCGCCTCGTCATACGGGATGCGGCGGAATTTCTGGGTCACCGGCTTGCCGGCGGCGAAAGTCTCGAAGACGCCGCGCAGCACCGGCTCCATGGTCGAGAGCACATCGTCCTGCTCGACGAAGCTCATTTCGAGGTCGAGCTGGTAGAATTCGCCGGGCAGGCGGTCGGCGCGGGGATCCTCGTCGCGGAAGCAGGGCGCGATCTGGAAATAGCGGTCGAAACCGGAAACCATGATCAGCTGCTTGTACTGCTGCGGCGCCTGCGGCAGCGCGTAGAAGGTGCCGGGATGGATGCGCGAGGGCACCAGGAAGTCGCGCGCGCCTTCAGGCGAGGATGCGGTCAGGATCGGCGTCGAGAACTCGGTGAAGCCCACCTCGCCCATGCGCTTGCGCATCTCGGCGATGATCTTGGTGCGCGCCACGATGTTCCTGTGCAGCGTCTCGCGGCGCAGGTCGAGGAAGCGGTACTTCAGGCGGATGTCTTCCGGATAGTCCGGCTCGCCGAAAACGGGGAGCGGCAGCTCCTTGGCGGCTGACAGCACCTCGATCTCGCGCGCGAAAATCTCGATCTCGCCGGTCGGCAGGTTGGCGTTGACGGTGTCGGTCAGGCGCGCCTTCACCTCGCCGTCGACGCGGATCACCCATTCGCCGCGCACGGTCTCGGCAACCTTGAATGCCGGCGAATCCGGATCGGCGACAATCTGGGTCAGGCCGTAGTGGTCGCGCAGATCGATGAAGAGCAACCCGCCATGATCGCGCACGCGATGCACCCAGCCCGACAGGCGGACGGAATTGCCGACGTCGCTCTTTCTCAATTGGGCACAGGTATGGCTGCGGTAACGGTGCATGGTCATTGGTGAAGTCCGGAAATTGCGGGCATGGCCCGGCTTGAAAATTGGCGCGAAAAGCGCATGAGAGGCCGGTTTTGTCAAGGCAACCGGCCACACTCGGCGAGCCTTTAGCCTGGATCAGGCGAAGTGGATTTCAGCGCCCAGGCGTTCGAAGTCGGCGAGGATGGCGGCAGGAGCCGTCTTTTCAACGACAAGGTGGCGGATCGCATCCGGCGCCGCGACACGGTAGGGAGCGGCGGTGGCGAGCTTGTCGTTGGTGACGGCGATGACGATGCCGGCGCTGTTCCTGGCCATGGCGCGCTTGACCTCGGCTTCCGCCGAATCGAAGGCGGTGACGCCGCGCGCGACATCCAGCCCACAGGAGCCGAGGAAGAACAAATCCGCGCTTAATTGCGCCACGGCGGCAAGCGTATCGCCACCGACGCAGGTGCCGAGGTCGCGTACATAACGGCCGCCGAGCACGATCAGCCGGATCGAGGGGTGGTCGGCAAGAGCCGACGCGACGCCCAGTGAATTGGTGGCCACCGTCAGCTCGATATCGCGCTGGATCGCCCTGGCGACCGCTTCATTGGTGGTGCCTCCATCGATGAACAGCGATTGCCCGGCGGCAAGCAGGCCCGCGGATACCTTTGCGAGGCGCAGCTTCTCTTCGACCGCATGACTGCCGCGCTCGCCGATCGTGGCAGCGGCAAAGGGCGCGGTGGCGATCGCGCCGCCATAGACGCGGCGCAATTGCCCGGCCTTGGCGAGCTCCCTGAGATCGCGGCGAACGGTGTCTTCCGAGACACCGAAGCGGCTCGCGAGTTCGCCGGCCAGCACCCTGCCTTCCGCAGCCAGGCGGTCGCGAATTTGTTGATGCCGTTCCTCGGTCAACATGCACGATCCTATTTCTTTGTGCACGTTATTGCACGATTTGCACGTTTATGCAAGAAACGGAGTCGCAGGCGGGTCCGAAGCGCTGCCTGCCGAATCCCCTTTTGGAAAGCCCTAGCAATGACCTTTGGCCTTAAGCTCGCCCCTCAGCACCGCGTCTATGCCGGGTTCGCGATCTATTCCTTCGCCATGGGCAACATCTTCCCGCGCCTGCCCGACATCAAGCACGCCATGCAGATCGAGGACGGCACGCTGGGGCTCAGTCTGATTGGGACACCGATCGGCACGCTGATAGCGCTGACGCTGGCGACACCGATCCTGGAGCGCGTCGGTTTTCGCCGCGTGCTGCTGGTGCTCGTCCCGCTGATTTCGCTTGCCTATGCCGTCGCGGTGCATGCGCCGGGGCCGCTCGCCCTGTTCCTGATGCTGCTTCCGGTCGGCCTGATGATCGGCAGCGTCGAGATCATCCTCAATGTCGAGGCCGACAGGACCGAATTCCTGCTCAAGCGCCGCATCATGAACCGGGCGCATTCGTTCTGGAGCATGGGCTTTTTCGGCGCCGGGCTGTTCGGTGGCGCCCTTGCGCATCTCGGCCTGTCGCCACAACTGCATCTGGCGCTCGTCGCGCCGATGGTGGCCATAGCGATGGCGTTCTTCCTCGGCGGCTTCAAGCCGGCGCCGGCTCGCTTCGCCGTCTCGGGCAGCAAGCCCCCGATGTTTGCGCGGCCAACGCTGCCGATCCTGGTTCTCGTCGCGGTGACGCTCTCGGCGATGCTGCTGGAAGGCGCCAGCATCGACTGGTCGGCGATCTACATGCGCACCGTCTTCGAATCAGGTCCCTTCGTTGCCGGCTTCACGGTGGCGCTGTTTGCCTTCTCGCAGGCGACCACGCGTTTCTTCGCCGACAGCTTCGTCGACCGACATTCGCCGAGCGGCGTGGCGCGCGTTCTGCTGGCCACGATGACCGCCGGCGTGGTCATCGTCTTCTTCTCGCCTGCCCCGATCCTCTCGATGCTGGGCTTCGCCCTGCTGGGCATCGGCAGCAGCGCGATCTTCCCGCTGGCGATCTCAGCCGCTGCGCAACGCACCGATCGCCCCGCGGCGATCAATGTCGCGGCGCTTTCGCAGATCTCCTTCATCGCATTCCTGCTCGGCCCGCCGCTGCTCGGCTTCGTCTCAGACCATTTCGGTATTCGTTCGGCCTACGGCGTGGGCATCCCGTTCATAGTGCTCAGCCTGTTGACGACCGGCTCGCTCGGCAGGCGGGCGCCCGCAGCGGAAGCGGCACAAGGCAAGGGTTCGGAGCTTGCCTCACGCAAGGTCGCGGTCTCCGCCGGCGAGGCGTAACAGCCCCTGCCCGGCCCATCCAAGCCGTCTTCTCACGACGATGACGCATCGGCGGCTTGACGAAAGCGCGCGCGGCTGAAATTTAAGGAAACTTAAAAAAATGCCAAAAGCGATTTGATGCACGTCATCACCACCCAAGAAGAACTCGAGAGCGCCATCGCGGCGTTCGAAAAGTCGCAATTCGTCACCGTCGATACCGAATTCATCCGCGAGACGACGTTCTGGCCGATCCTCTGCCTGATCCAGATGGCGGCGCCCGGCGTGACCGCGCTGATCGATCCGCTGTCGCCCGATATCGATCTGAAACCCTTCTTCCGGCTGATGGCCAACGAAGCGGTGGTCAAGGTCTTCCACGCCGCGCGCCAGGACATCGAAATCATCGTCCATCTCGGCAATCTGGTGCCGCATCCGGTCTTCGACACGCAGGTGGCCGCAATGGTCTGCGGCTTCGGCGACAGCGTCTCCTACGACCAGCTCGTCCAGAAGATCACCGGCGCGCGACTCGACAAATCCTCGCGCTTCACCGATTGGCGCCACCGGCCGCTCTCCGAGAAGCAGCTGGAATACGCGCTTGCCGACGTCACGCATCTGATCAAGGTCTATGAAAATCTCAGCGCCGAGCTGAAGCGCGAGGACCGCGCGCATTGGCTGAACGAAGAGATGGATGTGCTGACCGCGCGCGAAACCTACGATCCGCATCCCGAAGACGCGTGGAAGCGGCTGAAGATGCGGCTGCGCAAGCCGCAGGAACTGGCGATCGTCCAGGCGGTGGCCACATGGCGCGAGCGCGAGGCGCGCGAGCGCGACGTGCCGCGCGGCCGTGTGCTGAAAGACGACGCCATCTACGAGATCGCTCAGCAGGCGCCGCGCGATGCGGCTGCGCTTGGTAAGCTGCGCACGACGCCAAAGGGCTGGGAGCGGTCGGCCACCGCCACGGCGCTGCTTGGCGCCGTCAACGCGGCGCTTGCCATGCCGAAGGACGCGATGCCGAAACTGCCGAAGAGCTTCCAGCCGCCGGAGGGATCGAGCGCGGCCGCGGAACTGCTCAAGGTGCTGCTGCGAATCGTTGCCGAGAAGGAAGGCGTCGCCTCCAAGGTGCTCGCTTCCAGCGACGACATCGACCGCATCGCGGCCGAAGGTGACGCCGCCGATGTTCCGGCGCTGCAAGGCTGGCGGCGCGCGGTGTTCGGCGAACAGGCGCTGAAGCTGGTGCGCGGCGAGATCGGCATCAAGTTCGACAAGCGCAAGATCGCGGTGTTCGACCTCTAGAGCCTAGACGGCACCAAGCAGGTGCAGCGCGAACCAGACCCAGGCGACGAGCAATATCGCCGCGCCGAAGAAGAACATGCCGGTACGGTGCATCAGATTGTTGCTGGTGAGATGCACCAAGGCATGGACGTAGCGCGTCGCAATGAACAGCCACATCAGCGCCACCGTCAGATAATTCACGCCATTGGTGACGAACAACGCCAGGCACAGCACGTGGAAGAGTACCGGCAGCTCGAACTGGTTGATCAGGTTGTTGGCGACGGTGACGCTCGAGGCCGGCTCGGTGGAGCGGACCTTGTACTGACCGACCTTGGCCTCGCCCGACTTCACTGCGTGATAGCGGCGCCTGAACATCACCAAATAGACGATGTAGACCAAAAGCACGTGAGCCAGCATCGGCCAGAAGATGGCGGTCTGGTGCATGTTTTCGCCCCCTGCTCCCGTTTTACCGCTGCCGTTGCCCGGCCAGAGCGAAGACCGCGATGACGAGGAACGGGATCGCCAGGAGCACAAACTTGGTGACCGTCAGCGACGAGGCGAAGGACAGCGAATCGGGATTGGCCGACTGGAAATCGGACAACAATCGCGCCACGGCGAAGTTCTGCGCGTAATCAGCAAGGGTATAAGGCAGCACCAGCAGCAGCGCGGACAGCGCCTGCGCCTGGGCGGGCATGGCGCGGAAGGCGCCGAGCCGCCGGCCGAACGACAGGATGAGGCTTACCAGGGTGAGCGACAGCAGCGCAGGGAACAAAAGATCGAAGGTCAGGTAATGCCAGACGATGATGATCTCGCCGCCGCGCCGGCCGAGCGCGGTGAGCCACGCCATGCCCTCTTCCGGCGTGAAGCCGGTTAGGCGCATATCGAGCGACGGCAGCCCGCCGCTCAGGCTCCGGAAATAAAAGAATTCCAGCGCCGTCATCATCAGGAAGACCCCGACCGACGCAATGGACAGTGCGGCGGCGTGCCGCGAAAGGCGCAACACCGTCACGACCAGCCCACGCCAGACCCCTAGCCGGTCAGGCTCGGCAGCCTGATCAAAGTCCGCCCGGATAGTTCGGGCTTTCGCGGGTGATCGTGACGTCATGGGCGTGGCTTTCACGAAGTCCGGCAT
>NZ_JANINM010000379.1 GCF_024509055.1 Mesorhizobium sp. | reverse complement strand
CTCGGCAAGCCGTCGCCCGATTTCTTCCGGTCGGCTCTCGCTGATTTGAACTGCCTGGCGGACGAAGCGGTCATGGTCGGCGACGATGCCAAGAGCGATGTGGCTGGTGCCCTGCGCGCCGGGCTTGGCGCGGCGCTGCTTGTGCGGACCGGCAAATACCGGCCGAAAGATGAAACACGCTTCGATCCGGCTCCCACCGCGGTGGTGGATGACCTCGCCGCTGCCGTGGACTGGATACTCAGCCGCGCCGAAGCCTGACCGGCGCCTCGCCAAAAGCTCTTGAAAACGCTCTGGAAAATGCGGCCGCCGACGAGAAGCCGGTCCGCCCGGCAATATCGGCCATGGCAATGCGCGTGTCGACCACCAGACGGCGCGCGGCGCTGAGGCGCAGTCTCAGGTAATAAGCACCAGGCGTCTCGCCGATCGACTTGCGGAAGATGCTCTCCAGCGTCCGCGCCGTCACGCCGGCGCGCTTGGCGACGGCATCGATGGTGAGCGGCTGGTCGACATGAGCTTCCATCAGCCGGATCGCCTGCGCCAGCCGCGGATCGAACCCGTCGAGCCGGCCGAGCGAGACCAGCGGCTGCGCGTCGGTGGCCGCGCGCGTCTGGTCGTAGATGAAGACGCTTGCCACATCGAGCGCCGCCGCCATTCCAAGCCTGGTGCGGACCAGATGCAGCATCAGGTCGAAGGTCGGCGAAGCGCCGCCGGAGGTGAACACCGGCCCGTCGATGACGTAGCGGTCCGGCCGCACATCGACGCCCGGGAAAGCGGCCGAAAAATCCTCCATGTCCTCCCAATGCGTCGTGGCGCTGCGGCCTTCAAGCAGGCCGGCGCGCGCCACCAGCCAGGTGCCGGCTTCGACCCCGCCGCAGGCGCGCGCGGCGCGCGCCGCTCTCCGCAAACCCGCAAGCAGCGCCGATGTGGCATAATTCTGCGTGCCGAAGCCGGCGACCACGACCAGCATGTCGGTGGGCTCGGCAGCGTCGAAGCGGCCGCTGACCGCCACCGGCAGGCCGCATGTCGTCACCGGCGCCTCGCCGGTGAGCGAGACCAGCTTGAAATCGAACAATGTCTCGCCGGAAATGCGGTTGGCCGCGCGCAACGGGTCGACGGCCGACGCCACGCACATGATGGACGAGCCCGAGAACACCAGGAACGTCACCTTCAGCGTTTCGCGCTCGGGGCGAAAGATGGTCGGCTTTTCGCTTTTGATCATGAGCGCTTCGTAAAACGCAAAACAGTTTTCGGCAAGTCGCGCAATGCTGGTTTCCTGTTTTCGACTGGGAGGAGAAAAACCATGCCGCTCGCGATGAACCGTGAGGTCTTCATTACCTGTGCCGTGACCGGCTCCGGCGGCACGCAGGACCGCAGCCCACATGTGCCACGTTCGCCCAAGCAGATCGCCGATTCGGCCATCGATGCCGCCAAGGCGGGCGCGGCGATCGTCCACTGCCATGTGCGCGACCCCGAAACCGGCAAGCCGCGCCGCGACGTGCATCTCTACCGCGAGGTGACCGAGCGCATCCGCGACGCCAATGTCGACGTGGTGCTGAACCTCACCGCCGGCATGGGCGGCGACATGGTGTTCGGCTCGCCCGAAGCGCCACTGCCCTTGAACGAAAAGGGCACCGACATGGGCGGCGCCACCAACCGCATGGAGCATGTGCGCCAGTGCCTGCCGGAAATCTGCACGCTGGATTGCGGCACGATGAATTTCGCCGAGGCCGACTATGTCATGACCAACACGCCCGGCATGCTGCGCGCCATGGGCGGCATGATGACGGCGCTGGGCGTGAAGCCCGAGATCGAAGCCTTCGACACCGGCCATCTGTGGTTCGCCAAGCAACTGGTCGAGGAGAAGGTGCTGAACCCCGATGCCCTGGTGCAGCTCTGCATGGGCGTGCCATGGGGTGCGCCGGACGACCTCAACACCTTCATGGCGATGGTCAACAACGTGCCGTCGACCTGGAACTGGTCGGCCTTCTCGATCGGCCGCAACCAGATGGCCTATGCCGCAGCCGCGGTGCTAGCCGGGGGCAATGTCCGCGTCGGCCTGGAAGACAATCTGTGGCTCGACAAGGGCGTTTTGGCCACCAACGCGCAGTTGGTCGAACGCGCCGCGAGCATCGTTACCAATCTCGGCGCACGCGTGCTTGGACCAGAGGAAGTGCGCAAGAAGCTGAACCTCACCAAGCGGGCGCCGATCGCCGCGTGATTGGAGGGAGTCTGAGATGACAACCGTCAAGTTCACCGCGATGAAGGATGGCGACAAGGAAGACTACGAATTCCTGACCGCCCACGAGATCGACTATGCCGCCAAGACCGGCGACCGGCTGCTCGATGCACTCGTGCAGCTCGACGAGGGACTTTCCGGCTACAAGATCACCCGGCTCGGCCACTCGCTTCAAGCCGCCACCCGCGCCTGGCATGATGGCGCCGACACCGACTGGATCGCCTGCGCGCTGCTGCACGACATAGGCGACATCTACGCGCCGTATAACCACGACGAATATGCCGCTTCGATCCTGAAGCCCTTCGTGCGGGAGCAATGCACCTGGGTGGTGGAAAAGCATGGCGATTTCCAGCGCCTCTACTATGCGCATCATCTCGGCGGCAACCGGCATGCCCGCGACCGCTTCGCCGGCCACCTCTATTTCGACGATTGCGACCAGTTCTGCGAGCGCTGGGACCAGTCGAGCTTCGACCCCGACTACGAAACCCTGCCCATCGAGTTCTTCCGGCCCTTCGTGCTCGAAGTCTTCGCGCGCAAGGCCTACGACCCGGCCGTGATCCGCGCCGGCGAGCGGGTGCCGCTTACCAATCCCGATACAGCCAAGACCAGAACCGGAGCCTGACCATGAGCATCATCAACAAGGCGGCCGCCATCGGCGGCGGTGTCATCGGCGCCGGCTGGGTGGCGCGCCTGCTGCTCAACGGCATCGACGTGTCGATCTTCGATCCCGATCCCGAAGCGTCGCGCAAGGTCTCGGAAGTGATGAAGGGCGCGCGACGCGCCTACAAGCAAATGCTGCCCGGCGGCCTGCCCAAGGAAGGCAAGCTGACCTTCGCCAAGACGATCGCGGAAGCGGTGGCGGACGCCGACTTCATCCAGGAAAGCGTGCCGGAACGGCTCGATCTCAAGCACAAGGTGCTGGCCGAGATCGACCTGCACGCGCCGGCCAACGCCATCGTCGGTTCTTCCACCTCCGGCATCAAGCCGACCGACATGCAGGTGGCTATGAAGAAGCACCCCGAGCGGCTGGTCGTCGGCCATCCGTTCAATCCGGTCTACCTCCTGCCGCTGGTCGAGATCGTCGGCGGCCAGCAGACCTTCCCGGAGGCGATCGAGGTCGCCAAGGAACTCTACGCCTCGATCGGCATGAAGCCGGTGGTGGTGCGCAAGGAAATCGAAGCCTTCGTCGGCGACCGCCTCCTCGAAGCCGCCTGGCGCGAAGCGCTATGGCTGGTCAAGGACGGCATCTGCTCCGTCGAGGAACTCGACGACATCATGCGCTATTCCTTCGGCCTGCGCTGGGCGCAGATGGGCATGTTCCAAGTCTACCGCGTCGCCGGCGGCGAAGCCGGCATGCGCCACTTCATGGCGCAGTTCGGGCCGTGCCTGAAATGGCCATGGACCAAGCTGATGGACGTGCCCGAGTTCAACGACGAGCTCGTCGACCTGATCGCGACGCAGTCCGACGAACAGGCGCACGGCCTGTCTATCCGCGAGTTGGAACGCATCCGCGACGACAATCTGGTCGCGATCATGGACGCCCTGTCGAAGCAGAACAAGGGCAAGGGCTGGGGCGCCGGCGCGCTGCACAAGGATTATACAAAACAGCTCGCCAAGCTGGCGGCAAAGAAGCCGACCGCCTCCAAGGCCGCCGAGAAGGCCAAGGCTGCCAAACCGGTGAAGAAGGTCGAAAAGCCGAAGAAGAGCAAGAAGAAGGGCTGAGCCATGCATTTCGGTCTTTCGGAAGAGCAGAAGCTCATCGTCGAGACGACGCGCGCGTTCGTCGAGAACGAGCTTTACCCGCATGAGCGCGAGGTGGAACGCACCGGCGAGCTGCGCCGCGAACTGATCGACGAGCTGAAGGCCAAGGCAATGGAAGCCGGGCTTTACGCCGCCAACATGCCGGCCGATGTCGGCGGCGCTGGCCTGGATACGGTGAGCTGGCTGCTCTACGAGAAGGAACTCGGCCGCGCCAACTACGCGCTGCACTGGACCTGCGTGGCGCGTCCGTCGAACATCCTGCTCGCCGGCACGCCCGAGCAGCGCGAGAAATACCTCTTCCCCTGCATCCGCGGCGAGAAGTGGGACTGCCTGGCGATGACCGAGCCCGGCGCCGGCTCCGACCTGCGCGGCATGAAGGCGACCGCCGTGCAGGACGGCTCCGACTGGATACTCAACGGCACCAAGCACTTCATCAGCCATGCCGACATCGCCGATTTCGCCATCGTCTTCATGGCCTCGGGCGAAGAGGACTCGCCGCGCGGAAAGCGCAAGAAGATCACCGCCTTCTTCGTCGACAAGGGCACCAAGGGTTTTTCGGTACGTGACGGCTACCGCAACGTCTCGCATCGCGGTTACACCAATTCGATCCTTGAATTCGACGATTGCCGGCTGCCGGCAAGCCAGGTGCTCGGCGAAGTGCACAAGGGTTTCGACGTCGCCAATTCCTGGCTCGGCGCCACCCGCCTGCAGGTCGGCGCCACCTGCCTCGGTCGCGCCGAGCGCGCGCTGTCGCATGCCATCGAATATGCCGCGCAGCGCCAGCAATTTGGCCAGCAGATCGGCAAGTTCCAGGGCGTTTCCTTCAAGCTCGCCGACATGGCGACGGAACTGAAGGCCGCGGACCTGATGGTGTTCGAGGCCGGCTGGAAGTACGATCAGGGCACCGTCACCGATCAGGACATGGCGATGGCGAAGCTGAAGGCCACCGAAATGCTGGCTTACGTCGCAGACGAGGCCATCCAGATCCATGGCGGCATGGGGCTGATGGACGACCTGCCGCTGGAGCGCATCTGGCGCGACGCCCGCGTAGAGCGCATCTGGGAAGGCACATCGGAGATTCAGCGGCATATTATTTCGCGGGCGTTGCTGCGTCCGTTCGGGGCTTAGTGCATGATCTCCAAGAGCCGGAACCCGGTTCTTGGAAAAGATCGCGCTCAAACGAAAAGATGACCATGCATAAACTCGAACGTCTCCTGCGCCCGCAATCGATTGCCGTGTTCGGCGGGGCGCAGGCCGCCGCCGTCGTGGCGCAATCGATCAAAATGGGCTTTGCCGGCGAAATCTGGCCGGTGCATCCGACAAAAGACGAGGTCGCTGGCCGCAAGGCTTACCGCTCCGTCGCCGACCTGCCGGGAGCGCCGGACGCGGCCTTTGTCGGCGTCAACAGGCATCTCACCATCGAGGTCATCAAGGCGCTGGCCGAGCGTGGCGCCGGCGGCGCCGTCTGCTTTGCCGCCGGCTTCCTCGAAACCGAGGCCTATGACGAGGACGGCGAGCGGCTACAGGCCGAGCTCGTCACAGCGGCGGGCGAGATGCCGATCATCGGCCCGAACTGCTACGGGCTGATCAACTATGCCGACGGCGCGCTTTTGTGGCCCGACCAGCATGGCGGCATCCGGCTCGCCGAAGGCGGCAAGGGCGTCGCCATCATCACCCAGTCGTCCAACATCGCCATCAACATGACGATGCAAAAGCGCGGCCTGCCGATCGCCTTCCTGATGACGGCCGGCAACCAGGCGCAGACCGGCCTCTCCGAAATGGCGCTCGGCCTGATCGAGGATGAACGCGTAACTTCGCTCGGCATGCACATCGAGGCCTTCGATTCCGTAGCCGGATTCGAGCGGCTCGCGGCACGGGCCCGTGAGCTGAAGAAACCGATCATCGCCATGAAGGTCGGCCGTTCGGAACAGGCCAGGCAGGCAACGGTGTCGCACACCGCATCGCTCGCCGGTTCGGACGCCGCGTCCGGCGCTTTCCTGAAGCGTCTGGGCATAGCGCGCGTCGATTCGATTCCCGCCTTCATCGAGGCGCTGAAGCTCCTGCACATCACCGGGCCGTTGCCCGGCTACAGGCTTTCGTCGATGAGTTGCTCGGGTGGCGAGGCTTCCGTCATGGCCGACAGCGCCGAAGGGCGCTGGGTACATTTCCCGACGCTGACCGATCAGCATCGCGCCGACGTCAAGTCGACGCTCGGCCCGCTGGTGGCGGTGGCCAATCCGCTCGACTACCACACCTTCATCTGGAACAACGAGCCGGCGATGACGGCCACCTTCACCGCAATGGTGTCGGGCGGCTTCGACCTCAACATGCTGGTGCTCGACTTCCCGCGCCCTGACCGCTGCTCGGACGTCGACTGGTGGGCGACGCTGCGTGCCTTCGAGGCGGCGCTGAAGACCAATAACGCGCAGGGCGCGATCGTCTCGTCGCTGCCCGAGAACCTGCCGGAGGAATACACCGCCGGCCTGATGGCGCGCGGCATGGTGCCGTTGTTCGGCATTGCGGAAGCCATGGATGCCACCCAGGCGGCCGCCTTCATAGGCTGGGCCTGGCGCGAGCCCCAGGCGCAGCCGGTCGACACCAGGGCGGCGGGCGTTTCCGAAGGCGGCCGTGTGACCCCGGACGAAGCCGAAGCCAAGGAGAGGCTGATCAAGGCCGGCCTGCCGGTGCCGAAGGGCGAGCGCGCGGGCAACGCGGTCGAGGCGGTGATCTCCTCCATGACGCTCGGCTTCCCGGTGGCGCTGAAGGCGCTCGGCGTGACCCACAAGTCGGAAGTCGGCGCCGTCAGGCTGAACCTCAAGGATGCCGAATCCGTCAGTGCCGCCGCGCATGACCTGCTGCCGCTCGGCACCGGGCTTTATGCCGAGCGCATGGTGCGCGACGGCGTCGCCGAACTGATCGTCGGCTTCACCCGCGACCCGATGTTCGGCGTGGTGATGACGCTCGGCACCGGCGGCGTGCTGGTCGAGCTTCTGCGCGACAGCGTCACCCTGATGCTGCCTGCGACGCGCGACGACATCGAGGCGGCACTGCGCGGCTTGAAGCTCTACCCGCTGCTGGAAGGCTATCGCGGCCGGCCGAAAGCCGACGTCAAGGCCGCCATCGACGCCATCGCCGGCATTGCCGACTTCGTGCAGAAGAATGCCGGCGAGATCGAGGAACTCGACATCAATCCGCTGATCGTATGCGCCGAGGGCAAGGGCGCCTGGATCGCCGACGCCCTGCTGGTGCTTGGAGAAAAGAAGAATGGCTGACGTCATCACCACCCGCCGCGAAGGCGCGATCCTCGAAGTCACGCTCGATCGGCCGAAGGCGAACGCCATCGACCTGAAGACCTCGCGGCAGATGGGCGAGACCTTCAAGGCGTTCCGCGACGATCCGGAACTGCGCGTGGCCATCGTCAAGACCGCCGGCGACAAGTTCTTCAGCGCCGGCTGGGACCTGAAGGCGGCGGCAGCCGGCGACGCGGTCGACGGCGACTATGGCGTCGGCGGCTTTGCCGGGCTGCAGGAACTGCGCGACCTCAACAAGCCGGTGATCGCTTGCGTCAACGGCATGGCGGTGGGCGGCGGCTTCGAGCTGGCGCTCTCGTGCGACCTGATCTACGCCTCGGACCATTCGTCCTTCGCGCTGCCCGAGATCCGCGCCGGCACGCTGGCCGACGCCGCGACCATCAAGCTGCCGAAGCGCATCCCCTACCATATCGCCATGGACCTCCTGTTCACCGGCCGCTGGATGGACGTTGCCGAGGCGCATCGCTGGGGCCTGGTCAACGAGGTGCTGCCCCAGGACAAGCTTGAGGATCGCGTGTGGGAGATCGCAAGGCTGCTCGCCAGCGGGCCGCCGCTGGTCTTCGCCTCGATCAAGGAGACGGCGCGCGTCGCCGAGGCGTTGACCTTCCAGGAGGCGATGAACAAGGTGACGCGCAGGCAGTTGCCGACTGTCGATGTCCTCTACGGGTCGGAAGACAATATGGAAGGGTTCCGGGCGTTCGCAGAGAAGCGCGACCCGGTCTGGAAGGGGAAGTGAGCCTTTGGAGATGACGGCGCCAGGCACCCCCCTCTGCCCTGCCGGGCATCTCCCCCTCAAGGGGGGAGATCGGCGGTTGCTGCGCCGGCGCCTCCTGAGCAGCGTCGAAAATTGGCGAACGCCAAAAGGACAGCCAATCTCCCCCCTTGAGGGGGAGATGTCCGGCAGGACAGAGGGGGGTGCCTGGGCTCTGCTTTCGAAGTCGGTCCGACCAGCATGACCGACTACAGAACCCTCATCGACACCGAGACCTGGGCCTTCATCGAGAAGACCAATTCCTATTATCCGCCCGACACGATCGACTACACGATCGCGCAGCAGCGCGCGATCTACGACCGGATGTCCCGGGAATTCTTTGCCGGCTACCCGCAAGAGGTCACCGCCGAGACGACCGCCGTCGCCACGCCGACAGGCAACGTGCCGATCCGCATCTACCGCAACGCGGCGCCGAACAAGGCGGCCATGGTGCTCTACATCCATGGCGGCGGTTTCATCCTTGGCGGGCTGGACAGCCATGACGACGTCTGCGCCGAGTTGTGCGCGCGCACCGGCTACGATGTCGTGTCGGTCGACTATCGGCTGGCGCCTGAGCATCTGCACCCCGCCGCTTTCGATGACGCCATGAACGCCTTCGAATGGGCTTCGAAGACCTATGATTGCCCCGTCGTGCTTTGCGGCGACAGCGCCGGCGGCAATCTCTGCGCGGCCGTTGCGCACGCCACGCGCGGCCACGAGAAAAAGCCTGTCGGACAGGTCCTTATCTATCCCGGCCTCGGCGGCGACCGCACGAAAGGTTCCTATGTGACGCATGCCGAGGCGCCGATGCTGACGATGCGGGACCTCGAATTCTACAAGCACGTCCGCACCGGCGGCGTCGACCAGGCCGGCGACATCACCCAGTCACCGCTTGCCGACGCAGATTTCGCCAACCTGCCGCCGACGGTGCTGATCACCGCGCAATGCGACCCGCTGTCGTCCGACGGCGAAGCCTATCGCGATCGCATCCTTGCGGCCGGCGGACATGCGTACTGGTTCGAGGAGCCAGGCCTGGTTCATGGCTACCTGCGGGCTCGGCATATGGTCGGCCGGGCGCGTGCAAGCTTCACCCGCATCGTCGAGGCCGTATCGACGCTCGGCAAGGGCGAATGGGCCTGGTGACCACCGTAGCCGGCAAGACTTTGCTCTCCGCCTCGCCTCCGCCGCAATGAACCTTTCCTCTCTGATCCGCGACTGACGTTCTGATGCCGCAAGGTGCGGCCCGGAGGAAGGCGTCGATGATCAGAATCCCGGAGTTTCCGAGGGCTCCCGAAACAGCTGGCGTGCGGCGCGACCACCGCCTTCGTGAGGGAAGCGATACGCTCGGCTTCCGGCTGGTTCCGTTGACCCTACCCAGGAGCCGGCGTATCGTAACCAGGAGGAAAGCAGACAATACGATCGGGGGAGAACGTGCCGCAACGCCGCGCCTTGCCCTGATTGGCGCGGCAAGGCCGGACGTTTCTCCAACTGACCTCGGGGGGAGTTCAATGTCTTGCGACCGCGGCTCGTCGATATCCCCCCGCGCCGGCCGTTTTCGCCGTGCAATAGCCGCAAGCTGTGGAATTCTCGGCCTGGCGCTGTCCGCCAGCCTCTGGCCTGGCGGCGCGGCCGAAGCCCAGCAGACCCAGATCATCTATCCCGGCTCGATGGCCGTGACCGGGTTCCCCGGCACCTTCATTCCCAACCTCGACTCTCCCGATTCCGAAGGCCTGCCGCCCGGCGTCGACCCGGTCGACGAAACCTTCATCGACACCTCGCGCGCCTCGTTGCGCATCTTCGACGTCTCGCATCTGGGCGGGCCGGCCTCGGGCCAGCTCGTCTACACGCCGCCGCCCTTCGAGGTGAGCGCCGGCCAGATCGGCGAAGTGTTCGGCCTTACCTATGACGATGGCGTGCGCGACGGCGTGCCATCCGGCATCCCCAACCTCTACGCGGCCGCGACCTCGCTGCACGGCATCGAGATCGTTACACCCGACGCAAGCAATGACGGGCGCCCGCGACGGCAGCGCCACGGCACGGCCGGCGCGATTTTCATGGACGGTCAGTTCGGCACGCGGAACGGTGGCGGACCGGGCACGATCTGGAAGATCGACGGCATTACCGGAGCAGTGTCGAAATTCGCGGATATCGAGACCAACAGCGGGCCCGGCATCGGCCAACTCGCCTTCGATCCCGTCCACCGCGAATTCTTCGCCTCCGATCTCGACACGGGATTGATCCATCGCATCGACATCGAGGGTCACCTGATCGACACATTCGACCATGGCGTTGCCGGACGTCCCGCGCATGGCCTAGCCCCCGTCGCAGACGACGGCGCGGTGATGGACATCCGGAACGCCGCCTTCAACAGCGAAGACCCGGGCACCTGGGGCTACACACAGGACCAACGCCGCGTCTGGGCCGTCGCCTATCATGGCGGCCGGCTCTACTATTCCGTCGGGGAAAAGGCCGAGATCTGGTCGGTAGGCCTTGCGAGCGACGGGAGCTTTGCCAGCGATCCGCGCTGGGAACTGACGGTCAAGGCCGACCAGGACTACGCCGTCACCGACATTGCCTTCGACAACAAGGGCTTCATGTACCTCGCCCAGCGCGGTCCCTTGGAAAACCGCTATGATTACAGCAGCTTCGCCGATTCCGGCAAAGGCGAGCTGATCCGCTATCAGCGCAAGGACGTGGACGATCCGACGACGGAGTCGGCCTGGGTCGAGGTGCCGCAGGAATATGCTGTCGGCTTCCCGCAAGGCAATCGGCAGTCCGCCGGCGGCGTCGATCTGCAATATCGCTATGACGCCGACGGCGACCTGGATACCAGCGTGTGCGCCGATACCGTTGTCAACACCGGCGACAAGCTGCGCGAGAATCCGGAGCTGGCGCAACGGCTCGCCGCCGGCGGGCCGTTCGCCGTGCATGGCGTGCAGCTGACGCTGAGCACCCTGGTCAAGCCGGCCAACGTGCCGCCCTTTGGTTCGTGGTTCGTCGACTTCGACGGCTTCTTCGAGGACCCCGACGTCAAGGGCCATGTCGGCGATGTCAGGGTCTGGCGCCCCTGCGACGGCCACGCCGGCTACTACGAGGAAATTCCCGGCGGCTACCTGCCGCCGATCTATCCGCCGGAGTTCCCGCCGCCCGGCAACCTGCCTCCCTGCCTTGATGTCGAGGACGTGCACTATTACTGCACGCCCCGCGGGCTCCGGGCCGATCTCACTCTCCATGACCACGCCGGCTTTGGCGGCGATGCGATCAAGGCCCAGTCCGGAACGCCAGGCGTCGAGGTGACAACCCCGATGTCGCATGTGCCCGGCAAGCCCTACAGGATCGATATCACCGGCCATAATCCTGGCGACACCGTCAATGTCGGGCTCTGCTTCTATCGCAAGTCCGACCAGGACAAGGGCGGCTACTACCCTTGCTGCAAGATGACGCTGCCGCTTAGAACACCAGCCGTCAGTTGCGAACGCTGAGGGAGGGACAGATGAAAAATCCCGCCCTTTCCCGCATCGCGTCGGACGCCCCAAGAACCGTCATGGAGACGATCATGAAACCCCTGTCATACGCCAGGCGCGGCGCGCGCTGGCTGATGGCGGCCGGTATCGCGGTCGCCATGACGCCGGCCCTGCCGGCGCTTGCCGAAGGCACGGCCCCGGCCAAGACCGATCAAGCCGCCAGCCCACAACCGGGTGCCGAATCCGAGCAGTCACACGCCATCGACCCGGAACTCGGGCGGATCGTGCCCTTCTTCACCAAGAGGGGCGGCCAGAGAAGCTGCGACCGCGTCGAATACGAGCTGAGCTTCGGCCTGCGCGGCGACCCGAAGGACTTCGACAAACCAAGCGTGGCGGCGTTGCTGAAAGCGACAAGGCTCGACTTCAAGGACCAGTTGCCACATGGCCTGCAGATCGTCAGCGTCGATATCGCCGGGGACGGCACGGGTGCTTCCGGCGGGCAACTGCCCGGCGCCACGATCAGCACATCGGCCGCTCTGAACGATACGGCGACCATTTCCGACTTCCGGATCAGCGCCGCCAGCCTCGTGGGCGCCGGCGCCGCGGGCGAACGCGTCATCACCTTCCGCATTGTCGCCAAGATCGATCCGGCAGCCTTTCCGGCGCCAGCGATGGTCGACAACCAGGGCCAGATGATTGTGGCGCTCAGGGGCAGTCCGGCAACCACCATCCCGTCGCAAGATCCGGGCAAGACCGGAGGGGACCTCCTCACCGGCGTGAAGACCTCGATCAAGATCGACCTGACCGAGTGCCCTCCGCCGCCTCCGCCCCCGAGCAAGGAATGTTTCAAGCTCGAGCGCGGCACGGTCGATTGCGTGCCCGGCGGCGGCGCCTTCATCTACCACATGCCGGTCGGCCCGGAGATGGGCGGCAAGTGGGTCCAGGTGTCGACCACCACGCCCGGCATTACCATCGTTCCAAGCACGCAACAGGTGCCGAATGGCGGCGGCGTGCTCAACTGGAAGATCATCGGCGCCTCGCCCGGCGAGACCATCCACCTCATCGTCACCGGTATCGAGACCTATGCCGGGCCGAAGGAGGGCTGGGGGCTTTGCTGCACGCAGACGATCGACATCGTCATCCCACGCGACCTGAGGTGCCCGCCGAAGGAGAAGGAGCCAGACCTCAAGGTCGAGAAGCATGCCGACGTGCCGCGCTGCACGATGGCCGGCGGCTGCGACTTCACCATAACCGTCACCAATGTCGGCGACGCGCCCTACAACGGCAAGATCGTGCTCGACGAAGTGACGACGCCGGCAGGCTCGGTGCTTACCTCGGGGCCGAACGCGCCCTGGGTCTGCGCACCCACCACTACGCCGATGACCTGCACCTATCCGGTGACCACGCTGAACCCGGGTGCGTCGGTCGATCTCAAGCTCGGCTTCAAGCCGGCGGCCGGATGGCAGGGCAACGCCCTGAACAATTGCGCCACCTATGACTACCAGGCCAGCGGCAAGCCGCTGTTCGGCAGCCAGCAGAATGATCGCGGTTGCGCTTCGATCCCGATCTGCCAGCGCGGCGACCGCGATCCACAGTGCCTGCCTCCGGTCGAGAAGAAGGTCGACCTGCTGCTGAAGAAGCGCGCCCGCTCGGAGGCCTGCACGGCCGACGGCGTCTGCAGCTTCGTGATCGACATCATCAACAACGGCACCGGCACCTATAGCGGACCGTTGACGGTGATCGACAATTACCCAAGCGGCGCACCGACTTCCTCGACCTTCGGCCCGACACCGCCATGGACATGCGGACCGGACGGCTCCGGCCAGTTCCGCTGCGACAATGCCGGCATCTCGCTGCCTCCCGGCGCCTCGACGGCGATCGTCGTCAAGGCGGTGGTGCCTTCGGACTACCGGTCTGACACGGTGGAGAACTGCGCCGAAGTGAAGCCCGTTCCCGGCGAGACCGATCTCGCCAACAACAAGGCCTGCGCCACTGAACGCATCCGCCATCCGAATGGCGGCCGGCCAGGACTGCGCATCATCAAGGTGTGCGACGGGTCGCTCGCCGGTGCAGCGTCGGTTTCCTGCCGCATCACCGTCACCAATGCCGGCACCGCCGCCCCGACAGGTCCGGTGCGCGTCGACGACGCCGCGACCCTGGTGTCGGGCGGCGCACCGACAGCCATCCAGACCGTGACCCCCGACGGCGCGGACTGGAACTGCGGGCCGGTGCCCGCCAACACCCTGTCTTGCCAGATCCCCGGCGCCGCGATGACGCCCGGCACAAGCAGGCATTTCGACGTGACGGTGGGTGCGAACGGCGCGTTCGAGAACTGCGCGCGCGGCTCCTACGGGCCGTCGCCAGGCGACGATCTCATCCGCTCGATCGGCCAGGCTTGCGCGAAAGGCGGCGGTTCCGCGACCATCCGCGTCGAGAAGACTGGCGATGCCGAGTGCCAGCCCGGCAAGCCCTGCTCGTTCGTGATCACCATCACGAATGACGGCCCGAACGCCTTCTCCGGTCCGGTCCGGATCGGCGATGCGATCGGCGTGGACGGCATCGGCCGGTTGGAAGGCGTCGCGATCACGTCGATCGACCCGCCTTTCGGCTGCTCCCCGGAGCCGTCGACGCTGCCGGCATCGTGCATCGCCAATCTGAGCCTGGGTGCAGGCGAAAGCCACACGCACCATGTCACGGTGACCCTCCCCGACGACGGGCGTCTCGCCAATCTGCAGGGCACGGTCAACGGGCAGAACTGCGTCGGCGTGCTCTCGCCGAACACGCCGGTGCAGGGCGGCGGCGACGCGCTGCGTGGCACGACCGGCGGCCAGGGTGATGGCGGCAAGGCTTATGCCTGCCACCCCTTCACCATCCGCCATGAGGTGAAGAACCAGTGCTCGTTCGGGCTGGTGATGAACTCGGCCGGCCGCTGCGTCTGCCCGGAAGGCACCACCTTCCGCAATGGCCAGTGCACACCGGGCGGCGGCACCCACCTGCTGCCGCTCCCCTTGCCTCCGGTGCAATCCTGCGTCCCGCTGCCGGGCCAGGTGCGGACGGAAGACGGACGCTGTGTCTGCCCGCGTGGCACCGACCTGGAAAACGGCAGATGCGTGCCGAATCTCCAGCCGCTGCCGACATGCACGATCCGCGGCGCCGTGCCGACCTTGAACGGGAACGGCTGCGCCTGCCCGGACGGCACGCATCTCGACCGTGTCGCCAGGGCCTGCGTGCCGGACCGGCAGCCGCCCAGCCAGTGCCGCATCGATGGCCAGAGCCGCAACAGCGACGGCGTCTGCGTCTGCCCGAGCGGCACGGCGGTACGTGGCAATGCCTGCCGGCCGACCGTGAGCAGCCAATGCCCAATCCGCGGCCAGGTGCGTGATGCCAACGGCAATTGCGCCTGCCCGGATGGCCTGCAGGTACGGGGCAAGACCTGCCAGACGCCAAGGCCGACACAGCAGCAGTGCACCATTCGCGGCCAGACCCGTAACAAGCGGGGCGACTGCGTCTGCCCGCGCGGAACCGAGGTTCGCGATGGCGCCTGCCGCAGGACGCAGCAAGTTGAATGCGCACCTGGCGCGCACTTCATCAACGGGCAATGCCAGCCGGATTTCACCAGGCGGCGCTGCCCGGCGGGCACTGTCGGACGGTTCCCGGATTGCGCACCGACCCGCCGGCGGCCAGGCGTGGAGATCAATCCTGGCATACTGCTCAACCCGGGCGTGCTGCGCCCGGCGCCGCAGCGGCAGCCACGGTTGCTGCAGGATCCATCGGGCGCCTACATCCAGTAGGCCGATCGGCCCAGAGAAACCCGCCGGAGCAATCCGGCGGGTTTTTCTCTTTCGACCTTCCTGCCCCTGCCGGCTGTTTGCCTTGCCGCGTTTTGCCTCAGTGCCGGCGATTCCATTTGGCCGCGAAATGCTTTAGGCAGTCGATCCTGACGTCGCGTCTGGAGCAAGCACGGGAGAGGCCGCATCATGAGCAAGAAGACCCTGATCGCGCCATCGGTGCTGGCATCCGACTTCTCGAAGCTCGGCGACGAGGTGGAGGCCGTGGCCGCCGCCGGCGCCGACTGGATCCATCTCGACGTGATGGACGGTCATTTCGTGCCGAACATCACCTTCGGCCCGCCGGTGATCAAGGCAATCCGCAACCGGACCAAGGCCTTCTTCGACTGCCATCTGATGATTTCGCCGGCCGATCCCTATCTGGCGGCCTTTGCCGAGGCCGGCTGCGACGGCATGACGGTGCATGCCGAGGCCGGCCCGCATCTCGACCGTTCGCTGCAGACCATCAGGAACCTCGGCAAGAAGGCCGGGGTCTCGCTCAATCCGGCGACGCCGGAAACGGCTATCGAGTATGTGCTCGACCGGCTCGACCTGATCCTGATCATGACCGTCAACCCCGGCTTCGGCGGCCAGGCGTTCATCCCGGCCATCGTCGACAAGGTGAAACGCGTCAAGGCGCTGATCGGCGACCGCCCGATCCATATCGAGATCGACGGCGGTGTCTCCCCCGAAACGGCGCCGCTGGTCACCGCGGCGGGCGCCAATGTGCTGGTGGCTGGCGCCGCAATCTTCAAGGGCGGCAGTGTCGAAGCCTATAAGGCAAATATCGAAGCGATCCGTTCGGCGGCCGACAAGGCCGCGGGCTGAAGAACAGGCTACTTCATTTCCATCTGGAGCTGCACGGTCGCGCTTTCGTTGAATGAATGTTCAATAAATCGCAGCGCTCAAATATTTCCGGCCAGAGTTTACTTTATTCGAAAAACAGCTCGACCACCTTGTCTTAAAGTCGAATAGCGTCAGCTTCCGCTTGAGGCGGCAATGCCCGGCTGTATGATACATGTACGGGAAATTGCTTCGCCGAGGGGCCCTGGCACGACAGGGGCAAGCAAGAGGAGCTCGATTGACGAACGGAAACGCCGATCCAGGCGAGGGCAAGGGCGCTAAAAGCACCCTGGCCAGTTCGGTCTACCACCAGCTTCGCGAGGATCTGCTGCGCGGGGCGTTGGAGGCCGAGAGCAAGTTGCGTGTCGAATGGGTGGTTTCCCGCTATGGCGCGGGTGCTTCGCCCGTGCGTGAGGCACTCAATCGGCTGGCGGCCGAAGGCCTGCTCGGGCGGCACGACCAGCGCGGCTTCTTCCTGATGCCCGTGAGCGCGGCCGAACTGGAAGAATTGACCCGGACGCGCTGCTGGCTGGAGGAGCGCGCGCTGCGCGAATCCATCGCCCACCGTACGGCGGAATGGGAAGAGCAGCTTGTGCTGGCGCTGCACCGGTTGGCACGCGCCGAGCGCCGCCTGCCCGACGATCCCGCGACCAACAACCCGGAATGGGAGAAGCTGCACCGCGCCTTCCATCAGGCGCTGATTGCGGCCTGCAATTCACATTGGCTGATCGGCTTCTGCGACCAGCTTTCGGACCAGGCCTCCCGCTACCGGCTGATCTCGCAGCGCGGTCCCGGCTCTGGACGGGACGATCTCGCGGAGCACCGGACGATCGCCGAGCGTACGCTTGATGGAGATGCCGACGGCGCCGTCGAGGCGCTCCTAAGTCACTACCGCCTGACCGCGGCCATGTGCATCGAGCGCTTCAACCAGGGCTATGATCCGCTTGCCGGCGCGGGCAAGACGACCCGCGGCCGCAAATAGCTGCCCTTCGCTGGCAAATCTGATATCGCTCCGGACGGCAAGTCGAAGCCGGATGTAGCCGGCTCGACATCAGAGGAAGACATGACCAATCACCTGTTCGACGCTTTCCGTTCCCGCATGCCCGCGCCCGAGCGCCTGCTGCTGGAGGCGGATGACGGGCGCTCGCTCACCTATGGCGACATGCTGGCGCGGTCGGCGCAGATGGCGCACGCGCTCCTGCAACTGGATGTCGAACCAGGCGACCGGGTTGCCGTTCAGGTCGAGAAAAGCCCTGAAGCAGCGCTGCTCTACCTCGCTTGCGTGCGCGCCGGCTCTGTGTTCCTGCCGCTCAACACCGCCTATACGCTGACCGAACTCGAATATTTCTTCGAGGACGCGGCGCCGCGGGTCATCGTCTGCGACCCGTCGAAGGCGGCCGAGATCGGGCGGTTGGTCGAGGCATCCGGCGCCGTCGTTGTCACCCTCGATCGTAACGGCCAGGGGTCCCTGGCGGACCAGGCGTCACGCCAATCCAGCGACTTCCACGACGTCGAGCGGGGCTCGGACGATCTCGCGGCAATCCTCTACACGTCCGGCACGACCGGGCGATCCAAGGGCGCCATGCTCAGCCACGAAAACCTCGCCTCCAACGCGCGCGTGCTGGTGGACTGCTGGCGTTTCAGCGCCGACGACGTGCTGATCCATGCGTTGCCGATCTTCCACACGCATGGCCTGTTCGTCGCCACCAACGTCGTCCTGATGGCCGGCGCCAGCATGCTGTTCGAACGCAAGTTCGACCCGGCCCGCATCCTGTCGCTGATGCCACGCGCGACGACGTTGATGGGCGTCCCGACCTTCTATGTCCGGCTGCTGCAGCAGGAAGCGCTGACGAAGGATGCGGCAGGCGCGATGCGGCTATTCATTTCAGGCTCGGCCCCGCTGCTCGCCGAGACGCACAGGGCCTGGCGCGACCGCACCGGCCACGCCATCCTCGAACGCTACGGCATGACCGAGACCAACATGAACACGTCCAATCCCTATCATGGCGAGCGCCGCGCCGGGACGGTTGGCCTTCCGTTGCCCGGCATATCGCTGCGCATCACCGATCCCGAAGCGGGCGAGCCGCTTGCGCAAGGCGAGATCGGCATGATCGAGGTCAAAGGGCCGAACGTCTTCGGCGGCTATTGGCGCATGCCTGAAAAGACCAAGGCCGAGTTCCGCCCCGACGGCTTCTTCATCACCGGCGATCTCGGCATGGTCGACACCGACGGCTATGTCCACATCGTCGGACGCGGCAAGGACCTGATCATTTCCGGCGGCTACAACGTCTATCCCAAGGAGATCGAAAGCGAGATCGACGCGCTCGACGGCGTCAGCGAAAGCGCGGTGATCGGTGTGGCGCACCCGGATTTCGGCGAGGGTGTCACCGCGGTCGTCGTGCGCAAGCCGGGATCGGCGATCGACGCGGGCGATATCGCCGACTCCATCGCCGGAAGACTGGCGAAATACAAACATCCCAAGCGGGTGATCTTCGTCGACGAATTGCCGCGCAACACAATGGGCAAGGTTCAGAAAAACCTGCTTCGCGAGGCATACAAGGATATCTACGCACAAAAAGGCTAATAATACCGGTCGTCATCCTAGGGCGAAGCAAGGAGCGGAGCGACGCGCGCAGACCCTAGGATCCATGCCGTTACGCTAAGGCGTTGTAGCGGTTATAGAATTCTTCACCGCTGTGCTCCACGGCAGAGGTCACGGCATGGATCCTCGGGTCAGGCCCGAGGATGACGAAGGAATAGGCTCAGGCTCCAAAGACCTTCTCGCCGTCGATCCAGACATTCTTGACATCCAGATCATCCGTCAGGCCGACGATGTCGGCGGCTGTCCCGTTGGCAAAGCGGCCGAGGCGGTGCGCCTGGCCGATCGCCTCGGCCGGATAAAGCGAGGCCATGCGCAGAGCTTCATCGAGATCGAGCCCGACGACACGGTGCACGAAGCGGATGGCCGAGATCATGTCGAGATCGGCGCCGGCCAGCGTCCCGTCGGCAAGCCGGAGGCTTCCGTCCTTGCGGTAGATGGTGCGGCCGTTGAGCGTGAAGGATGTCATGTCGGTGCCGATGGTCGCCATGGCGTCGGTGACCAGCACGATCTTGCCTGGTCCCTGCTTGGCGCGCAGCGCAAGCACCATCGTGGCGGGGTGCACATGGATGCCGTCGGCGATGATGCCGGCGTAGAGGCTGCCGGTGTCGATGGCGGTGCCCGCCAGTCCCGGCTCGCGATTGCCGATCTGGCTCATGGCATTGAAGAGGTGGGTCACCACCGTTGCACCGGCCTCGGCGAAGGCACTGGCCGTTGCATGGCCGGTGTCCGTATGGCCAAGGCTGACGACGACGCCGGCCTTCGCCAACGCTGCAACGCGGGCCGGATCGACCGACTCCGGCGCAATGGTTGTAAGCAGGACCGGCAGCTGTTTCCGCGCCGCGATCAGCGCGGCCTGGTCGGCATCAGTCATCGGCCGGATCAGGGCCGGATCATGCGCGCCCTTGCGAGCGATCGACAGATGCGGCCCCTCGAGGTGCAGGCCGAGAAAGCCCGGCACCTTTTTCCGCGCGGCCTCGGCTCCAGCAGCGACAGCGGCAGCCGTGATCGCCGGCGTGTCGGTGATCAGTGTCGGCAGAAGCGCCGTCGTGCCGAAAGGCGCATGCGCGCGGCAGATGGTCTCGATCGAGGCGACATCGGGATGGTCGTTGAGCATGACGCCGCCGCCGCCGTTGACCTGTATGTCGACAAAGCCGGGTGCCAGTAATCCACCGCCGGTCTCGACGCGAGAAATGCCGGACGGAATGGCTTGCTCCGGCAGGATGGCCTCGACCAGGCCGTCCCTGACGACAAGGGCGGCATCGTCGTGCCAGTCGGCGCCGTCGAAAATACGGGCGCCGGTGAGGGCGAAACGGTCGCTCATACGGTTTCCGTCACCTTGCGCAGGTTGCGTGGCGTGTCCGGGTCGAGACCGCGATGCCGGGCGAACGCCTCGACGAAGCCGTAGAAGGACACGATCAACGGCAGCGGGTCAGTCAGCGGATGGCCAGTGGCGACGTATGGCAGCAGCTTGGTGCTCTTGGCCTTGTCCGAGGTGGCAAAGACGGCCGCACCCTTGGCAGCGAGATTGTCGGCCGCCTCGGCGACCGAAGGCTCGGAGGCATCGCGGGCGGCAAGAGCCAGGACCGGGAAGCCCGGCCCGACCAGGGCCAGCGGTCCATGCATGACCTCGGCGGCGCTATAGGCCTCGGCATGCATGGCGCAGGTCTCCTTGAACTTCAGCGCCGCCTCACTGGCGATCGCGAAGGACGGACCGCGACCGAGGATGAAGAGCGACTGCGGCGTCTCGAGCGCCGCCGCCACCGCCATCCAGTCGCAGGCGATAGCCTTGCTGAAATGCTCCGGCAGGCGGGCAAGCGCTGCAAGCAGCGCCTCATCGCCGGTGGCATGCGCCATCAGCGCCAGGCCGGCCACGGCGGAGTTGACGAAAGTCTTGGTCGCCGCGACGCTGCGCTCCGGCCCGGCCAGAATGTCGATGGCATAGTCCGAGGCGCGCGCCAGCGGCGAGTCGGCCGTGTTGGTAATGGCGACGGTCAGCGCGCCGCCGGCCCGCGCCGTTTCGGCCATCGCGACGATGTCCGGGCTCTTGCCCGACTGCGAGACCGCCAGGCAAGCCGAGCCGCGCAGCCTGAGCTTGGCGCCATAGATCGAAGCGATCGACGGGCCGACCGAAGCGACCGCAAGGCCGGCGGTCAGCTCGACGGCATATTTCATGAAGGTGGCGGCGTGGTCCGACGAGCCGCGCGCCACGGTAACGACGAAATGCGGATCGCGCTCGCGAAGGCCGCGCCCCGCCTCGGCAAGCACCTTGGCGGATCCGTCCAGCAGGCGAGCCGTCGCTTCCGGGATCTCGTCGATCTCGCGCCGCATATGGGTGATGGTCGTACTCATGGTCGGCTGTCCTCTCCCGGCCCGGTCAGCCGGAGTTCCGCGACGAAATCATAGGCGTCGCCTCGATAGATCGAGCGGGTGAATTCTATCACCTTGCCGCTCGCCAGATAGGAAATACGCTCGATATGCAGGCCGGCAACCCCGGGCGGCACTTCCAGCAGATGCGCGTCGCCATCGCCGAGATTGGCGGCCGAGATACGCTGCACCGCGCGCACGGGGCGGTTACCGGTCCGTTCCAGCGCCGCATAGAGCGAGGAGCCGATGGTCTCCGGCTCGGGCAGCACGGTCGCCGAGAGCGCGGCGCGCTCGATTGCCAGCGGCGTGTCGTTGGCGATGCGCAGGCGCGAGACGCGCGCCACCAACTCGGTCGACGACAGGCCGAGCACCATCATCTCGTCCGGCGAGGGTGCGTAAAGGCCGCGATCGAGCCAGGCCGAGCGCACGACCATGCCGCGACGCGCCATATCCTCGGTGAAGGAGGTGAGTCTGGACAACGACTGCTCGACGCGTTCCATGCGCGGCGCGACGAAGGTGCCAGAGCCGTGGCGCTGGACGAGGATGCCACCCTTGACCAGGTCCTGCACTGCCTTGCGCACGGTGACGCGCGAGATGTCGGCCTTGCTGGCGATGTCACGCTCCGACGGCAACGCATCGCCCGGGCCGATCAGGCCGCGATTGACCGCCTCCTCGATGCTCTTTCGCAGTTGCAGGTAGAGCGGCGCGCCACTCTGCGAGGATTCCTTCAGCATGGCGAAAATCTGGTCGGCAGCGCTCATCCGGCAGCTCCCGAAGCCCGACCGAATATGCGGGCCGCCATTTGCACCGCGCCGCCCAACGCATCGTCGAGCGGCGATTTGAGCAGCGCCTGGTAGCGCGCCGACAGGCGCGGCGCGTAGAGCGGCGCCAGGCCGCCGAGCAGGCAGAGCGGAGCATCGTCCGCCAGGTCCAGCGCCCCGAGCGAGGCCTCGACGTCGGCCACCGCCTTGTCGAGGATCCAGTTGGCGACGATGTCGCCCTTCGCGGCATGTTCGAAGACCTTGGGCGCGAAACCGCCGAAGTCGCCGGGTTTGGCATTGGTGGTGAACTCGACCACGTCCTCGGGATTGTTGCGGAAGACACCGAGCATGGTCTCGGTCAACGGCGAGCCGGGGCGGATGCCGTCATAGGCAAGCAGCGTCTGCTCGAGCAGGTCGCGGCCGATGCGGGCGCCGCTGCCCTGGTCGCCGACCTGGAAACCCCAGCCGCCAATGGCGCGCGACTTGCCGCCTTTACGCGCCATATAGGCGGTGCCGGTACCGAGGATCGCCATGGCGCCGTCACCGGAACCGACAGCTCCTTCGAGTGCGATCTCGGCATCGGTTTCGACCCGGCTCCTGCTGAACGGCAGGATCGCTTCGAGCTGTTGCCGGTAGGTGCCGACATTGGCGCCGGCGAGGCCAAGAATGGCAGGCGTTTGCGGGATCAGTTCAGGATCCTCGCCGGCTGCGATGAAGGCCTGCCTTGCAGCCTCGACGATGTTGGTACGGGCGCCGGTAAGGTCGGTGCGGATGTTGGCGGCGCCGCTTTTGGCGCGACCGATGATGACGCCGTCGGCGGCCGCAAGGGCCGCCCTGCAGCTGGTGCCGCCGCCATCGATGCCAAGCACGAATTTCACGCGATTTCTCCTCGGGGGCGGATAATACCAATAAAATACCAATAGCCAAGCGTTAATTTCTATCTCGAAATAGATTGAGGCGTATTTTATTGAAAATCCTTGATAATTTGCCGGCAAGCCAATTCCGACAAGCGAAAAGTGTTAATGGATGTGGACAAGTGGTATTTTTTTGGTATTGTTCCCTCAGTTGGAGGAAAACGGATGGCCGAGACGCGCACGGAGGCGCTTCATCAGGATGCCGAGGGACTGGATGTCCAGACCCCGGAAGCCGTCCTGGCGTTTCTTGCCAATGCCCAGATTGAGGCCGCCAAGGCCGTGCATGGCGCCATCCCGGCCATCGCGCAGGCTGCCGAGCTTATCGCAAGACAGCTGAAGAACGGCGGAAGGCTCGCCTATGCCGCGGCCGGCAGTTCCGGCCTGATGGCGGTGGCCGACGCGCTGGAGCTGCCCGGCACGTTCGGTATCGCGCGTGAGCGTATTGCCATCCTGATAGCCGGCGGCGACGCGGCGTTCCATACGCTTGCCGGCGGCCCGGAAGACGACATCGAAGAGGCCTCGGCTGCCGTTGCCGGCGCCGATATCGGCAAGGGAGATTGCCTGATCGCCATCTCCGCCAGCGGCTCCACGCCCTACGCCGTCCAGGCGATCGGCGACGCGCGGCGGCGCGGCGCCGCAACGATCGCCATCGCCAACAATAAGGGCGCGAAGCTGTTCGATCAGGCCGACGTCGCCATCCTGCTCGAAACGCCGCCGGAGCTGATCGCCGGTTCGACCCGCATGGGCGCCGGAACCGCGCAAAAGATCGCACTCAACATGCTGTCGACGCTGTCGGCCATCCATCTTGGCCACGTGCATGACGGCTACATGGTCAACCTCACCGCCGACAACATCAAGTTGCGAGACCGCGCCGTGCGCATGGTGGCCGCCATCAGCGGGCGCAACCGCGACGATGCCGCGCGTCTGCTCGAAGAAAGCGGCGGCGTGGTCAAGACCGCCATTCTGCTCGCCGCAGGCGCCGCCAGCGCCGACGCGGCCGAGAAGATACTCGAAGGAACCGGCCAGAAGCTCAGGCCGGCGCTTTCCGAGATCGAGGGGAGCAAGGGGCATTGAGCTCCAGTTCTCATCAAAACCGAACCTGAAAAAGGTCAACAGGGAGACTGAACATGACGACCAGACTACTGACGGCACTTCTGCTCGGCACAAGCATCCTCGGCAGCACCGGGATGGCTCTCGCCGACGACGTAACGCTCAACATCGAAAGTTGGCGCGGCGACGACCTCGCCATCTGGAAGGACAAGCTGATCCCGGCCTTCGAAGCCAAGAACCCCGGCATCAAGGTGGTGTTCGCGCCTTCGGCGCCGACCGAGTACGACGCGGCGCTGGGCGCCAAGCTCACCGCCGGCTCGGCAGGCGACCTGATCACCTGCCGTCCGTTCGACAAGTCGCTGGAGCTGTTCAAGAAGGGCAACCTCGCCGACCTCAGCTCGCTGCCCGGCATGGACAATTTCTCGCCCGTCGCCAAGTCCGCCTGGCAGACCGACGACGGCAAGTCGAGCTTCTGCGTGCCGATGGCCTCGGTTATCCATGGCTTCATCTACAACAAGGACGCCTTCGACAAGCTCGGCCTGAAGGTGCCGACCACGGTCGACGAGTTCTACGCCGTGCTCGACAAGATCAAGGCCGACGGCACCTACATCCCGATGGCGATGGGC